>JAZNHI010000060.1:0-2136 GCA_045576895.1 Clostridia bacterium | reverse complement strand
CTGCGCAACTTCTTCGCGTTTTTGCCGGATCTGATCTGCAATCACACGGACCGTTTCGTCTTCAAGCCGAAGATGATCGATTGCCGCCGCGCTGTTGGTGAGGATCCTGCGTTTCACGACACGGTTCCGGATCGCGGAAATGACGATCATCAAAAGAAATCCCGGCACGGAAAGCCAGATAATGGCGGTAATCATCATAAGGATATCGTACCACGGATTGTTCGACTGCTCAGCGATCACGGCTAAGGGGATCCAATGCGTCAGACAGACAAAGAACAGCAGGACGAAAATCCACGTTTTCATCACGCGCGGCTTCCTGCCGTAGACCGTGTTTTCCGGAAGATCCCCGTACCGATCCCGCAGCTCGCGCAGCGACATGGTTTTCGGATCCCGATGTCCCGTTCCGGTCAGCCTTTCCCGTGCACGCAAAAACCGATTCCGTTCCTCGCCCTTCAGCGTATAGAACAGCTTCGTTTCCGTCAGTTCAAGATCCGCGCGCGCCTGCGCTGCATACCGTTCGTACTCCTCCGGCTTCATCTGTGCAACGCGCCGTTCCGCCGCCGCTCTGATTTCCTCAACCGTCATTTGAACCCCTCCGTTATAGCTTGAACTCCGTTCAGTTCACAACATTGACCGGATATCCGTACAGGAACGCCCTGAGATTCTCCGCCGATACGTCGATGATCTTCTGTCGCATCGGCTTCGGCGTCCACGCATAGTGCGACGTGATGATGCAGTTCGGCGCGCTCATCAGCGGATTCTTGAGCTTGATCGGCTCCTCGCTGACCACATCCGCGGCATAGCCCGCAAGCTTATGGGATCGCAGCGCGTCGCAAACGTCCGATTCGGAGATCAGGCTCCCGCGCGACGTATTGATCAGGATCGCGCCGTCCTTCATCTTTGCGATCGTGTCCTTCCGGATCATGCCCACCGTGTCCGCCTTTGCGGGACAATGCAGGGAAATGACATCCGATTCCGCAAGCAGCGTGTCGAGCGGAACGAACGTTCCGAAGAACCCCTGCCTTTCATGCGGGTTCGTGCCGAGCACGCGCATGCCCAAAGCGTCTGCGATCTTTGCAACGCGGGACCCGATGCGTCCGCAGCCGACGATGCCGATCGTCTTTCCGGACAGAAGCGTCGGCGCGATCTCCCACCATGCGAAATCCGGCTGTGCGGTCCACGCACCCTGCCGCACCTTTGCGGAATGGTATTCCACATGCTGACACAGCGCCAGCAAAAGCGCGATCGCATGCTGCGCGACCGCCTCCGTGCTGTACGCGGGCACGTTCGCAACGGTGATCCCGCGTTCCCTTGCCGCCGCTGTGTCGACGACGTCATAGCCCGTCGCAAGCACGCCGATGAATTTTAACTGCCGCGCGCTCAGAATGGTCTCGCGGTTCAGCTTCACTTTGTTGACAAAGACCGCCTCCGCGCCGCGAAGCCGCTGCGCGATCATATCCGGATGCGTCCGGTCGTATACCGAAAGCGTTCCGAGCTTCCGCAAAGGGCTCCAGTCCACGTCGCCCGGATTGACGCAATATCCGTCCAAAACCACGATCTGCATAGCGCTTCCCTCCTTATTTTCATTGTACGCCCGAACCGCACGGAAAGCAAATGAACAATCTATAAAAAGAGCGCCCGCAGGCGCAGTTGTTTGGTTTTTACGGATCACACGGAACCGATTCGTTTGCGCAGCCTCCGCCCGAGTATGACCGCCAGCGCAAGCTTTGCGGCGTCCGGCAGAAGGAACGGCGCCACGCAGACGAGCAGCGAAGCGAAAAAGCCTTTCTCCGCGTTCAGCGCCGAAAACCAGACCGTGCCGAAAGCATAGCACAGTAATAGCCCCACGATGAGCAGCGCGACCTCGACCCACAGTTTTTTGCCGAACAGCTTTGTGCCGATCCAGTACACTGCGCCGATCAGCAGCATGCCGAAAAGGTACCCGCCCGTCGGTCCGATCAGCACCGAAAAACCGCCTTTGCCGCCGGAGAACACGGGGATCCCGATCGCGCCGAGCAGCAGATAGACGACGACGGCGATCGTGCCGTTCCGCCCGCCGAGCAGGATCAGCGAAAGAAACACGGCGAAGATCTGCATCGTGAACGGCACGGTAAACGGCACCGTGATCCACGCGCA
>JAZNHI010000059.1:0-15060 GCA_045576895.1 Clostridia bacterium | reverse complement strand
GCCGTTCGACAGGAACAGCGACAGGATGCCGAAGATGAAGAAATACACGGCTGCGAAGATCTCGATCCAGCCGACCCGCTGCGCATAGCGGCTGTCCACCTTGCCCGCGTGCTTCTCCATGACGTAGTTTGTGATCAGCGCATACTTGCCGCGCATGGCGATCATGTAGCCGAAAAAGCCCAGAGCCGCCGCCGCCAGAATCATCAGAATACCGAGTACGATATGCATACTGCTGCCTCCTAACCGTCCCCCCGAACAGGTTCCGTATTTCTATTATTAGAAAGTATTATAAACACAATTTGCAAAAAAAAAACGAATTCTATGTTACAAAATTACGAACTTTTTCCGTTTCCGGAAAAAAACAGTTCCGCAGGGTCGTCTCTTTCGCGGCATTCGTGAGAAAACGCCGAATCCTGTTGCATTGCTCTGCGGCTTGTGCTATACTGTATATACTGTAAAGTGCCGGTTTGGGGCTTTGCAAATTCCGAACGATAAGGAGAAACAGCATGTATTGTCCCACCTGCGGGGCGCAGATCCCCGATGATTCCGTATTCTGCAGAAACTGCGGCGCACCCATTCCCGGCCGCCGTGTGCCCGACGGTCTGTTCGAAGAAGCGCCTGCCGCTCCCGTCAAAACGACGCCCGCCATCTTTAAAAATCTGCTGAACACGCTGAAGGCGTTCTTCTCGAAAAAGCCCGACGAGGGCGTCCATGTCGCGGGAGAAAGCAACACGCTTGAATGGACGATGCTGATTGGCACGAACATTCTCATCTTTGCATTCGCCTATGCGATCAACCTCCGGCAGATCTTCAGTGCCGCGCTCTCCTCTCTGATCGGCAGCGAGCTCGGCAGCATGGGTTCCTATCTGCTCGGTTCCGCGGTCTTCAACTTCGGGTTCCATCTGCTGTTCGGATTCCTGATCGGAATCTTTCTGAACGCCGTGGTGTTCGGCGCGTATTTCCTGTTGGAAAAGGTCATTCACCGCAGCGAGCGCGGTCTGATGAACATCCTGAACACCGTTGCGTATTCGACGATCCCGCTGACGCTGATCTTTGTGCTGAATATGCTCCTCGGTCTGATCTGGGGCTATCTCGTGATCCCGTTTACGCTGATCGCCATGCTGGCGCAGGCGATGATCCTGCACACCGCCCTTCGCAAGAACGCAAAGAACGGCCGCGTAAGCTTCCTCATCTTCATCGGCGTATGCTTTGTCGCGCTGAGCCTGATCCTGCTGATCGGCTATCTGTTCTTCCGCGCCGGCGTCAGCGCAAGCGGAAGCGTTGCAGTCGGCCGCCTCGGCAGCTACTTCGGGTTCTGATTCTCGACATTTCCCCGGCGCTTCGCATCCTGCGGAGCGCCTTTCTTTTTATGCCGGGTCCCTCCTCCCCCATGCGCCGCAAGGCAATTCACGGATCCGTGAAAAGCATTCCGCTTTTCTGCGTATCCCCCTCATCCGGTCCCTGCGGGACCGTAACCACTCCGCTAACGCTTCGTTTCAGCGGTGCCGTCGCGCGCTTCCATAGGCTCCATTTCGCTTCGCTTCATTACGGCGGTAGATCGCACGCTGCCCGCGCGTACCATCGCGCGTCGCCATCTCTTCCCCACATCAGGGGGAAGGTCTTTGGTTGCGCTCTCCCTTGCCCCCTTGTGTAAAGGGGGGACTGAGGGGGATTGTTCTGTGCATTGCGCAATTCATCAAAAGGAATTGACCGGCGGTTACGGCGGAATCCGTACGCCGCATCTTTCCGCTGTGTCATCCTGAGGCGGCTTGCCGCCGAAGGATCTTTTCCCCCCGCGCTTCATACAAAAACGATCCCGGAGTCTCCCCCGGGATCACTGCGGTTTTTGGGACTTATTTTGCCGCTTTCGCCGCGCGGATGGATTCAATGAGCTCGGGCACGACCTTGAACAGGTCGCCCACGATGCCGTAGTCCGCGCACTCGAAGATCGGCGCTGTCTCGTTCTTGTTGACGGCGATGATGCATTCGGATTCCTGCATGCCCGCCTTGTGCTGGATCGCGCCGGAGATGCCGAGCGCGACATACACCTTCGGGTGGACCGTCTTGCCGGTCTGACCGACCTGATGATCCGCGCCGATCCAGCCCGCATCCACGCAGGCACGGGACGCGCCGACCACGCCGCCGAGCTCGTTTGCAAGCTCCTCGGCAAGGGCAAGACCCTTTTCGACGTCCTTAGAGATACCACGGCCGACGGACACGATGAAGTCCGCGCCGATCAGATCGACGAGCTTCTTCGCCGCCTTGACGGTCTCGACGACCTCGGTCTTGATGTCCTCCGGCTTCAGGTCAAATGCGGGATGAACGAGTTCGACCTCGCGCGGGTTCTCGCGCTTCTTCATGACGCCGGGGCGCACCGTCGCCATTGCGGGACGGAAGCGCGGGCAGATGATGGACGCCATCAGGTGACCGCCGAACGCCGGACGGGTCATCTTGAGGTCGCGCGCAACGGAGTGATCCGCGCCCGCGAGACGGACGCTCTTCGTGCGCTCGATGCGGTCCTCGGGAAGCGTGGACGCTTCACGCAGGAACTGCTGGTAGTTATTGAGGTCGATGTCGAGGTGCGTGCAGTCCGCGCAGAGACCGGTGTGCAGTCTTGCCGCGCAGCGCGGCGCGAGATCGCGTCCGATCGTGGATGCGCCGAAGAGCAGGATCTCCGGCTTGAATGCCTCGACCGCGTCGACGATGACCTTGGTGTACGCGTCGGTGGTGAACGTTTTGAGAAGCGGGCTATCATAGACATAGACCTTGTCCGCGCCGTAAAGCCCGAGCTCCTTTGCAATGCCGTCGACGTTTTCACCGAGCAGGACGCCGCAAAGCTCCACGCCGAGCTCGTCGGCAAGCTTCCTGCCCTCGCTGATCAGTTCGAAGGTGGTCGGCATCATAACGCCATCGCGCTGTTCGCAGAAGACCCAGACGTTCTTGAAGGCTTCGATTTCGCTGCTGTTAAACATGATTCCGTTCCCCCTTCCTTAAATGATGTGCTTCGCGGCAAGGATGCCCGCGAGCTTGTCGGTGGTTTCCTTTCCGTCGCCCGGAAGCATCATGCCCGCGCCCTTTTGCGGCGGCGTGAACGACGTCAGGATGTTCGTGGGAGAACCCAGAAGTCCGATCGTGCTCTTGTCGATCAGCGGATGATCCTTCAGCGTGTCGTACGTCATGGTGACGACCTGCTTTTCGTAGCACTCGAAGATGCCGCCGATGTTCATGTAGCGCGGTTTATTGAGCTCCTTGATGCAGGTGATCATGCAGGGCGTGTGCACCTTGACCGTCATGTAGCCGTCCTCTAAGATGCGCTTTACGGTCAGCACGTCGCCGTCCTTTTGGATCTCGCCCGCATAGGTGACCTGCGGCAGATGCAGCTTCTCCGCGATCTGCGGACCGACCTGCGCGGTGTCGCCGTCGATCGCCTGACGTCCCGCAAGGATGATGTCCTCGGGCTCGACGCCGTAGGTGTCGATCGCCGCCGCGATGATCTGGCTCGTCGCGTAGGTGTCGGAGCCGCCGAACTCGCGCGCGGTGATGAGAACGCCCTCGTCCACGCCCATTGCCATGAGCTCGCGGAGCATGCCCTCTGCGGGCGGCGGTCCCATCGTGAACGCCACGACCTTACAGCCGAGCTCGTCTTTCAAAGTCAGCGCGGCTTCGACCGCGTTCATATCGTCGGGATTGATGATGGTCTGCATGGACGCGCGGTCCAGCGTGCCGTCCGGATTGACGGCGACCGTTCCGGAGGTATCGGGAACCTGCTTTACGGTAACAAAAATCTTCATGTTCTCTGCCCTCCTTCTTACTTCACGCCGAGGTTTGCGGCGATGACCATGCGCTGGACCTCGCTCGTGCCCTCGTAGATCTCGGTGATCTTCGCGTCGCGCATCATGCGCTCCACGGGATATTCACGGGTATAGCCGTAGCCGCCGAACAACTGCACGGCGCGGCGCGTTACGTCGGACGCGGCTTCCGCGGCGAACAGCTTCGCCATCGCGGCTTCCATGCTGCAGCGCTCGTGCGCCTGCTTCTTCATGGCGGCGTTATAGACCAGGAACTGCGCCGCCTGCATGCGGGTGTGCATGTCGGCAAGCTGAAACTGCGTGTTCTGGAACGAGCTGATGCGCTTTTTGAACTGCACGCGCTCCTTCGTGTACTTGATCGCCTCTTCGATCGCGCCCTCGCCGATGCCCAGCGCCTGCGCCGCAATGCCGATTCTGCCGCCGTCGAGCGTTGCCATTGCGATCTTGAAGCCCGCGCCCTCTTTGCCCAGGAGGTTCTCCTTCGGAACGATGCAGTCCTCGAAGATCAGGTCGCAGGTCGAGCTGCCGCGGATGCCCATCTTCTTTTCATGCTTGCCCTGGGAGAAGCCCGGAAAGCCCTTTTCCACGATGAACGCGGAGATGCCGCGGTTGCCCATCTTCGGGTCGGTCATGGCGAACACCACGAACACGTCCGCGACGCTGCCGTTCGTGATGAAGCACTTCGATCCGTTCAGAACGTAATGATCGCCGTCGAGCACGGCGGTCGTCTGCTGACCGGAGGCGTCGGTGCCGGCGTTCGGCTCGGTCAAACCGAATGCGCCGAGCTTTCTGCCGGAAAGCAGATCCGGCAGGTACTTCATCTTCTGTTCCTCGGTGCCGTTCTCGAAGATCGGCGCGCAGCACAGGGAGGTGTGCGCGGAGACGATGACCGCGGTGGTGCCGCAGACCTTCGCAAGCTCCTCGACCGTGATCGCGTAGCTCAGCACGTCGCCGCCCGCGCCGCCGTACTGCTTCGGGAAGTAGATGCCCATCATGCCGAGCTTCGCCATCTTTTCGACGGTCTCCGCCGGGAAGCGCTCTTCCTCGTCGATCTCGGACGCGATCGGCTTCACTTCGTTTTCTGCGAATTCGCGAACCATCTTGCGAACCAGCAGCTGTTCCTTCGTCAGACGAAAATCCATTCTGATTTCTCCTTTATGTTTACTTCGTGTACTTGAAGAAGCCTTCACCGGTCTTGATGCCGAGCTTGCCCGCGCGGACCATCTTCCGGATCAGCACGTTTGCGCGGTACTTAGAATCATGCGTCTCGTTGTAGAGCACGTCCATGATGTTCAGCACGACGTCCCAGCCAATGAGGTCGCCGAGATGCAGCGGTCCCATCGGATGGTTGCAGCCGAGCTGCATCGCAATGTCGATATCCTCCGCGCTCGCAACGCCTTCCTGCAGCACGCAGACGCCCTCGTTGCAGTACGGGATCAGGATCTTGTTGACCACAAAGCCCGGCGCCTCGTTGACGACGACCGGCGTCTTGCCGATCTCGACGCAGAGGTTCTTTGCCCATTCGACGAGCTCAACAGACGTGTTCGCGCCCGCAATGACCTCGACGAGCTTCATGACCGGGACCGGGTTGAAGAAGTGCAGACCCACCATCGGGTGCATCAGACCCTTCGCCATTTCGGTGATCGACAGCGAGGAGGTGTTCGTCGCAAAGACCGCGTCCTCCTTGCAGAGCGTGTCGAGACGCGCAAGGAGCTCCTTCTTGACCGCCATGTTCTCCGCAACGCACTCGATCACGAGGTCCGCGTCCGCCGCCGCCGCGACTTCGTCCACGACGATGCGGCTCATGAGATCGTCCGCCGCTTCCTGCGTCATCTTGCCCTTCGCAACGCGCTTATTGAGGGACGCCGCAAGCTTGTCCTTATGCCGCTGCGCGCTCTCCACGCTCGTCGCGTACAGAAGCGCCGTGTGTCCGTTTGCGGCAAAGACCTGCGCGATCCCGCTGCCCATTGTTCCTGCGCCGAAAATAGCAACCTTCATGTTTGTTTCCTCCTGAATTGATTTTTGTATAGATGTCCGGACGTCTGTCCGTGGTTTCCCTTTGGCGGGAGGTCGGGGTCGGCCTCCCCTGCATCATTCGCACGATCTTGCCCTCCCTGTGTAAGGGAGGGTGGCAGCCGCAGGCTGACGGGAGGGTTGTTCCCGCTTACCGGTTCCGGTATGGCTCGTGCTTGCGCTTTTCGAGGAACGCGCCCATACCTTCCTTCTGGTCCTCGGTCTCGAAGCAGCTGCCGAACAGCTTTTCTTCGAGCACGATCGCCTCGTCCATCGGCTTCTCGAGCCCTTCGTTGATCGCCTGTTTGCAGGCGCGCACCGCGATCGGCGCGTTCCTTGCGATCGTCTCCGCGAGCTTTTCCGCCGCCGCCATCAGTTCCTCCGCGGGATAGACCGCGTTGACCAGTCCGATGCGCAGTGCTTCGTCCGCCTTGATGTTGCGTGCGGAATAGATCAGCTGCTTTGCCATGCCCGGTCCGATCAGACGCGCAAGCCGCTGCGTGCCGCCGAAGCCCGGCGTAATGCCGAGTCCCGTTTCGGGCTGCCCGAACACCGCCGTGTCGCTTGCAATGCGGATATCGCACGCCATCGAAAGCTCGCAGCCGCCGCCCAACGCGTAGCCGTTGACCGCCGCAATCGTCGGGATCGGAAGCGTTTCCAGCTTACGGAACACGTCGTTGCCCTTCTTGCCGAACGCTTCGCCCTCCGCCTTGCTGAGCGAAGACATCTCGCCGATGTCCGCGCCCGCGACGAACGCCTTTTCGCCGCTGCCGGTTAAAATCAGCACGCGGATCTCGGGGTCGGCATTCACGGTGTCGACAAGCGTATTCAGATCATTGAGGACTTCGGAGTTCAGCGCGTTGAGCGCCTTCGGGCGATCGATCAAAGCGATTGCAACGTTGCCCTTCTTTTCCAACAGGATGTGCGTCATAGGTTCCTCCGAAAAGCGATTTACCCGCAATCGGGCAGTTTATACCGTATTTATTATAGTACATTCGGGTGCAATACGCAAGCCCGATTCCCGCTTTCAGGCGATCGTATATTATCCGGTTCCTGTTTACGAACCGCATCCGCTGTGCTATAATCGCGTTCGGACGCGGAATCCCGCAGGAGGCAGTATGGAACAGATTCAACCGACAGGCAAAAAACAGCTCCCCGCCGTTTGGGCGCATCTGTTTGCGCTGTTCTCCGTTGCGGTCTGGGGAAGCTGCTACGTGGTGACGCAGAATCTTCTGGACGCGGGCTTCACCGCGGTGCAGATCGCGCCGATCCGCATGGCGCTCGCTTACGTCGTACTGCTTTGCATGCGTCCGAAGTTTGTCCGGCTCCCGTGGAAGGACGAGCTGATGTTCGTGCTGCTCGGCGTCACCGGCGGAAGCGTATACTTCTATTTTCAGAACACCGCGATCGCGGTTTCGGGGGATCAGACCGCAAGCGTTTCGATCATCATTTCGCTGACCCCGCTGTTTACGGTCATCCTTGCAAAGCTTCTGAAGCGCACCGGGGAACGCCTTTCCCGGCTTGTCTGGATCGGCTCGGCGATCGCCGTCGTCGGCGTCGTGCTCGTGATCCTGAACGGCAGTCTGCGCCTCCATCTGAGCCCCCTGGGCGATCTTCTGGCGCTCTGCGCGGGGCTTTCATGGGCGTTCTATTCGATCCTGATCAAGCCCTATTCCGAGCGGATGGACAGCTTTGTGGTCACGCGGCGGGTCATGTTCTGGGCGTTCGTTACCGCCGTGCCGCTGATGCTCGCCGTCGACGGCATGCCGGACCTGAAGCCGCTCTTTACGCAGCCGAAGGTGCTCATAAGCTGGATCTTCCTTGCCGTGTTCGGCAACGCGGTCTGTTTCGCGCTGTGGAACATCGCGTTCGACCGGCTCGGCGTCGTCATCACAAACAACTACCTCTACGCCTCGCCGTTCGTCACGGTGCTCGTCGCGTGGATCATGCTGGGGCAGGTACCCTCCTGGATGAGTATCCTCGGCGCGATCCTCATCACCGCCGGCGTCATCCTGGCGCAGTGGGACAAGCGGGAAGCATCAAAAAAACGGCAGGCGTAAAACCGCTTGCCGTTCTTACAATACTTCGATTATACTGCTTCGCTCTCGTACGCGTAACTGTCCCGATAGACCGTTTCGGGCGCAATGTCGATCTCCCCGTTATTCCATGTGATTACACCGTGAAACAGAACCGGGTGGTTCACGATCTCCTCCCGTTTCAACGGCTCGAAAGCCTCGCCTTTCAGTAGAGTCGTGTCAAACAGTCGCTTTTCCCCCGTAGAGAACGTCACGAGAAGGATCCCTCCGCGTACGGGCTTGACCTCCGTGATCCTGATGCCGTTTTCCATTTTACCGGCATAGCAGATATCGTTTACAATAAACATCGTATCACCTCAATTCATCGGCGGGATCTTTTCAAAATGCTCGCCCTTCACCGCAAGATTCCAAGCTTTATATGCTTCCTCCTCATGGAATGCAAGCCAGCCGGTTACGATCCGCAGTTGCTTTCGCGGCAGTGCGCCGGACAGAAGCTCTCCGTCGATCGCAATTGCAGCTTCATACTCGCCGTAATACACATGAACATGCGGCTTATTATGCTGTCCGATGTCGCAGAACAGCATATAGATTACCATTCCTCCGAATCGACTTAATTCCGGCATAATGATACATTCCTCCGTTCTTGCTGCTGACCTTGCTGTAACCCTTAATACATATAGTATGATACCACAACCCGGTCTGTTTTACAACGAAAAGCTGCAAAACGATTTCAAATTGTTTCACACCCGACTGAGCACGACCCACAGCGGAATGAAGATTCCGAGCAGAATAACCTGCCAGATCGCAAGCAGGATGTTTCCGACGAGACAGTTGGATTTATGATACGCGTTGTACTGCTCAACGGTCAGATAGTCCGTCGTTTCGCCCTTCACCGCGACGACGGTATGCACGGTCCACGATCCGTCCCGCTTTGCTTCGTTCCCAACGGTCAGCGTCAGGACCTTTTCCTTTCCGAGTTCCTTCTCAAGCGCGCGGCTGTTCAGACCGGTCTGTCTCGCAAAACTGCCGTGCCAGATCAAAGCGTATTCCTCCCAGCCCTCAATGATCTCGATCCGATCCGCCGCGCGGGGACGGTCAACGCAATCGACCCGAGAGGGTTCCGCCGTGACCGTTACGGTGTTTTCCGCATCCGCCTTCACGCGGTCGTAATTGCAGCAAAACACGCCGAGCAGCACGACGCCCGCTTCCAGCACAAGAAAGACGGCGATCGCTTTCAACAGCATTCCGTAACGAAACCCGCGTTTTTTCTGTTTCTCCTGCTTCGGCAAGCGTCTGCGCCCCCTTTCATCATCCTTATGATACCACAAAATCGCACCGGTCGAAAGGGCGATCGGTGCGAAATAGACTGCGCTGTTTTGTTATTTATCCAGAACCTCCACCTGAATGGGCTTTGCGGCTTCCTCCATGATGACAAGCTCTTCGGGCGAAAGCGTGAGGTCGAGGCACGCCGCATTGTCCGCAACGTTTTTGGGCTTACGCATGCCGACCAATAGACTCATGTTTTCGTACTGCGCAAGCGCCCACGCTTCAAAGAGCTGCGAAAAGCTGCAGCCGTGCGCGGCGCGGATCGGCTCCCATGCTTCGAACGCCTTTTTGAGCCCCGCCTTGACCTCCGGCTGCACCCACGGGATGCGCGAACGGATGTCGGTTTTCACGAACGTGCGGTCCATAAACGCGGGCGAGGTCAGAAAGCCCTCCTCGAGCACGCCGTAGGTCTGAAACGTCGTGCCGTGCGGCCTGCAGGCGGTGAAGTATTCCCTGCCGTGGAACGGGCTCAGAATGCTGAAAAACTCCTGCACGAGGTCGACGTGCCCGCCGTTCGCCTGATATTCTTCGAGGTCCGCAGGCTGGCTGTTGCTTAGCCCGTACGCGCGGATCTTGCCCTGCTCCTTCAAGCGTTCAAGCGCTTCGACCGTGTCCGAGACCGGAAAACTCTTGCAAACGTAATGCACGATCACCGAATCGAGGTAATCCGTCTGCATGCGTCTCAAAGAATCCTCGACGTCGCGGACGATCGCGGTCGGACGCGTGTCGTTGTTGACCGTGTACCCGTCGCGCGAATAGTGGAAGTTGCCGCCCTCGTTCCGCCAGTTCAGGGAGCATTTTGTCTGCAGGATGAAATCGTGTCGGCGGCCTTTGAGCGCACAGCCTAAGAGCCGTTCGCTTTCGCCGGTGCCGTAGACCGGCGCGGTGTCGATATAGTTGATGCCGTAATCCTTACAGGCGGAAAGGAGGTCCCTTGCCTCCGCCTCGGTCGAATCGTGATCCGACCACACGCTGCCGCCGCCGAGCCCCCACGTGCCGAGCGCGACTGCGGAGACCTTCCATTCGCTGTTTCCGAGCGTCCTGTACTGCATGGCGGTCGCCTCAGTCAAGGTTGAAGTCGTTGACGTCGTCGATCGACTCGCCGCCGATGCCGGGACCGACGCGGCCCGCGATCAGCCAGCAATGCTCAATCGGATCAAACACGACGCGGTGCAGAAGACGGAACTCGTCGACCTTGCCGGTGGAAGCGACGTGCGTGCGCGGACCGGTGCAGGGATGCACGATGTCGCCGATCTTCACGTGGCCCTCGTCCACATAGGTGATCGGCAGATCGGACGCGATCGCGGTGCTGACCTTCAGCTCAAGCTCGTCGATATCGACGTTCGGCTCGTGATCGTCGAACGCAAGCAGGAAGCCGTGCTTGATGTCGCGGTGACGCGCGCGGGCATACTCCTCCGGCGGCAGAAAGATCTCGCAGAGGTCCTCGGCGGTGTGCGCCATGCGGCGGTACACGATCGACTTTGCGACCTTGTCGTGAAGCTCACTCGGAAGCGGTCCGAAGATGGTCGGACGGGACACGATGATCTCGTCGCCGACGCCGATCATCAGGTCGGCATTGCGCTCGTTCAGGAACGGGAAGATCATGTCGAAATGCTCGACGATGACGCGCTTGCCCTTCCGGATCGCGTTGAGGATCGCCTCGGCAAGCACGCCGAGCTGCGTGAACGCCGCTTCAAAGCGGATATCGACGTGATAGGTGTGTGCGGTGAAGAAGCCGGAGCCCTCGAGATCGAGGATCGGCAGCGGACGCACGTTCACGCCGTCATCGTCGTTGGTGAGCTCCAGACCCGGGAACATGCCCTTGATCAGCATGCTCTTGCCGGAACCGGCTTCGCCGATGATGCCGATCAGCTTGTCGAACGGCGAGAGATAGAGCTGCGCGATCTGCATGCCGAGATCGTACATGCGGTCGCGTCCGCGCGGCGCGAAAAAGACGCTGTATGAATGATTTTGCTGCATTCTTCCGGAATACGACATGGGTGACCCTCCTGCTGTGGTTTGCGCACCTATTATAATACACCTTTTGCGTTTTCTCAACGGGGAATTACTGTATATTTTCAAATTCTCCCCGGACTTTCGACGGGTTTTTACCATTCCATGCGCCGGGGAAGGATCCTCCGCCGCGGTTTCCCGCACGCGTCGAAGACGCAATTCACGGATCCGCGAAAAGCGTTCCGCTTTTCTGCGTGTACTCCTCATCCGGCTCGGCAAGCCTCGCCGCCTTCCCCATATCAAGGGGAAGGCTTTTGGTTGCGTACGATTCGAGCTCCCCTTGTGAGGGGAGCTGTCAGCGATCGCTGACTGAGGGGCAGTCCGTGTGCTTGCTCAATGAACGCAATTCATGTGCCTTGCAAAACGCATCAAAATGAATTGCACGCGGCATGAATTGACCTTGCGGTCGTGAATTGTCCTGCGGACATGTGCGAGCGATCTACTTCGCCGCGTCCGCCGCTTTGCGCTCCGCCGCGAGCTTGCGGAGGTAGTTCGCGTGGTCGATCAGCCGCTGTCCGATCTCCTCCCTGGTCAGCGTCTGCTCCTCTGCCGGGGCTGCGGCGGGTTCGGGCGGTTTCGGCTGCGGCGCCGGCTGCGGCTTTTCGGGCCGCTCAAACAGATCCCACACCGGACCGTATCGCCCCCGTCGTTCGCGGGTATAGCCCTTCCGTTCGAGCGACAGCAGGATCCGGCGGATCTCCTGCGTCGTCGTTCCGAACTGCTTTGACAGCACGTATTCGGAGAATTCCCAGTTGTCCGGTCTCGACAGCATCGACGCATAGAGCCCCAGCTCCTCCGCGCTCATGTCGGGATCCCGCAGCACTGCGTTCGATATTCTTGTAAACAATCCTCTGTTTTCGTTTCGTTCGATCATGTTTTCGTCCTCCTTGCCTGCAGCATAGCACAGAAATGCTTCCAAAAATTACTGTAATTTTTTCACAATTCAGAATGCCGCAAAACGCGAAACGGAACGGAAGAAGATCGTTCTTAAGAAGAATATTCTTCTTTAAGAAGATATAATTATAATTATAATTAAATAGATGTAATTATATGGATCTGATTGAAGAAGAATAAAAGAAGACTGTCTTCTTATCAATCTTCTGAAAGAACGATCTTCTTTCAGGAAACAGTCTTTTTAATCAATCTTCTTAAGAACAATTTCCTTTCGTAAACGAACGAGTGAATTGTGAACTTATTTCGGTAATTTTTACACAATTCATGTGTTATCATGGAGCTGTACAGAAAGCAATTCCGTCGGGCGCAGAGGATCCTTCCGCCGCAATCGGTCCCGTTTTTGCGGCATTCCGGGTATTGAATGTTTCTCCGTCCGGCGTTATAATACAGAGTAACGACGGGGACGTGTCCCCGGAAAAATCACGGAGGGGAATATGCGAAGAAGCATGCTCTTTTTGCCGGGCAACGCGCCGAACATGATCATCAACGGCGACGCGCTCGGCGCGGACAGCATCATCCTGGATCTGGAGGACGCCGTTTCGCCGGACGAAAAGGACGCGGCGCGGCTGCTCGTTCGGAACGCGATCCGGGAAATGGGCTTTATCGGCGTGGAGGTCACCGTGCGCATCAACGCGATCGACACCGCGTACTGGAAGGACGATCTCAACGCGATCGTACCCTTGAAGCCCGATCTCATCATGCCGCCGAAGGCTTCGAGCGCCGAGGATATGCGGACGCTCGACGCGTACATTGCGGAGGTCGAAGCGCGGTCGGGGATCCCGGTCGGCACGATCCGCCTGATCCCGCTGATCGAAACGGCGCTCGGTGTGGAGCGCGCGTTCGAGATCGCCTCCGCCTGCCCGCGCGTGACCGCGCTGTTTCTGGGCGGCGAGGACCTTACGGCGGACCTTCGCTGCAAGCGCACCAAGGCGGGCAACGAGATCGACTACGCAAGAAAGCGCCTCGTCTGCGCGGCAAGAGCCGCGGGCGTGGACGTCTATGACACGCCGTTTACCGACGTGAACGACGACGAGGGCATCGTCGTCGACGCGGAGTACGCAAAGAGCCTCGGCTTCACCGGCAAGAGCGCGATTGCACCGCGGCACGTGCGCACGATCAACGAGGTATTCAGCCCGTCGCCTGCGGACATCGAGTATGCAAAGCTCGTCTTTGAGGCGATCCGCATCGGAAAGCTGCAGGGCAAAGGCGCGGTCTCCCTGCGCGGCAAGATGATCGACAAGCCGATCGTGGAGCGCGCGCGGCAAACGCTGGAGGCGGCAGAACAGCTCGGACTCGGAGGGCTCGAAGATGAATAAGATCCGTCAATCCATTCGTGAAGCGATCATCGACAGCGGACTTCAAAGCGGCATGACCGTTTCGTTCCACCACCATCTCCGCAACGGCGACTACGTGCTGAACATGGTGATGGACGAGATCGCAAAGCTCGGCATCCGCGACCTCACTCTGAACGCAAGCTCGCTGTTCGACGCGCACGCGCCGCTCAAAGAGCATATCAAAAACGGCGTGGTGACGACCATTCTCACGGACTACATGTCCGCCGGACTCGGCAGCTTCATCTCCGCGGGCGGCATGGAAAACCCCGTGCAGTTCCGCACGCACGGCGGCCGACCCGCCGATATCGAAAACGGCAGAACGCCGATCGACGTGGCGTTTATCGCCGCGCCCGCCTGCGATCCGATGGGCAACTGCACCGGCAAGTTCGGCCGCTCCGCCTGCGGATCCCTTGGCTATGCGATCCCGGACGCAAAGCACGCAAAGTTCGTCGTGGCGATCACGGACGAGCTGCACCCCTATCCGCTCTGCGACTGGTCGATCCCCGAGACCGACGTGGACGCGGTGGTCGTCGTCGATTCGATCGGCGATCCGAAGGGCATCGTGTCCGGCACCACCAAGATCACGCGCGATCCGGTCGGGCTTTCGATGGCGATGACTGCGGTCGACGTCATAAAAGCGTCGGGACTTCTGAAGGACGGGTTCAGCTTCCAGACCGGCGCGGGCGGCGCTTCGCTGGCGGCGGCGAAATACCTGAAGGACGTCATGCTGAAGGAAAAGATCCGCGGAAGCTTCGGTTTGGGCGGCATCACGGGATACCTTGTCGACATGCTGAACGAGGGTTGCTTCGACGCGCTGATGGACGTGCAGTGCTTCGATTTGAAGGCGGTCGAATCCATCCGCAGCAATCCGAAGCATTGCGAGATCTCCGCAACGCAGTACGCCTCGCCGTTCAGTAAATCCGCGGTCGTCGACTCGCTCGACGTCGTGATTTTGGGCGCGACGCAGCTTGACACGGACTTCAACGTCAACGTGCACACCGACTCGAACGGCTGCATCATGGGCGGCTCGGGCGGTCACAGCGACACGGCGGCGGGTGCAAAGCTTTCGATGATCATCGCGCCGCTTTCGCGCGCAAGGCTTCCGATCGTCACCGACCGCGTGACCTGCATCAGTACGCCCGGCAGCACGATCGACGTGCTCGTGACGCAAAAGGGCGTCGCGGTCAATCCGAAGGACAGGGAGCTTGCGTTGCGGCTCAGGGACGCCGGGATCAAGGTCGTCGACATTCACGAGCTCAAAGCGCTTGCGGAACGCACGAGCGGCGTGCCGGACAAGCCGCGTCTCGGCGAGAAGATCGTCGCGGACGTCGTCTACCGCGACGGCACGGTGATCGACCGTATCCGCGAGGTTTTGCAGTAACATTGACCTCCCTCTGACGAGGGGGCGAGAGGCGCAGAACTACCCCTCCGTCGGTCTGACGACCGCCACGGCAGGAAAGCATTGACCTCCCTCTGACGAGGGGGCGAGAGGCGCAGAACTACCCCTCCGTCGGTCTGACGACCGCCACGGCAGGAAAGCATTGACCTCCCTCTGACGAGGGGGCGGGAGGCGCA
>JAZNHI010000058.1:0-11948 GCA_045576895.1 Clostridia bacterium | reverse complement strand
TGTCTTCCTAAGACCGCTTGGCCTCCGACTTGGCTTTCGACCGGCGTCGACAAGGTCGCGTCGGTAGCGGACAACCTCCTGACCGGCAGGCAGAAGGAAAAGCGCTTCAATCTGTTCGGCTTCCATCAGCGGCGATCGACCGTCGACCGCTACGCCGAGGAGCTTTACGAGAAATTCGACATTCGCGGCGCGGGCATTCACACCGAGGTCGGCTCAATGTCCGGCGGCAACATGCAGAAGGTCGTCGTCGCGCGCGAATTCAGCTTCGACACGCCGGTGCTGGTGATCTCGCAGCCGACGCGCGGCGTGGACATCGGCGCAATGGAGTTCTTCCACACGCGCATCATCGAAAAGCGCAACGAAGGCGCGGCGATCCTATTGAGCTCCGCGGACCTGGACGAGGTCTTCCGCCTCTCGGACCGCATTATCACGCTGTATGAAGGAAGGATCACCGGCGAGTTCAAAGCGGATGAGATCACAAAAGAGGAGATCGGTCTTTACATGACCGGCACCGGAGAGGGGGAGAAGGCATGAAGGATTTCTTCGCAAAGCTTCGGCAGAAGTTTGATTTCGGCTATCTGGTCGCACTGGTGATCAGCCTCACGGTCGCGCTGCTGATCGGCACGGTGATCCTGACGGTCACCGGCTTTGACACCGGAAAGGCGCTCGGCGCGCTGATCGGGGGTTCGTTCTCCTCGAAACAGTATTTCGGCAACATGCTTGAGTATGCCATGGTGCTGTGCCTGTGCGGGCTTGCGTGCGACGTGGGTTCGCGGGCAGGCATCTTCAACGTCGGCGGCGAAGGACAGCTGGTCCTCGGCGCGCTGTTTGCCGCACAGATCGGCGTCTGGCTGAAGGACGCATCCCCGTGGATCGCGGTCCCGTGCGCCGCGCTCGGCGCGATCGCCGTCGGCGGGTTCTACGCGTTCATTCCGGGCGTTTTGAAGGTCAAGCTGAAGGTCAACGAGGTCATCACCACGATCATGCTGAACTCGGTCGCGGTGTATCTTTGCGGCTATTTTTCCAAAGGTCCGTGGAAGAACCCGAACCCGCGCGTGATCAGCGACACGTCCCCGCTGGACCGTTCGTTCATGTTCGGAAAGCTGATCCCGAGCTCGAACCTGTCCACCGCGATCCTCGTCTCTGCGGTGCTGACGTTCCTCGTATGGTACGTTCTGCAGAAGACGACCAAGGGCTATGAGATGCGTCTCGTCGGCGACAATCCGCGGTTTGCGCGGTTTGCGGGACTCAAGGCGGACCGGATCGTGATCATTGCGATGGTCGTTTCCGGCATGATGTGCGGTCTTACGGGCATGTTCCGCGTATACGGCGCCGCCGGCAAGTACCAGTCGTCGATCTCGAACGAATACTACTTTGAAGGGCTGATGGTTGCGATGATCGCACAGTACATGCCGGTCCCGACGATCATCATCTCCCTGATCTTCGCGATTCTCCGCTGGGGCGCGATCTACATGGAGGACACCGTCGGCGTGCCGATCCAGATCTACTGGATCATCCAGACGGCGGTCATCTTCTGCATGGCGGGCGAAAAGGGCGTCCGCGCTGCGATCCATCAGGCAAGGGAGACGCGCGCCGCCAAGCGGGAGATCGCAAAACGCATGGAAGGAGGCGCCGCGCATGAATAACAACGGCTGGTCGAGTTTTCTGACGGTTGCCTCAAGCACCCTGAACCAGATGCTGAGAAGCGCAACGCCGGTCGCGCTGGCGGCGCTCGGCGGGCTCATGACCGAGCACGCGGGCATCATGAACATCGGTATGGACGGCATGATTCTGATGGGCGCGTTCACCGCGGCGGCGGTTTCCACCGCGCTTGCAAGCGCCGTGCTCGGCATCTTCGCGGCGATCGTCCTGGGCGTGCTGGTCGGTCTGTTCTTCGCACTGTTCACGGTCAAGCTGAGATCTGACGAGTTCATCATCGGCTGCGCGCTGAACACGTTTGCGATGGGCATCACGGTGTACCTCTCGCGGTCGCTGTTCGATTCGGCGGGCATTTCCAACGCGCCGCATCTCCACAACATTGCGATCCCGCTCATCAAGGATATCCCGTTTTTCGGGAGCATTCTCAGCGGACACAGCCTGTTCGTTTACCTCACCTGGGGATTCGTTGCACTGATGTGGCTGTTCGTGTACCGCACGCCGATGGGCTTCTGGATCCGCGCGTCCGGTGAATCGCCCGAAACGCTGCGCACCGCCGGCAAGGACCCCGAAAAGATGAAGTGGATCGCTTCGATCCTGTGCGGCGTGTTCTGCGGGCTTGCGGGTGCGCATCTGTCGCTCGGAAACCTGAACGGACAGTTCGGACAGCGCATGGTCGCGGGGCGCGGCTATATCGCGTTTGCCTGCGTCATCTTCGGCGGGGCGAACCCGGTCAAGGTCTTCCTTGCCGCGCTGATGTTCGGCTTCTTCGACGCGATCGGTCTGCAGCTGCAGAGCTCGAAGCTCGTCGACGCCGACCTGACCTCGGCGATCCCGTACGTCATCACGATCATCATGATGGTCTATGTCGTCGTCAGCGGTCAGCGCAGAAGAGAGCGCCTCGCAAGACAGCAGCTTAAGAAGCTCGAATTGAAATAGCAAATCCCCGAACGGGCAGCCGTGCGCGCAGCACGGCTGTTTTTTATATGAAAAAAGCACTGTACAAGCGCCGGAATCTGCGGTATACTGACATTTATGAAACGCCTTCTCCTGCTGCTGTGCGTGCTGCTGACGGCAGCCTGCACCGTACAACCGAATCCGCCGGAAACGGCAGCGGAACCGTCGAAGACCGAAGCGGCGACCGCCGTTTCGGACGTTCGGACGCCGACCCCGGAACCGGTCGTTGAGGCAGACACGGTCCTTGCGCCGGAAACGGAAGTGCCCGTGTCGCTCGGTCCCGTGCCGACGCCGACGCCCGTGCCGACCCCGACGCCGGAACCGACGCCGGAGCCCACACCGACGCCGAATCCGTACCGCGGCGAGGACGTGAAGGAGTCAAAGACGAATCCGGGCTTCTGGTACTGCGCGCCGACCGAGGCGCTTCAGAAGCGCGTCATCGGCATGAGCTTTCCGGAGGATCCCAAGGACGCGCCGGTGCGGATAACGGACCTTCGTTACGTGCACATCCTGTATGTGGACTTCGACGGCGCGGAGCACGAGGGCGAGCTTCTGGTGCATCGCAAGGTCACGAAGGACGTCATGGAGATCTTCGAAGCGCTGTATAACGCGAAATACCCGCTGCGCTCGGTGCGGCTTGTCGACGATTACGGACAGCCGTTTACGGACGGGCTGTCGATGTCGGCGGACAATACCTCGGCGTACTGCTGCCGCAAAGTTACCGGCAAGAACTATTTTTCGCGGCACAGCTACGGCACGGCGATCGACATCAACCCGGTCGAAAACCCGTACATTCGTCCGGACGGCAGCTTTGCGCCTTTGGAGAGCGAGCCGTATCTGGATCGCAAGGACGTTCGCCCCGGCATGATCACCGAAAAGGACCTCTGCTACAAGCTGTTCACAAAGCATGGCTGGAAGTGGGGCGGACATTTCAAGGGGCAGAAGGATTATCAGCATTTTTCGAAGGATGTAAAGGGGGTTACGCCGTGAACGAACAGGAGATCCTTGCGTATCTGGAACAGGACCGCACGCTGCGCATCGACATGATCGAGGCGATCAAACGCAAAAGCGCGAAGATTCTGTACGCGGAAGCCGATGCGGTGCTTTTGAAAACGCGCGGGTGGCTGATGCTGCTGTGCTGTGAAACGGTCGAAGCGGGTATACGCGCGCTTTCGGCAAGGGACGTGACATGCGATGGGATTGTGGCACACAGCAAAGCGGCACGCGACGCTGTTCATGCCGTCATTCCGGAATTTTCGCGCATCAACCCGTGCTGGCAGGCGTATTACCCAAAGAAGGAACCGATTCCGGTGCCGGATGTGTGCGAGATTCGACCGTTCGAAACAAAGGACATTCCTTTTTTGATGGAACACTACCACACAGTCGCCGATCGTGCGTATTTCGAGGAACGCATTGAAGAGGGTGAACTGTTTGCGGGATACCGGGACGGCAAGCTCTGCGCATTTATCGGATTCCACGACGATGGCAGCGGCGGCATGCTGGAGGTATTGCCGGCGTATCGGCGACTCGGCATCGGTTCTGCGCTGGAGATCTTCATCGTGAACGAAGCACTTCGCCGCGGCTGGACGCCGTACGGACAGATTTTTGTGGGCAACGAAGTGTCAAGAAAGCTTCAGGAAAGCCTCGGCATGGTCGTTTCCGACGGCGAGATCTACTGGATGCATAAGGAAGAAACGACCGAAACGGTCTGAAATACAGAGTATAACCATTTGGAGGAGAATATGAAGGTAAAGAACATTTTGGGAGAACGGTTCAAGGAACGCGCGTTTGACATCGAGAGTCAGAATCTCATGACGCGCGGCGGCTATATGAAGCAGGTCGGCAACGGCATCTATTCGCTGTTCATGCCGGCAAAGCGCATTCAGAACAAGATCGAAAAGATCCTGCGCGAAGAGATGGACGCGATCGACGGACAGGAGGTCCTGTTCCCGGTCGTCATGCCCGCAACGCTGTGGCAGAGCTCGGGCAGATTCGAGAGCATCGGCAAGGAGCTTTTGAGGTTCAAGGACCGCGGCGGCGCCGACATGGTCCTCGGCATGACGCACGAGGAGGCGGCGGTGCAGATGGCAATGAACGTGGCGGGCACGTATCAGAAGTACCCGTTCATGATCTATCAGATCCAGACCAAGTTCCGCGACGAGCCGCGCGCAAGAGGCGGCCTCATTCGCGTGCGCGAGTTCACGATGAAGGACGCATATTCGTTCCACACCTCGCAAGAGGACCTCGAAGCGTACTATGACCGCGCCTATCGCGCGTATGAGCGCATCTACGCCCGCGCGGGCGTGCCCGAGGTGCTTGCGGTCAAGTCGGATTCCGGCATGATGGGCGGCAAGGTCAGCCACGAATTCATGCTTTTGACCGACATCGGCGAGGATTCCATCGTGATCTGCCCCGAATGCGGCTTCCGCGCGAACATGGAAGCGTGCGACGCCATCACCGAAAACGTTGCGGACGAAACGCTCGAACCGCTCACCGAGGTCTTTACCGGCGACGCCAAGACGATCGAGGAGGTCGGAAAGCTCCTTTCGGTCGACGACGCAAAGACCTGCAAGGCGGTCGTCTATCAGCGCAACGCGGACGATTCCTACGTGCTGATCTTCGTGCGCGGCGACAGGGAGGTCAACGAGACCAAGCTGACAAATTATCTGAAGGCGGAGATCCATCCCGCGGTCGACGTCGAGAACGCGAACCTCGCTGCCGGCAACATCGGTCCGGTCGGGCTCGAAACCAAGGCGACGGTGCTGTTCGACCGCTCGATCTTCGGCGCGACGAACCTCGTCTGCGGCGCGAACAAGCCCGAATACCACTTTACCGGCTTCACGCCGACGCGCGATCTGCCTGAAACGACCGAATATCTCGATCTTTCAAAGGCGGTCGAGGGCGGCGTTTGCCCGAACTGCGGCCGTCACAGCCTGACGGTCCGCCGCGGCATTGAGGTCGGCAACATCTTCCAGCTCGGTAAGCGATACACCGAGGCGATGGGCATGACCTACGACGCGGAGAACGGCGAGCGCAAGAACCCGATCATGGGCTGCTACGGCATCGGCGTCGGACGTCTCATCGCATCCGTGTGCGAAGCGCATCACGACGATTACGGTCCCATCTGGCCGATCACGATCGCGCCGTGGCAGGTCGAGATCTGCGCGCTGCGCATCGACAACGCGGACGTGAAGAACGCGGCGGACAAGCTTTGCAAAGAGCTCGAGGACGCAGGCGTCGAGGTGCTGTACGACGACCGTCCCGTTTCCGCGGGCGTTATGTTCTCCGACGCGGACTTACTCGGCGCGCCGGTGCGCGTGGTCATCTCGCCGAAGACGCTCTCCCGCAACGCGTTCGAGCTTGCCGCGCGCGACAAGTCCTTCCGCGAGGACATCGCGATCGACGGCGCCGCCGAAACGGTTGCCGCCAAGGTCAGAGAGCTGATCGCCGCGGTCAACGCCAAGGTGCCGGAACGGATGTGAGCGGCAGCGCCGCAAGGCGCGCTTTTGTGAATGAACGGTTTACGCGGGAAGGTCTTCCGAAAACGGGAGGCCTTCCTTTTTTTCGGAACGAAACGCGCCTTTCACGGCGGGGTCGGCAGGATCCGATCGGTCATAAAAATACCGCCGCGGGCAAAGCTCTGCTCGCGGCGGTGAAGAATAAGAAAAGCGTTCTATTTTGCGGACCGGACGGAGATCGGTCCGTATGGTACGTTACGGGGTGTCGCCTGCGGCTGTGGGCTTCGGCGTCTTGGTGGGTTTCGGGGTCTTGGTCGGCTTCGGCGTGACCTCCGCGGTGCCGATGCGGTACTTCGGATAGATGACCTTATAGACCGTTTCTTCGGAGTAGACCGTCCTCACGAATGTACCGTTCTTGTATTTGTCGACGTACGTTCTGACCTTGTAGCCGTCGTGCGGCTTGCGCAGCTCGATCGGCTTGTCGGTCGACAGCATGTTCTTGTCCTTTTCGTACTCGAACCTGCTTTCGTCGTTCCAGGAGGTCATTTCCAGGATCTCATTGTAGCAGCGGTACTCGACGCCTTCTTCCTTTTGCCCGTAGATCTCGACATTGATGTTCTTCTTGCGCTTGCTGTCCTTGTTCTTGGTCAGGTAGATGAACATGTAGATCGTGTGGCCGGTGTCGTTCTTGAAGCCGAAATCGATGTGGTTCTTGTACGAATCCACCGTCGCGTCGAAACCGAGCCCCTTCTCGAACTCGGACGTGACGTAATCGGACGGGATGCTGTGTCCGCGCCGGGTGATGTGCGTGATGCCTGCGCGAAGGATCGCGTTGAAGATCGTCGTGCTGACCTGACACACGCCGCCGCCGGGCTCCTTCGTGTAGGTCTGGTCCTGGATCGCGTTCGCCAGCGCCCAACCGTTCTTCTCGCTGCGGTCGCCGGTGGTTTTGTTGAAGCTGAACGACTTGCCGGGCTGCAGCGTCACGACCTGCATCTTGCCGATCGCCTTCATGATGTTCGCGTCGCGTCCCTGACGGTTTTCGACCAGCGCGGGATCCGTGGAGGTCGTCCCCGTGAAATAGTAGCTCGTCATATAGCTGCCGAGCAGAGTGAGCTGCGCTTTCAGCGCGTCGACCGTGATCTCCGGCTCGGAGACCGTGACGGACGGCGTCAGCGACGCGGTGTAATCGCCGCGGGCGATCGCCTCGTCGATCTGCTTTTCGAGCGCGTCGAAGTCGATCTTCGCGCCGTTCTGTCCCTCCGTATAACTCCAGTACGGCTGATAATACTTCACGCCGTCGATCTTGTTGGTCTTGTACTTGACCTCCGCCTGCGCGTTGATCGCGTGGTTCGGGATCTTCTCATTCAGCGAATAGAGCGCGTTCCGCAGAAGCTCGCCGTTGAAATGCATCGGGATCGAATCGACGACATCCTCGCCGGACGCTGCCTTGCGCAGCGCCTCGTCGACGTCCGCTTCCTCGTAGCCGAGGCCGATCGTTTCCGCGGTCAGCTGCAGCGGCTCATAGCTTTCGTACGCGACCGTGATATCGAGCGAGTTCTTTTTCGCCTCCAGCTTCTGCATAAGGCGCGTGCGCGCTTCGCGGACCGTCAGCCCGCCGAGCGATACGCCGTCGACCGTGACGCTGTTTTCGATCACGGTGCTGTCGGTGACGGATGCGGGCGTTCCGATCGCGGACGGATCGGGCGACGCGGAGGGAGCCGGCTTGTCTTGCCCGGACTTGCCGCAGCTGTTGGCGACGACGATCGCCGTGATGAGCACGATGATCGCAATGAACAGAACGCATGCGGCGACAAAGAACAGGAACCGCTGATTCTTGCGGAAGCGTCTGCGCTTTTTCTTCTTCGGCGACTGTTTGGATCCGCCGGCGCTGCGATTTGTTTCGAAGATACGGGAGAGAACGGAGCGCTTTTTTGCAGAGGACGCGCGTCGCGTTCCACTGCGGTTCGGCGAAGCGGAGGTGCTTTTCCTGCCCGAACCGCTGCGGGAATCGGACGGGCGCGTCTGACGGCTGCGCTCGGAAGAGGTGTATTCGGTTTTCTGCGGACGCGAAGCGCCGACTTTACCCATTGTTTCCATGATACCGTATTATAGCAAGGTCAAATTCGATTCTCAATACATTTTCATTTTGTTTTTGTAAATTTTGCAATTTGAACAAAACTGTGCTACAATGCTCGCAGCAGAAACCGAAGGAGCTGACATGTTACACATTGTACTGGTGGAACCGGAGATTCCGAGCAACACGGGAAACATATCGCGCACCTGCGCGGTGACGGGCGCTGCACTGCATCTGGTGCGGCCGCTTGGCTTTTCGACCGACGACAAAGCTCTGAAGCGCGCGGGGCTCGATTACTGGCATACGCTGACGCTGTTCTATCACGACAGCATTGAGGAGGTCTGGGCGCAATATCCCGACGCGCGGTTCTTCTACTGCAGTACGCATGCCGCGCATCGGTACGACGAGGTTTCTTTCCGGGACGGCGACTTTCTCGTCTTCGGCAAGGAGACGGCGGGGCTGGGGGAGAAGATCCTCGTTCCGCACGCGGACGAGGCGATCCGCATCCCGATGGGCGACGGACAGCGCTCCCTGAACCTTTCAAACGCCGTTGCGATCGTGGTCTACGAAGCCCTTCGGCAGAACGATTTCTTCGGCATGCGCTGAGATTCCGTCCCGAAATTGCCGCACCGGCATGAAAAATCGTAAGATTCTCAGAAAAAAAGTCCGATTTTGAAAAATAATGCTTGCATTGTTGAAAACCTTGTGGTAGTATTGCAATGTTCGAGTTTTAGCAAGGAGGTGGACTGAATGGGTAAGTTCTGTGAAGTCTGCAAGAAAGGAACCATGTCCGGCAATCTGGTCAGCCATTCCAATCGCAAGACCAAGCGCAGCTGGGCGCCGAATATTCAGACCGTGCACGTCGTCGTTGACGGCCGCGTTCAGAAGATGAGCGTCTGCACTCGCTGCCTGCGTTCCGGCAAGGTCGCAAGAAGCAACTGAGCAATCCTTGAGTAAAAGCAAAAGCCACCTTTTGGTGGCTTTTTGTCGCAACGGAGAAAATGATCATCACCAGCAGAAGCAACGAACGCATCAAAGCGGCGCGCGCATTGCAGGACGCAAAGGCGCGGCGGGAAACCGGCTTGCACCTCATCGAGGGCGACAAGCTTGTTTCCGACGCCGTCGCTTCCGGCGCGCGGGTACGCACCGTATTTGCGAAGGAGGGCGCGAAGCCCTTTGACGGGATCGAAACGGTCTTCGTAAGCGACGGCGTGATGGACGCGATCGCAAGCGCAAGAACGCCGCAGAATCTCTGCGCAGTCGCGGAAACGCCGGATTGCGCCTGCCCGGAGGTCTATCCGGAGGGACTGATCGTTGCGCTCGACCGGCTGCAGGATCCCGGCAACCTCGGCACGATCCTCCGCACCGCGGACGCGCTGGGCGCGGCGGGTGTGCTCATAAGCCCCGATTCCGCGGATCCGTTCTCGCCCAAGGGTCTGCGCGCGGCGATGGGCTCGACCTATCACCTGCCGGTGTGGATCGGCGCGATGCAGACGGAGCTGAAGCGGCTCAGATCGCAGGGCTTTGTCTGTATCTGCGGGCACCTCAGAGGATCCGAGACGATGCCTGCGGTCACAAATCGCACGGTCCTCGTGATCGGCAGCGAGGGACAGGGCGTTTCGGAGGAAACGGCGGCGCTGTGCGAACGGTACCGCATGCCGATGCGCGGCAGAGCCGAGTCGCTGAACGCCGCGGTGTTTGCGGCGCTGATGATGCAGACGATTATAAACCGTATGCCGGAGTAAAGGAGAATTCCATGGAACAAGCGAATCACATCCATACCATCGTCATCACGGGCGGACCGTGCGCGGGTAAAACGACCGCGATGAGCTGGCTGCAGAACGCGCTGACCGACGCGGGCTACGCGGTCATGTTCATCCCGGAGACGTGCACCGATCTCAACAACAGCGGCGTCACCGCGCGCGCTTCGAAATCGAACTTCGAGTTTCAGCGCGTGCAGGTGCGGTATCAGTTCCTGCGCGAGCAGATCTACCGGCAGGCGGCGGAAGCGAGTGCCTCTACGGAGGTCGTGATCGTCTGCGACCGCGGCTCGATGGACGACAAGCCATACATGGAGCCGGAGGAGTTCGCCGCGATATTGAAAGAGCTCGGGCAGAACGAAGTCGCGTTCCGAGACAAGTACGACGCCGTGTTCCATATGGTGACCGCCGCAAAGGGCGCGGAGGCGTTCTATACGACCGACAACAATACCGCGCGTGTGGAAACGCTCGAGGAGGCGATCGAGCTCGACGCAAAGACGCTCGCCGCCTGGGCGGGGCATCCGCATCTTCGGATCATCGACAACGCGACCGACTTCAACGGCAAGCTCGTCAAACTCCTGCGCGAGGTCATGACGGCTCTGGGCAAGCCCGCGCCGTTCGAGCACGCGCGGCGGTTCCTGATCGATATGCCGGACCGCGCATGGCTCGAAGCGCATCCCGCGTGCCGCCGTGTCGAGATCATTCAGACGTATCTTACGGACGTACAGGGCGAGAAGCGCCGCATCTGCATGCGCGGCAGCGACGGCAGCTACATTTATTATATGACCACGCACTGCACCGGCACGGACGGCAGCCGGATCGAGACCGAAAAGCGGCTTTCGCTGGACGATTATCAGCAGCTGATGATGGAGGCGGATCCGATGTGCATGCCGATCCGCAAAACGCGCTACTGCCTTGTCGACGACGCGCACGCGTATGAGGTCGACTTCTATCCCGCATGGAAGGACAAGGCGATGCTGCAGGTCGAGATGAACGATCCGGACGCCGAGGTCGTGATCCCGGAAAGCTTCCGCGTGATCCGCGAGGTCACTGACGACCCGGACTACCAGAACTACGCGATGGCGCGGATCCGCTGAAACGAGGCAGGACGATGGAATTTCAACCGGACACACAGGTCTGTACATTTTATCCGGAGACGCGGGTCCCGGCTGCAAAAGGCGCGCGCCGCGCGGCGTCGCTTTGTTCGTTTGCCGCGGTTGCCGAGATCACGATCGCATATGCGCTCCTGATTCCGACGACCCTTTTGACACGCGACATATTGATGAGCGATCAGATGCGCAGCAACCTGAGCCTGATCATCAATACGGCTGTGATCGACCTGATCGCGATGCCGCTCTGCTGGCTTCTGCTGCTTTTGATCCCGAAAGATGCATCGCCGGAGATCGGAACACGCACGCCGCTGTCGTTCAAAAAACTGTTGTTTTATTTTCCGTGTGCATTCGCGCTGATGCTTGCCGGCTCGCTGACGGGCAGGCTGATCGACGCACTGCTCGGAGGCGATCTGTCCAACGTGGTGAGCGACACGATGAGCGCGGTCGATCCGTGGGTGACGCTGCTCTGCGCGGTGATCGTCGGCCCGATCGCGGAGGAGCTGTTCTTCCGCAAGGCGATGATCGACCGGCTTTCCGCGTATCATCCGACTGACGCGATCCTGCTTTCCGCCCTGCTGTTTGGGTTGATACACGGCAACCTTACGCAGTTTTTGTATGCGTTTCCGCTCGGCGTCCTGTTCGGCATCATCTATTACCGCACGCAAAACATCGGCTACACGATCGTGCTGCACGTTGTGATCAACTGCTTCGGCGGGCTTTTGCCGCAGCTGCTGACGATGCTTGAGGAGCGCGCGCCGGAGTATGCGTCGTCGCTTGTCTCGCTGCTTTACATGCAGTTCGTTCTTGCAATGTGCGTGCTCGGGATCATCTTCCTGATCCGGCGGCGCAGGGCGTTTCTGCCGATCCCGTCGGACGTGCCGCGGTTCAGAAGACCGTTTTACATCAACGCGGGATTCATCGTCGCGAG
>JAZNHI010000057.1:0-3870 GCA_045576895.1 Clostridia bacterium | reverse complement strand
GATGCCCTTGATGAATTCATCGGTTTCCGGATCATCCTGGACCTTCTCGGAAACGGGGAGGAGCTCCATCGTGAGCGTGCCGTCCGCAGCGATCGTCAGCTTGCCGACGTTCGCGAGCTTCGTGCCGGTCTGGCCGTGGAGAACATCCTTGCCTTCCTTGTCGGCGACGACCGCATTGATCACGCTGTGGCTGTGACCGTCGATGAACGCATCGACGCCGGTGACGTTCTCAATGACTTCGGGCGCCGTCCAAGGCTGGGACTGCTCGTCAATGCCCATGTGGCCGACGATGATGACGTAATCCGCGCCTTCCGCCTTTGCCGCATCGATTGCGTTCTGCGCTGCGGTGTAGACGCCTGCGCCGGTGTCATCCTGGCAGAAGCCGTAGATGTATTCGCCTGCTTCGTTCATGAAGTACGTCGGGGTGGACTTGGTGATCGATTCGGGGGTGGAGATACCGACGAATGCGATCTTCTTGCCGTTTGCTTCAAAGATCTTGTAAGCGTCGAGCACCGGCTCGTTGCCTTCGACCTTCACAAAGTTCGCGGAAACGTACGGATATTCCGCCTGCTCGACGAGAGCAAACATCTGATCCATACCGTAGTCGAATTCATGGTTGCCGAGCGTTGCGAGATCATAACCGACAAAGTTCATGATGTCGATGATCGCTTCGCCCTGCGTGAGGGAGCCGATCGGTCCGCCCTGTACGTGGTCGCCCGCGTCAACAAGGATGACTTCGTTGCCTTCCGCTTCGAGTGACTTCTTGAGATCTGCAAGACCTGCGTAGCCCCAACCGTCGCGGATGCCGCAGTGCACGTCGTTCGTGAACAGAATGATCGTGTCGCCCGTCGGCTCGACTACCGGAGGTTCAGGCGTTTCGCCGGGCTCTGCATAGAACTGGAACGTGTAGATGGACGCATCGGTGCCCATGCTGTACACGGTGAAATAGTTCTTGTAGTACTCGATGTACTGCGCCTTGTCATTATATGTGGCGGAGTTGCACTTGATATAGAAGCCGCCTTCGACCGGCTCCAGCTGGAAGAACGTGTTTTCGGCATTCTCCTGATCGCGTTCAACAAATCTGGTATGCTTGTTGTCCGCATACAGATACTTGCCGTCTGCCGTTTTGAATGCATAGACGTTGGGTTCTTCATCGATGGATCTCATTTCGGGATCTTCCGTATCCGGTACGAGAATTTCCACGGTCAGAACAACCGCAGCTTCGGGAACCGCAAGAACGTCGTCGGTCAGCGTTGCATCTGCGGCCTTGATTTCCCACTTGCTCTTGCTCTGGTTCGAAGTGTTTTCATAATAATACTCTTCATCCGTCATGACCTTGCTGTTGGCAGCGTTGAAGATTACAACTTCATCACCGCTCTTGAGCTCGGTCACAAGCTCCATCGCCGTGGTCTCGGGCTCGGGATCGGGAGACGGTTCCGGCTCGGTGGAGGGTTCCGTGGAGGGTTCCGTGGAGGGCGTTGCGCCGGTTGCCCAAGTGATCTCTACCTTGTCGAGATAAAGCGCACTATCGTGTGAACGGAAACCGATATAAGCATACTCTGCTTCAGCGGTCAGCGTCGTTTCAATGTCGCCGTCCTGAACATAGGTGAGACTGCCGATCAAGGTGCCACACTTTGCGGAATCATACAGATCGGCCGGAGATGCATAAGCGGTGTCTTTGCCGTACACATCCAGAACTCTTGTCCCGTAGGTGTTGCTGTTCCAGGTCAGAACGATCTTCTGGAAAGTTCCGCCGGAAGCTGTCGTAATAACACCGGAGTTATTATTCTTGCTTCTCAACTGGATGGAATCATACTGACCGGCAGATTGACCTGCATAGACAGCATCGGAATTGCTTGTCTTGCCGGACCAATCAGCGTAGCTGTTCCCGGAGACACCGGTCCAAGCACCGGTTAATTCGTCAGTAACCGTTGCGTCTTCCGCGACAGCCGGACTCAGCTTGACTGCGGGAAGCAGGACAAGCATCATCAAGACTGCCAGGACCAGAGAAATGGTTTTTCTCATGTTTCTTTTCTTCCTCCTTACTGATTTGAAACTGCTTTAACCGTATATCAAAAGATATAGGTACACAGTTCTATACGAAGACATTATACCGGAATCGGTGTCAAATAGCAACCCCCTTATGAAAGAAATGTGAAGAAATAATGAACTGAATATGTACAAAGACGGTCGCACGCTGTATCGTTCCGGAGGATCCTGTCCCGAAATTGCATATTAAGAAAGGAAAGATCCCCCGAAAGCAGTGGGATCCCGTACAAAAAATCGAAAGTATACCGCTGAGATTGCCGCTTTCACCGACGTCGATGCGTAAAAAACACGATCGGCGGAAACGCCGCGCTTTGCGCGATTTCAAAAGCGGTCGGTAAAGGCGCCTTCCGCCTCGTTCGGAAGGGAATCACATAGGCGCGCATGCGTTTCGCAAAGCGGATCCGGGGGACGAAAATAAGGCTGGAAATCGTGCGTTCCGTGTGGTATACTGTATATGGACGGATTTGTGCCGTTTAAGAACCGATCGAAGGGGAGCAAGCATGAAAACCATCAAAAAGATCGTCCTGACGGGCGGCCCTGCAGGCGGCAAGACGACGCTGACCTCGCGCCTTGTCAAAGAGCTCTCGAGTCTCGGCTACCGGGTGTTCATCGTGCCGGAAGCGGCGACGGAGCTGATCAGCGGATTCGGCATCAAGCCGTTCGGAAACTGCCTTTCCATGTTCGATTTCCAGTATTTTGTCGTATCCTCGCAGCTTCATAAGGAGAAGCTTGCATGGGAAGCGGCACAGCTCGTGCCGGAGGAAAAGATCTTGATCATCTGCGACCGCGGCGTAATGGACGACAAGGCATACGTTTCGCAGAAGGAATTCAATCAGGTCATCTCGCGGTTCGGTCTGACCGAAAAGGATATCCTTGCATCGTACGACGCAGTCATTCATCTGGTGTCTTCGTCGAAAGGCGCGGAGTTCGCATACAATTACGACAATGCCGCGCGGTATGAAACGCTCGAGCAGGCGAGGGAGAAGGAGGACGCAACGCTCCTTTGCTGGCGCAGCCATAAAAACCGCGTTGTGATCGGCAATTCGTACAACTTCGACAACAAGATCCGCAAGGCGATGAACGAGGTTTATACGATCCTCGGCGAGCTTCCGCCGGCGCAGCTCGAACGCAAGTTCCTGATCGAGTACGTGGATGAAAACGTGCTTGCGCCGTACGAGCCGGTCGAACAGAACATCACGCAGACCTATCTCAAAGCGCGTGCAAAGGGTACGGAACGCCGTGTGCGCAAGGTCGTTTCCAACAATGCGATCTCCTATTTCTACACGGAAAAGCGTCCGATCTCCCCGATCGAGCGCATCGAGAACGAACGGCTTCTTTCGCAGAAGGAGTACCTTCGCAAAACCGAAGAGGTCGATCCGGAATACGGCTCCGTCAGCAAGCGCCGCTTCTGCTTCCTTTATAACGGACACTATTGCACGGTCGATACCTATCCGACCAACGCGGACAGCGCGATCCTCGACGTGCAGCTGAGCGACAAGGAAGAAACGGTCGAATTCCCGCCGGAGATCCGAGTGATCCGGGAGGTCACCGGAGACGTCAACTATCAGGGACACATGATCTCCAAACGGCTTGCGCAGCTTTGATCGAACCGAAATCGGAAACAAAACAGAACGACCCGCCGGACATCCGGCGAAGTCGGAGGCCAAGCGGTCTTAGGAAGACAAGAATTTGGTTCAACTCCTTGGCTCACAGAACGACATGGCTACGATCCGACTTGACACATGATCTCCAAACGGCTTGCGCAGCTTTGATCGAACCGAAATCGGAAACAAAACAGAACGACCCGCCGGACATCCGGCG
>JAZNHI010000056.1:0-27056 GCA_045576895.1 Clostridia bacterium | reverse complement strand
ATGAACCTCGCATACTACGCAAACTATGTGACCATCGTGGAGGAAGGCAGCCTGACGGCGGCGGCGCGAAAGCTGCGGATCGCGCAGCCCGCGCTCTCGAACCAGATCAAGGCACTCGAAACCGCGTACGGCGCACGGCTGTTTTATCGCGGGGCGAGAAAGCTCGAACTGACCGACGCGGGACAGATCCTCTATCAAAAGGCGAAATGGATGATGGAGGTCGAGACCGAGGCGCGCAACGAGATCGCGTCCGGCTTCGGCGGCACGAAGGGAACGCTTCGCATCGGGATCACGTCGTCGTTTGAAAACGAGCGGCTGTTCGACGCGCTGACCGCGTTTGCTGACCGCTGTCCCGACGCGGAGATCACGGTCTATGAAGCCGAGCTTCCGGAGCTTCTCAAGAAGCTGCAGAACGGCAAGGTCGAGGCGATCTTCGTGCGTCCGATCAAAAGCGACGTCGAAAACCTTGAAGTGCTCTACACGCACCCGGATACGCTCGTCGCGGCGTACCTGCCCGGCGCGTTCTTCGGGGAGGAGCCGGGGGACACGACCACGTTCGAACGGCTTTCGGCGCTTCCGCTTTCGATGCTGGAACGCAGCCTTCCGGCGTTCAAAAACGCGTTTCGGGAGAAGGGGCTTTCGCTTTCGCCGAAGTATGTGAGCACGCGCATGCAGGTGGCATTGAACTGGGCGCGGGCGGGCAAGGCGGTCGCGCTGGTTCCGAAGAGCGCAACGGAGGCGCTGGGCTTCTGCGACCTTGCGGAAAAGACTGTTTCGGACAGCGACATGCTGGTCCCCGCGATGACGATCATTGCGCAGAAGCGCAAGTACCGGTCGCGCATCGTGAACAACTTTTTGAACCTGCTCTCGGAGCGGTACGGATATCAATACACGGAGCCGATCGAAGGATCGGACCGCGAAAAAGGAGAATAACATGAAACGCTTTTTTTCCATCCTGACGGCAGCGCTGCTTTTCATTGCGGCGATCGGCTGCGCGAATGCGTATGCGAACTCGACCGGCGAAAAGACGGAGTTTACCTCCGAAACCGCAGAGGAACCCGCTGCACAGGGAAATGAATCGACTGACGGCGAGCCTGAAAAGGAGAATACAGCGCCCGCGAACGAAGAACCTGAGAAAACAGAGGAGGAACCGACCGTGAACAACTATCCCATCGTAACGATCACCATGAAGGACGGCGGTGTGATGAAGCTGGAGCTTTATCCCGACATGGCGCCGAACACCGTGAAGAACTTTATTGCGCTTGCCAATTCCGGCTTCTATGACGGATTGACGTTCCACCGCATCTATGCGGGCTTTATGATCCAGGGCGGCGACCCGAAGGGCAACGGCTCCGGCGGTCCCGGTTACTCGATTAAGGGCGAATTCGCGGCAAACGGCGTCAACAACACGCTTTCGCACAAGCGCGGCGTCATTTCGATGGCGCGTGCACAGCATCCCGATTCCGCGGGATCGCAGTTCTTCATCATGCACGCGGACGGCGATTTCCTGGACGGACAGTACGCTGCGTTCGGCATGCTGATCGAAGGTTTCGAAACGCTTGACGCGATCGCCGCAACGCCGACGACCTATCAGGGCGGCGAGAAATCTCTGCCGCTCAAGCCCGTCGTGATCGATACGATCCGCGTCGAGACCTTCGGCGTGGATTACGGCGAGCCCGAAAAGATCCAATAATTCCGGAGGAACCATGCTGGTACTGGACGAATACAAAATGCAGCTCGGCGCGCTGAATGAAACGCTCGCGCTGGCACATAAGCAGATGAACGCCGACGCGCTTTCGGAGGAATTGAAGACCCTTGAGGCGCAGATGGGCGAGACCGATTTCTGGAACGACGTCGAAAACGCGAACAAGGTTTCGACGCGCGTCAAGACGATCAAGAACAAGCTCGAACGGCTCAGTAAGCTCGACGGACAGAGCGAGGACATCGAAACGCTCATCGAGATGGCGGAGGAGGAGGACGACGCGAGCCTCGTTGAGGAGCTCAAAACGGAGCTCAAAGCCTTCGACGAGAAGATGACCGCTCTGCGGCTCGAAATGCTCTTAAAGGGCCCGTACGACAATTCTAACGCCATCCTGTCGCTGCACGCAGGCGCGGGCGGCACCGAGGCGCAGGACTGGACCGAAATGCTTTACCGCATGTACACGCGTTACTGCGAAAAGCGCGGCTGGACGGTGAAGGAGCTCGACCTTTTGGACGGCGACGAAGCGGGTATCAAGTCCGTCACGTTCGAGGTCGAGGGCGAAAACGCCTACGGGTATCTCAAGGCGGAAAAGGGCGTGCACCGTCTCGTGCGCATCTCGCCGTTCGACGCGAGCGCGCGGCGGCATACCTCGTTCTCGTCGCTCGACGTCACGCCGATCTTTGAGGACGACGACACGAGCATCAAGATCGAGCCGGACGAGATCCGCGTGGACACGTACCGTTCCGGCGGCGCGGGCGGACAGAACGTCAACAAGGTCAGCTCCGCGATCCGCATCACGCATCTGGCGACCGGCATCGTCGTGCAGTGCCAGAACGAGCGCAGCCAGCTTCAGAACAAGGAGATGGCGATGCGCATCCTGAAAGGTAAACTTTTAGAGCTTCAGGAGCGCGAGCGTGAACAGCAGATGCAGGAGATCAAGGGCGAGATGAAGAAGATCGAATGGGGCAGCCAGATCCGCTCCTACGTCTTCCAGCCGTATACGCTCGTCAAGGACCACCGTACCGGCGCCGAAAACGGCAACATTCAGGCGGTCATGGACGGCGACCTCGACCTGTTCATCTCGGCGTATCTGACGATGTCGTAAGCATCGGGCGTCTCGAAAGGGACGCCTTTTTGTGACCGTGAGGGCAATTCGCGTCGTGTAGGGAACGCCGACCCCGGCGTCCCGTCTGCAATTCGCGGCGCAGTCCATTCACGCACGCAGGGCAATTCTTTCGGTATCGAAAGGGAAGCATATGATCCGACCGGTGATTTTTGTCAGCTTTGAGCAGGGGAAGATCGAGGAGAGACCGAATGATTTTCGCGGATGCTTCTCGATTTTGAAACACTATCCGTTGCTTTACGCGGCGTATCGCGAGAAACATAAGATTATTCGTTCGTTCTACGGACATCCGCATACGGAGCGCCCGGAAAAGGTTTATAACGGAACGCAGAGAGAGGGACCGGACGTCTTTCACGGCGATTTCAGGGAAGCGAACTCTTTTCGGGAAAAACGGCTGCTTAAGCGGATCATGCACGAAAGCAGACGGCATGCGGCGCTTCGGACCGAAGCGGAAGCAAGGGCAGCTTTTGACATGCTGCAGCATCCGGAGCAATATGAAATCATTCATACCAGAGTTGCGGGATCGGACGATGCATTTCCGCAGGATTGGACGTTTCTCGGATACGATGTCAGCTATGAGGTCGGTTTCGACGGCGCGTATTCGATCCTTTGCGATTGTCTGTTTCTTCCGCAATGGCACGGCTGCGACGCCGAGGGGACGCTGTTTTCGGAGGATTTCCGAAAGCTGAATGAGAACGGGCTGTTCTCAAATTGGGACGACGCGTATGCCTATCTTGTGAAGTATCGGAACGAGGCATGGTCGGAAATCGGCTGGTTTTTTATCTGTGAGGTACGGCGCAAAGAGTCTGCCGGTTCCGGCGGGGAATGATAATTCGAGGGGAATAACAATCCCCATCAGTCCCCCTTTGCACAAAGATGGCAAAAACAGGCGCGAACCCAAAGCCGCCCTTGCGTAAAGAGCAGTGCCGAGGAACGAAGCGGAGTGATTGTCTTAACCGTTGTAAACTTGCACAACTACCCTCCCGTCAGACTGCGTCTGACACCCTCCCTGACAAGGGAGGGGCGAAGCATTCAGCATTCATTTCGACCTCCCTCTGACGAGGGAGGTGGCTCGCGAAGCGAGACGGAGGGAGAGATGAATTGTCCTTCGGACAAGAATTGACGGCAATGCCGTCTTGAATTGTTCTGAAGGAACATGAATTGCCTACGGCATGAATTGCCTACGGCATGAATTGCGGCAGAGCCGCATGGAGGTACTATGCACAAACCGGTGATCGGCGTAACGCCGCTTTTCGATCAGGCGCGGGATTCCTATTGGATGCTGCCCGGGTATTTTCAGGCCTTGGAGCAGGCGGGCGCAGTGCCCGTGATGCTGCCTTTGACAAACGACGCGGCGGCGCTTTCCCGCCTTGTCGGGACCCTCGACGGCTTTCTGATTGCGGGCGGACAGGACGTTTCGCCCGCCGTGTACGGCGAGGAACAAAAGCTGACCTGCGCGGAGACCTGCCCCGAGCGCGACGCGATGGAGACCGTGCTTTTGCGGTTCCTGTGGGACGCGGACAAGCCGGTGTTCGGCATCTGCCGCGGGCTGCAGATCCTGAACGCGCACCTCGGCGGCACGCTCTTTCAGGACCTCATCACCGAGCATCCGTCGGATACGAACCATCGCATGGCATCGCCGTACGACCGCGCGGAGCATACCGTTTCGCTTTGCGAGGGCGCGCCGCTGCATGCGCTTTTGGGTGCGGAGGAGATCGGCGTCAACAGCTGCCACCATCAGGCGATCAAGACGCTTGCGCCGGTTTTGAGGCCCATGGCGATCGCGCCGGATGGGCTCACGGAAGCGATCTACGCGCCGGAGAAGCGCTTCGTCTGGGCGGTGCAGTGGCATCCGGAGTTCTTCTTCCGCAAGGATGAGAACAGCAGAACGATCTTCGCGGCGTTTGTGAACGCGGCAAAATAAAGGGAGGGACCTATGGAAGATATGAAAAAGAATCGGGCGGAGCGCATCTCCCGCGCGGCGTTCTGGATCGGCGTCTGCATCGTTCCGGGCTGGATAATGCTGGTCTGGTTTACCAACTGGTTCCCGAACTCGGATTCTTTGCCGGTATGGATGTTCGCGCCTTTGATCGCTTCACTCGCCGGGCTTGTGCTCGGCGTCATCGGATTGATCCGGAGCATCCGCAAACAATCGCGCACCGTGAAGGGCATCGTCCTTTCCGCGATCGGTGTCGGGCTCTGCCTGCTGTCGCTGTGCGCGACGGCGCTGTTCTGGCACCTTGTCTTTGCGATGGGCGAGCATTTTTGATACCGCAGTCGTCATTTTTCGGAGGAAACCATGCGAAACTTCGGCTATTCGATGCTCTGGTTCTGGCTTGCGTACATTATCGTCACGCTGATCGGGATCGGGCATACGATCTTCAACATCACCGTGCTGCACATGAAATCCATGAAGGACGGTCCCGGCATGGGCGAGGGATACGAAAAGACCAAACCGTGGCATCCGCTGTACAACATCGTGATCTTTTCGCTGTTCGGCTGGCTCTATATGCACGGGCTCGAAAACCCGACGATGACCGACGCATTGCTTACCGGCGCGATCTGGGTGGGTATCTGCATCGTGTTCGACCTCGTTGGCTGGGTTCTTGTCAAGCATCCGTGGAGCCTCAGCTTTCGGGAATTCTACGTCGATTATCAGCCGTGGATCTCGCTGATCTACCTTGCGATTTTCCTCGGTCCGCTCGTGGGCTTCCGGCTGTGCCGATAGATCCGACCGCTGCTGTCTGCACGCGATACGGTTCTCGGCGCCGGCGCATGTTCGGTCGTCTGCGACCGCTTCTTTCAGCCGCAGGCAGTTTTCGCAATACGATATCAAAAACGGAGAAGGCAATACACCTTCTCCGTTGTTGTTTGATACGGTCAGAACGGCTTGATCAGCGGGATCTCCGGAAGCGGCTGCAGATGAAAGCGCGCGGCAAAGGCGTCCGCTTCGCGCAGGTTGTCCGGATCCGCAACGTCCCCGGGGGAATGCGCGTCGCAGCCGAACACCGCGGTACAGCCGAGCTCGCCCGCAAGCTTCCAGAAGCGTGCGTTGGGATAGTTCCTGTGCTCGCGAATGCCCAGAAGATTGATCTCCAGGGGGATGTTCAGTGCCGCTGCGCCTTGGATCAGCCGGGTCATTTCGCGCCGGTAGACGCGACGCGAGCCGGTGAAGTGCATGAGATCCGGATGCGCAAAGCAGCTGAAACGTCCGGTCCGCAATCCTTCGAGCGAAACGTCCGTGTACCGCACGAGGGTGGACTCGGCAAACTGCGGATTGGTTTGGTAGATGCGTTCGGAGCTGTCGTTGTAATGCTGTGCGAGCAGCAGATATTCGACCGGATACGGGCGCAGCAGCTCCAGCATCGCGTCGAAGAGATCGGGATAGTATTCCGCCTCGAAGCCGAGCCGGATATCGATCGTGCCGCGATACTCCTGCTTCAGCGCAAGGACGCTGCTCACATAGTCGTCAAGAAGCCGTATGGGCAGACGGTAGTGCGATTCGTGCCCGTCCGGAAACGGCATGGGAACATGCTCGGAAAAGCCGAGCGTCTTCAGCCCGCGCGAAACGGCGGTCTCCACGTAAGCGCGGTCTGTTCCGACCGCGTGTCCGCAGCGTACGGTATGGGTGTGCAGATTTGCAATCATGCGGCGCAGTCCTTCCGGACGGTTATTTGATCGTTTCGATGCGAAGTACGTTCGTGTTGCCGCTCTCGCCGGTCGTGTCACCGCCGGTCATGACGACGGTCGAGCCGGGTGTGAGATCGAGCGTCTTTTTCGCGCAGCGCGCCGCGTAGAAATAGAGCACCTCCATGCTCGGGAACTGCTCGGTCAGCACCGGCACGACGCCCCAGGAGAGTGCAAGCTTGTACCATGCGTTCCGGTTCGTCGCAAGGCCGAGGATCGTGATCGGCGCGCGGAAGCGGGAAACCATGCGCACCGTGAGGCCGCTCAGCGAGGTCACGACGATCGCGCTGGCGTTCAGGTCGATCGCCATCGTGCAGGCGGCGTGCGAGATCGCGTCGACACGGTTGTGGATCGTGAAGCTTTGGGACTCGAACTGCTGCTTGTAGTCGATGTGCCGTTCGGTCTCTTCGGCGATCTCGCTCATCGTGCGGACGGCTTCGACCGGGTATTTGCCCGCTGCGGATTCGCCCGAGAGCATGATCGCGCTCGTGCCGTCATAGACCGCGTTTGCAACGTCGCTGATCTCGGCGCGGGTCGGGCGCGGGTTCGAAATCATGCTTTCCAGCATCTCCGTCGCAGTGATGACGCGCTTGCCCAAAAGTCTGCACTTGGTGATCAGGTGCTTCTGGATCGCGGGAAGCTCGGTGAACGGGACCTCCACGCCGAGATCGCCTCTTGCGACCATAACGCCTTCGCAGCAGGAGCAGATCTCGTCGATGTTGTCGACGCCGTGGCGGTTTTCGATCTTCGCAATGACGTCGATGTTTTCGCCGCCGTTCTCTTTGAGAAAGCCTTTGAGGTCGAGCATGTCCTGCTTGCAGGAGACGAACGACGCCGCGACGAATTCCACGCCGTTTTTGATGCCGAACAACAGGTCCGCCTTGTCCTGTTCGCTGAGGTACTTCTGGCGCATGATCTTGCCCGGAAAGCTCATGCTCTTGCGGTCACTGAGAACGCCGCCGGTGACGACGCGGCAGTTGATTTCGGTGCCCTCGATCGATTCGACCTCGAAGATGACGAGCCCGTTGTTGACGAGGATCCGGTCGCCGACGGAGAGATCGTCCGCCAGTCCCGCATAGCTCACCGAAACGATGCTTTCGTTGCCGATGACGTCGCGCGTGGTGAAGGTGAACGAATCGCCGTCGTTCAGCTGGATCTTTCCGTTCTCGAACGTTCTGATCCGGTATTCCGGTCCCTTGGTGTCGAGCATGATCGGGATCGGCAGGTTCAGTTCTTCACGCACCGCCTTGATCATGTCGATCTTCTTTTGATGCTCTTCATGCGTCCCGTGCGAGAAATTGAGCCGCGCAACGTTCAGCCCCGCAAGGCACATGGCGCGGAAGACCTCCGGCTTGTCGCTCGACGGGCCGATGGTGCAGATGATTTTCGTCTTTCTCATGACCGTGATCCTTTCGTATTGCTATCGTTATATATTATTTTACACCGTTTTTCGAAAGAAAGCAACCGAAACGTCGGCAAATCTGACACGAAACGTCCGCGATCAATACCGTTCGCAGAACCGCCGGATCCGCTCTGCGGCTTTTCGGAGGGCATCCACGTCCTTTGTGTAGGCAAGGCGCACATAACCCGGGGCAAGAAACGCGCTGCCGGGGGTGAGGGCAACGCCCTGTTCCTTGAGAAGACGTTCGCAGAATTTCACATCGTCCGGTTCGAGCGCGGAGACATCGAGCCAAAGATAGAACGCGCCCGCGCAGCCTGCGATCCGGACGCCGGGGATCCCGGAGAGCGCGGACCGCACCTGATCGCGGCGGCTGCGGAACACGTTGCGCAGCGTCGCCGCATAGGCGCCGCTCAGGGACAGCGCAGCGATCGCGGCGCGCTCCGAAAGCGAGCAGGGACAGCCGACCGCGTGGCTTAAGTACCCCGCCATCGCCTTTGCGGCGGGCTCCGGCGCAACTGCGTAGCCGAGGCGCAGACCCGCCATCGCATAGGTCTTGGACGCGCTGTCGATCAGGATCAGCCGCTCCCGCGCCGCCGGGAAGTCGTACAGACTGGTGAATTCGCCCTCGTAAACGAATGCGCTGTAGACCTCGTCCGCGAGGATCCACAGGTCGTGCGCGGCGCAGAGACCGACGATCGTTTCAAGCGCGTCCTTCGGATAGACCGTGCCGGTCGGGTTCGTCGGATGGTTCAGAAGAAGCGCTTTGGTATTTGCGGTGATGCGGCATTCGAGATCCGCCGCTTGAACGACAAAGTCTTTTTGTGCAGCGCACGGCACGGGAACGGGGACGGCGCCCGCAAGCCGGATCATTTCGGGATAGCTCGTATAGCACGGCACGGGCAGCAGTACCTCGTCGTCGGGACCGCAGACGCATTGGATCGCCGCGTTCAGAAGCGGCTTTGCGCCGGCGGAGATCAGGATCGCGCCCTCCGTCCAGCCCTTTCTTCGACGCACGGCGTCCTTGAGATCGGCGGACCCTGCCGCCGGGATATAGCCGGTGCGATCCGCACGGAGCGCGGCGAGGATCGCTTCCTTGCCTTCCGCGGGCATCGGAAGACCCACCTGTCCGGCGGTGAGGTTGATGATGTCGTTTCCCTCGGCGGAAAGCTGTTTTGCCGCCTGATCCAGAGACATCGTAACGGACGGCGGGACAATGCGGGCAAGCGTTTTCATGTTCGGTTCTCCCATCGGTCGATCAGCAGCACGGCGGTGACGTCGCCCGACACGTTCAAAGAGGTGTAGGACATATCGAGAAGCCGGTAGATCCCGGCGTACATGCCGAGGAACAGACCGGCGTCCGGCAGCCCGAGCAGATTCAGAAACGTCGCGCCGAGGACGATCCCGCCGCCGGGAATGCCCGGCGCAGCCATGTTCAGAAGCTCGGCAAAGAGCAGCATGGTCAGAAACAGTCCGACGGTGACCGGACGCCCCGTCATCTGCATGACGAAGAGCCCGAGCAACGCGAACGAGACCGCGCCGCCGCACATGTGGATCGTGCAGCCGAGCGGTGCGACGACGCCGGTGATGCGCTCCGGCACGTCAAATTCCTCGCGGCAGGTACGCAGCGTTTCGGGGAGCGTCGCCGCCGAGGAGCAGGTGGAAAGCGCCGTCAGAAGCACGCGCCCCATCTTTTTGAAATAGGTGAACGGATCGATGCGGCAGATCAGCCACAGCGGCAGGATCATGACGAGCAGCAGGATCAGCACGGAACCGCCCCACGCGCAGAGCACATAGGAGAGCGCGCCTTTCAGCGCGTCGACGCCGAGGCTTGCCGTGCAGCGCCCCATCAGCACGAACACGCCGACGGGGGTCAGATACAGCACGTAGGAGAGCATCTTTGAAAACACCGCCTCGAGCTCGGAAAACACCGCCATGAGCTTTTCGGCGCGGACCTTTTCCGCGACGACGCCCATTGCGAACGCGAACAGGATCGAAGGCAGCATGGCGCCGCCCGAAAGCGAGGCGAAGATGTTTGCGGAAAAGATGTTCTGCACGAATCCCTCCGCGGAGAGATCGGCTGCGGTACCGTTCCACGGCGTTGTTCCGGGAAGCTGAAATCCGACGCCGGGGGAGAGGATCGAGAACAGGATCGCGCAAAGCGAGAAGGACACGGCAAAGAGCAGAACGAACAGCAGGATGGATTTCAGCATCGCCCGCGAAGCGCTTCTTGCTCCGCGCGAGGCGGCGTTGAACACGGTGCACAGCACGATCGGCAGCGCCATCAGCTTCAGAAGGTTGATATAGATCGTACCGATCCATTCGATATGCGTGAACAGACCCGGAACCAGAAGTCCGAGCGCCGCGCCCGCAAAGAAGCATGCGAGCGTGATCCACGATTGTATGCGCGCCAATTTTGTCATAGCCCACCGCCCGATCCTTTTATTCTGTTATTATATAATCGGAGCAGACAAAAGTCAATCGACCGACGCGTCCCGCGGCATGCGGATCGGGGATAAACGGCGGTTCCGATCCGCTTGCGTTTCCGGCGGATCGATGCTATACTGATGTCGGAAAAAACCGACGGGAGGGGACCATGGAACAACGCTATATCGCGCGTACCAGCGGACTGAAATTCAAGGATTATCTGGGCTACGGATTGATCGACACCGCGGGATGTCTCATCTTCAGCCTCGTCACGACGCTGCTGCAAAAGTATTACACCGATATTCTGCATCTGAGTCCGCTGTTCATCATGCTGATGTTCATCGGCGCGCGCATCTGGGACGCGATCAACGACCCGATCATGGGCCGCATTGCCGACACCAGCAAGCCGAAGGCGTCCGGGCGCTACCGTCCGTGGGTGCTGTACGCCGCCGTGCCGCTGGCGATCTGCGGCGTGCTGATGTTCGTGAAGCTCCCGAACATGGGCGAGCCCGGAACGACGCTGTTTACCTGCATTTTCGCAACCGTGACCTATGTGCTGTTCGGCATGGCGTACACGATGCTGCAGATCCCGTACGGCTCGCTGGCGTCCGTCGTCACGACCGACGACAAGGAGCGCAGCAAGCTTTCCGTCTTCCGCTCGATCGGCGCGGCGCTCGGCTCGATCCCGGTGCTTCTGATCGCAAGCTTTGCGTATGCGAAGCGGCTCGACGCGTCCGGCAATCTTGTGATCGGCGAGAACGGCAAGGCGATCACCGATATGCAGTACAAGCCCGTCATCATCGGCGTGGTCGTCATGGCGGTCGTATCCGCCGCGCTTTTAATCCTTGCCTATACCATGAACCGCGAGCGCGTCAAGACAAAGCCGCAGCCGAAGGAACCGGGCGCGACGAAAAAGGCGATCGCGCTGCTGTTCAAAAACCGCGCGTTTGTGGCGATCAGCCTCGTTTCGATGCTGCTGCTTTCCGGACAGATGTTCACGCAGAGCTTCTATACCTACCTCTTTGACGACTATTTCCACGCGAACTGGATGAACCTTGCGACGCAGGCTTGCACCTATTCGCCGATGCTGATCTTCATGTTCTTCCTGCCGAAGACGGCAAGGAAGATCGGCAAAAAGGAGGTCACCGCCGTCGGGCTGACGCTTGCCGCGCTTGCAAACCTCATTCTGTTCTTCCTGCGCGGGATGGCGCCCAATAAACTCATGTGGATCTTCCTTGCGCTGAACTTTGTCAGCGGCTGCGGGCTGACGACGCTCGTCATGCAGCTGTGGGCGATGGTGACCGACTCGACCGACGACATCGAGGTAAAGACCGGCAGCCGCGACACCGGCACCGCGTACTCGGTGTTCAACTTCTTCCGCAAGCTCGGACAGGTGCTGTCCGCAATCTGCGTCAACGGCGCGCTCCTCGGCATGCACTACCGCTACGAAAAGGGCGCGGTGCAGACGCCGGAGAACCTGAAGATCATGTACGATCTCGCAACGCTGATCCCCGCCGTGCTGTTCGGCATCATGGCGGTGCTGCTGTTTGTTGTGTACCCGCTTTCGAAACGCCGCGTTTCGGAACTGCAGGAGGAAAAGGAACGGAACCTCAGGGAATCCTACGAGCAAAAGCTGATCGATATCTGACGCTGAAAACGATACGCCCGACCGGGGGAACCGATCGGGCGTTTTTCGTTATGCTTCTGTTTCAAACCAGACCGGCAGATCGGTCATTCGACACGGCATGGTCAGCGTTTCGCCGCCTTGGATCGCTTCCCCCTCGCCGCGCAGATGCCAGGCGCCGAAGCGCGGCAGCGTGACCGTCACGTTCTTTGCGCCCTCATCGAAGACGGGACAGACGAAGAACCGTTCGCCGACCGTAAAGCAGTCGCTTTCCGGATCATACGCCGGATCGTGCAGGAACACCGGACGCAGCAGCGGAAGGTTTTCTATGCGGCAGCGCCCGGCTTCGGCGTACAGGACCGGCACGAGCTTTTCTCTGAGATCGAAAAGCCGTTTCACCGCATCCATCCGCTCCGGATAAAGCCAAGGCATGGTGGAGGGCTCGCCCGGTTTCCACGAATGCAGGGTCAAACGCGGCAGGAACACGCCGTACTGAAGCCAGCGCAGAAACAGTTCTTCCGAGGGCTTCGGTCCCGCAAAGCCGCCGATATCCGGTCCGAAGAACCAGAAGCCGGAGAGCGCCATCGTCATGATCTGCTTATGATTCCGTCGAAGCTCGTCGAACGACGTGAAGTTGTCGCCGGTCCAGGTCGACGCGACCCGCTGCGTGCCGGCGATCGCACAGCGCGAGACGTTGAACGGCTCCCGCACGCCCGCCTGTTCGCACGCTTCGCGGCTTGCCCGCGCCATCAGATATGAGAACAGCGGGCGGACGCGCACGGCGGGCACGGGATGTCCGAAGCCGTCGCAGAGTACGCTTTCGTCCTGCACGTCATATTCGTTGTTGTCGTTCCAGATGTGCCGGTAACCCTTTTCGATAAGCTGCGTTTTCACGCAGTCCTTCCAGAACGCATACGCGCCGGGATTCGTGAAATCCAGATAGCTCGCCATGCCGCCCCAAAACGGGAACCGCGCGGGCGTTCCGTCGGCAAAATGCAGAAACCAGCCGTTTTCGGCGATCATCGCATACAGCGGATGTGTCGTCAGAAACGCGGGCTTGACGTTCGGGATCAACGCGACGCCTTGCGCGTCGAAGTGTGCGGCAAGCGCTTCCGGAGATGGGATCCTGTCCGTGTTCCAATGAAAGACGCAGCGGTCGTTTCCGATCTGCGTGTAGCCGCTCGAAAGGTAAAAGCCGCCGGGACGAATGCCGTTTTCTTCGCACTGCGTCAGAAACCCCCGCAGTTTTGCGTCGGCGTCCGGCGCGTCGGTGTATTCCATCGTGCTGCCGCAGTACCGGAACGCCCACGCCGGAACCGCTGCGATCCCGCCGCACAGGGCGTTGAACCGCTGCACAATCTCCCGCGGCGTGCCGAGGATCAGGTAGTAAACGAGATTTTCTTCTTCAAAGCGGATGGAGTTAAACAGCTCGAAATAGTTGTCGTGCCAGACGCCGAAATCGACGCTGCCGTTACTGTAGGTGTCGTAGTACAGTCCGTAGCTGCCCGCGGCGTGCTGACAGATATAGAACGGGATCTGCTTATAGAGCGGGTCGCTGTACGCCGCGGAAAAGCCCATGGAATCGGTTGCGGCGATCGTGTATCTGCGATTCGCTTTGTTCACCGGACCGCATTTGTCGCCGAGTCCGAAGATACGCTGATTCGGAAAGCGGTCGGTATCATGCACGCTGCCGCTGCCGAGCTCGCCGTCGAAATTATACGCAAGCCCGCTGCGGTCGCGATAGAGGATGCCCTTTTCGGTTTCCGCCGTGATGCGGAAGTTCCTCTTTTCGATCGTAAAGCGCACGCCGGACAGCGCAAAGGAGACCGCTTCATCCGTTTCCGAAACGGCGGGCGTCTCGTGCGCAAAGCCGTCGGTATCGAGCTTTTCGCGTCCCGTAAGCGGCATGACGCCGTCCGGACACACGCTCCATGTCGGCAGCAGGGGGTCCGTTTTCAGGATCGCCACGCGCAGAATGTGATCGAAAAAATCGAGCCGCGCGGCGACGCCGTCCGCCTCATAGACGCGAACGGAGGGTCCTTTTTCGGTCAGACGGAACCGGTGATCGAACTTCATGCCTTCGGGTCTCCCTTCGTCAGCATGTTTTTCAGCATCGTCCCGTAGTGCGCGTGACCCATCTTTGTGCCGTTCGGCGCGAAATGCAGAACGCGTGTGCGAAGTCCTCCCGCCGCGTTCTTCCACGCGGGAAGTCCTTCGCCGTTGGGATCGCCTTGTCTTGCGAAGTTTGCAAGATAATCCAACATCTGCTCCGATGCCTCGTAATCGCGTTTGCCGTACGGACGCCGGCTCTTTTCCAGCGTGCCGAGCGCGTATCTGAGGTCCGAGGAATGGAATGCGCGGTTGTCGTCGCCGGGCGCATTGAGGTCGAAATAGTAGATATACGCGCCGTTGCGCCGTCCGTAGCGGTTGCCGATCCACGCCATAACGGGCGCGAACATGTCGTTGTTGGTGTAACCGATGAGATAATCGAGCGGCAGCGGCGTTTTGATCAGCTTGTCCACCGGACCTTTCAGAAGCACGCCGTCGATCACAGGCATGGTATAGTAGATTGCGTCCTTGCGGACCTCTTTCATCTTTTCGACCGTGTCGAACAGCGCGTCGAGCGAGGCGTTCTTCAGCGCGTCGAAATCGGAAAACCCGCCGACCTCCATAAACTGCAGCCAATAGCTTCGCGCCGTTTCCGCGGGCTTCGGTAGGGAGAATTTCGGGAAAAGTCCCGCGCCGCTCATCATGACCGCGCGGCGGAACAGCCCCCTGAGATCGGGATTCAGGCACAGATACTGGATCGAGATCGCGCCCGCGCTCTGTCCCATCAGCGTGATGTTGCCGGGATCGCCGCCGAAATCCGTGATGTGCGCGCTGACCCAGCGGATCGCACAAAGCTGATCGTCAAGCCCGATGTTGCCCTCGCGTCCGAACTGCGCTTTCAGCGCTTCGTGGCAGAGATAGCCGAGGATCCCGACGCGATAGTTTGCAAAGACCGTGACGATCCCGCGCTCTGCAAGCGCGGCGCCGTCGAATGTGTTTTCGCAGTTGATGCCGGAATCGAACCCGCCGCCGTAAAAGAACAGGACCACCGGCGCGTTCTTTGCGTCCTTCGGCGCGTAAATGTTCAGGTTCAGGCAGTCCTCGTCGTAGGTGAACGCCGTCCCCTCGCGAAACTCGCGGTAATAGAACAGCCGTGTCGGATGCTCCAGATGCTCGTGCCATGCCCGGTTCTGCGGACACGCGGGACCCGGCGCAGTCGCGTCGAGTACGCCGTCCCATCGGTCGACCGGTTTTGCATAGGCAAAGCGTTCCGCCCTTGCGAACGGCACGCCCAGAAACAGATTGCATCGTTCGTCGCTCCGCCCGCGCAGAGCGCCGCTCGGTGTGTGCAACAGGATCTCCGTCTGCATGTCCGTATTTCCTTTCTTACCGTTGATTCCTTTGGTCTGTCACAGCACCCCTGCATTTCCGCCGTTGAAAACGGAACGGATCAGGAGAGGTTCGCTTCGAACGCTGCAGGCGCAGTTCATCCGACAACGCCGCAGACGGAAACAGCGACCGACTGCTTCCGGCAGGATCGTTCGATCCGTCAATCCTCTTTCGGGGAGAACGGGTTTCTTTTGATCAGACAAATACAGTTGTATCCCTTGATCCCTGCCGTGGATTCAAGGAGCTCTTTCGAGGAAAACAGCCGAAGACCCTTCAGCAGCTTGATCTTCCCGGTCTTTTGATTCTCATAGCCGATCACGGCGGCATATACGCGCGCGTCCTGATTCAATGCCTCCGCAGCGCGCTGACAGGCGTCGCGGACCTGCTCCCTTGTGGCGTCGAGAGAAGAATAGGGAGAGCGGGGGAGTGCAATACCCTTTTTGCGCTTATAATCGTTTAGGCTGACAACATTATCCGGATACATTTCAGCACCTGCCGTGTCATGTAGAATTCCGACAATAGTATAGCAGATAAAGCGCCCGACTGCAATTCCTTTGATTGCCTTTGCAAACGCTTTTTCCTCCGGACCGACAGATCGGAAACGTTCCGATCGGAAGAGATCGTATCCTCGCCTGCAGGATCGGTCGCCTTGCCGCGTTCCCGGAGGTCCCGGCGCATCTGCGGCATCGGCTGAGCAGGCTTAAGCCGCCCATGCGGGGAACGTATCTGCATTCGGTTTTCAGGGTTCGGAGTGGACTTTCGATTCAGCCTATAAAATGCCTTAAAAACGAAAACAGCATCCCGGACGAAACCGAGGTGCTGTGTGATGATCGGCAGAACTTTGCGCCTGTCGGGATGTGCGGGTCAACCATAAGAAGGTTCAGCCGTTCTCCTTGTGGATCGCGGAGAGCAGCCCGAACATCTGTCCTGCTTGTGCCGCTTTTATGATAACAACGGATACGGCGCTGTTCCGCTATCTGTTGTCCGGCCAGGTGCTTTCGGGCCAGTCGGCACTGCCGGACAGCGCTTCATAGGTGTTGATCACGACGACTGTATCCGCATCGATATGCTGCATGACGAAACGCATATGATCCTCCGGGATGGCAACGCAGCCGCCCGTGAACGGCTTGACCGGTCCGAAGCAGTGCAGAAAGATCGCGGAGCCGAGACCGGGCGCGCCTTCTTCGTTGTAGCTGATGTTCAGACAATACTGATACTGGTAAATATAGTCGATGATGTGCTCGGAATCGCCGCTCTCGATGTCGAGCCCCGGAAGGTCCTTCAAGCTGACCAGCTCGTTATAGCGGAAGCCCTCGCGCGTATCGCCCGACCAGTAGGTATCGTTATCCGCTTTGACGTAAGGGATCGCGCATCCCGGATCGTCGGCAATACCGAACGCACGGTTGAAGTGAAACACGCCGACCGGCGTTTTGGCGTCACCCTCGCGGGTCTTGCCGATGCCGTTCTTTCCGATAAAGCCGGGCGTCGTCATCACCATATGCCAGCTTCCGTCGCTCTGCTTTTCGTGGAGAGAGATCCACGCGTCCGTCGCGTCCTCCGCGAACGCGGCAACGATAAAGAGCTGCTTTGCGTCCTTTGCGGCGTCAAGTGCGCCGACCCATTCGGGCGAGACGACGTCGATCCCCCGATAGTCTTCGACCGTTTGATCAGGCGCGCATGCGGACAAAACTGTTGCAAGCAGCAGCACTGCCAGGATCAGACTCAGTTTTTTCATTCTGTTTTCCCTCTTTCTCTTTGGATGTGTGTCGATCGCAGCTTCCGGCGGGGAAGATATTGATCCGCCCGGACAGCGACGGAACGGGAGCGCTTAAAGGAACGCAGGATCCGGTTCAGACTGATTATACCATGCCTGTCCGGATCGTTCAACCGTTTTCCGCTTTTCGGACGACCGGACTGCTTTGATGGATCCTGTGCATATCTGCCGGCGGCGCGAAGACAAACAGATCGCTGCCGGGGGATCTGTGTGGAATTTTCAGATAAACAGTTGATTTTTATGCTGATTTGATATAGTATAATATCGCACTTGTGCAGACTGTTCCTTTCGAAGGCGGATGTTGCCGGAAGGACAGGCTTATGTTTTGATGCAAGTGGGGGCAAACGGGGTTGGGTATCGTATACGACAATGCAATTTGTGTGCGCGTCTGTACCGCTTCGGAGGAAATGGCTGCGCGCCTTATCAGCATGCTGCGGCGTTGGGCTCGCGCCGAGTGCGTCGTGTTGTCCGCCGAGCGGACGGAAGCCGTTTCCTTCGGCGACAGCGGCGGCTTTCGGCTGCTGATCCTGGATATGGACAGCGTTGAGCCGACGGGGGAGCTGCCGACGCGGCATGCCGATACAGGGTTGATCCTGATCTCGGGAGACGCCGGACGCGCGATCCGTTCCTACCGGTGGCATCCCTCCGCTTTCTTGAAGCCGGATTTCGATCAGAACCGAATTGCGGACGCCATGAACGCCTGCGAACGGCATCAGCAGTGCGGATGACTCAGTCTGGAGTCGCCGTCAAAGAGATGGCTGTTTCGTCTGCCGCTGGGGCGGATTCGCTATGTGGAGGCAGCCAAGCACTACTGCCTGTTCAATCAGGGGAAGACGAGCATACGGCTGCGCTATTCTGTCGACGAAACGGAAAAGCTGCTGCCCAATCCGCCCTTTATCCGCTGTCATCGAAGCTATATCGTCCATCTCGGATTCGTGACCGGCATGACCTATACCGCGGTAACGCTCCGCGGCGGCGTTTCCATCCCGTTGGGGAGGACCTACGTACAATCTGTGCGGACGGCTTTACAGGCAAGAACCTTGACCGCGCGGAAATCGGATTTACTGAACGTCTCAAAATCCACAAAATCCTTGAACAGCGGCTCGATCTCGACGTTCGAGAAGTCGATCTTTTCTTCGGCGGGAGCCGTTTTTTCCGCCTCCTGCGCAGCCTTGCACGCCTCCTGAGAGGGGCAGGTAAAGTAGGCGCATTCGAATTGCGCGGGCGCTTCCTGCGCCTTTTCCTTCTTCTGCTGCCCGATCGGCTTCATTGTCGGGATTTAGAATCCATTGTTCGGCAACATCCTTTCACATCCTATAAACGCCTATACATCTGGCATCTCCATAAGAGTGGCAACTCTATAAAACTATAGAAATCTATAACTCTTGATGGGAAATTGGCATACGATTTGGCATATGTGGCATACAATATCCAGACAAAGTTGAATCGACATGAGGAGCCTTGTACACGAATATCAATGATTCGCTTTGGAAAACGGACAACGTTTACCAATGCACTGGTTATTTTGAGATGAGAACTGACACACGACTTCGGGTTTCTCCATCTCCACACCAAAGTGGTCTTTCACATAATCGACAGCCGCAAGGATAGACAGGAATGAATCCCTCTTGCAGCAACGGGGTCCCCCAATTTCACCGATCTGTCCAAGCGATTTCGCGGTCATCTGATGTGAGAGAGCAAAGGGCTCGTTAGCTAAAGGTGTAGACTTCGAGATAATGGATATGAACATTCCCGAACTGATACCGGCTCCGCATGCTCCCCAAAAACCGCATGCACCGCCGGGAACACTCTTTCCGCGATTCATCATTTCGATCAATGCGTTGTGGAGGTCTATATCTCCGCCGGCGTTCTTATAGGCAGTCAACAACGCGGATCCGACCATGACATGATGTTCCGGGCCATGCATATGACAGAATGGCATAGTCATCATCTTCTCGATAATAGCAATCGGATCCTTTGAGATCTCATTCATGCATAAACCGATAATGGAATCAAGGCCCTTTGTATGGCAATCATTACATACATAGTGCCCATTAATACAACGCGTCTTGCTGTTTTCTTTTTTATGGCAAATCTCGCACTCCATAGGAATATCCGATTCCAGATATTCGAGGGGAGCTTTGCAGATCAAGCATTCATCCTTCACTGATCACACCTCCAAATATTCCGCAGAATGATCTTCTTTCCACTGTTCTATAATAGGCGAATGATACTGTTCTTCGGCTTGTTTCCTTGCTTTCTCTGCATCCTTAATATTCTGGAATCTCCCGATCGTGATGGGCTTGCCTTTTAATCCAATCTTAGCGATCCATCGCTGTTCACGATTGCTCCAGTATACGCCCTTTACGCCGGTAGTATTGTTCTTGTTCGGTTTTCTATCAGGATTGATGGCGGAAACCGCAGTGCCTTGATACCGTCCGAGAATGTTGAGTCCATCGGGCTGTATGCGTTCAGCCGATTGAATGCCGATCTCACAGCCACAGCTTTTCGCGGTTCCTCCGGTGAGCGTTTTCGCCAGGAAAATACGCTCTGTTCCGCAATCGCATCTGCAAAGCCAGCCATTTTGAGCACCATTGGCATATTTCCTTTTTAGCGGCACACGCTCAATCACAAGCAGTTTTCCAAATCTTTTGCCGGTGAGGTCGTTATATTGGGAGGAGGCTTTTTCTCTTTGGAGACAGCCGCAGCTTTTTCCATGACCAGAAGTAAGAACGTTTTGAAGAACGGTTACTTGATTTCCGCAATCACAAAGACAAACCCAACGACGGGTGGGCTTGCCGGATGGCGAACGATATGGAACGGGATCTTCTTTGATCACGGTCAATCGACCAAACCGTTGATTCGTTAAATCAAGTTTTTTCACTCGGGACTCCTATGAAATGTCTGTGCCATTATTATAACCGATTTCCCCTGTCGTGTGAAGTGTGTGTCAGCCGTATAAAATGAAAAGTAGAAGCCCGCCGCTTCTACTTTGTGTTCAATGTTTTTATCATGTTCAGCACAAGTTCTTTTTCGTCGGGCGTCAGTTTTGCCCACCCTTCAAAGACTTCTTTCAGCTCGGGTGTCAGCTCGACCGATTCACCTTCCGTGAAAAATTGAGAAAGCGTTATGCCGAATCCTTTGCAGATTGCCTCTAAGGTATCAATAGAGGGCACCGAGCTTCTCTTGTATATGTTGATGATCGTGCTTTGAGACAGCCCGCTTTCCTTCGCAAGTCGATAGCTTGTCCATCCCTTGGCAGAAAGCAAATCTCGAAGCTTCGCCTTTACATCCATTCCATCACCACCTTACTGTAACCATTTTACTGTTAAACTGAGCAATGATGGTATTAGCCATTTGTAATGAATCAGGTGTTTAGTTAAACGATAAAAGCCGATGCTTTTCGCATCGGCCAATGGAATCGGTTCGATTTATACTTGTGCGGCACACCATACAAGAAATTCTTCAAGGCTTGGTTTTCTCGAATGGAAAGGCGTACTGTGCCAGTATGCCTGTACCGCAGGACCGGGATTGTTGTACCCGGATTCGATCGCAATCGTCATTTCTTTTCGTACTTCGTCCTCTGTAATACCGTTCTTTGCGGCGATGGCACGAATGGCTGCTTCTGCCTTTTTCGTCTCTTTCTTGCTCATGTTGTTCATTGCAACCTCCCATTTGTAAATGAAATAGTGTTTAACTTAACCATACTATACTACTATCCTTGACAATTTGGGGAAATTCGACAAAAGAAGCATTGATTCGCCAAAAGTTCACCTATGAAGATGAAGCAAAAGAGAATGGGCAGCCTTTTTTTCTGCTGATAAAGCTGGATAGATGGGCGGTTGTGCGTGATATGGCAAAGAACCTGCTGATTTTTCATCAACAGGTTCGCACATATATTGATTTTTAGAGAAAGTTACGCGGATTTATAGATTTGCAGAATTGCGTTGCGCGATTTGGCATACGGTTGGCATATTTTGGCATACGAATTGGCATACTGCCACAAATACGCTGAATATTGGAAATGAATAAAATACAGAAAAAGCATAAAAATACCTCGGATCGCTCCGAGGTATTTAGGGAGGTTTTTTAATAGAGTTTTGCGCCTGCGGGGATGTGCGGATCGAGCTGCAAGAGGTTCAGCCGTTCCTCACCGTTTTCCTTGTGGATGGCACTGAGCAGCATGCCGCAGGATTCGATCCCCATCATAGGACGCGGCGGGAGATTGGTGATCGCCACACAGGTCTTGCCGATAAGCTGTTCCGGCTCGTAGAATGCGTGGATGCCCGAAAGGATCGTGCGAGGCTGTTCCGTGCCGTCGTCCAGCGTGAACTTTAGAGCTTCTTGGACTTCGGTACAGCTTCGCAGGCAAGAACCTTAACCGCGCGGAAATCGGACTTACTGAAGGTCTCGAAATCGACGAAATCCTTGAACAGCGGCTCGATCTCGACGTTCGAGAAGTCGATCTTTTCTTCGGCGGGAGCCGTTTTTTCCGCCTCCTGCGCAGCCTTGCACGCCTCCTGAGAGGGGCAGGTAAAGCAGGCGCATTCGAAATCGGAGGACGCTTCCGGAGCAGTTTCGGATATGCAATCTTTATGCACATCATTGGTTCCTTTGTTCTTGCCGACTGGTTTCATTGTGGGGAAAGTATTTGCAAATCGGACGCTATTCACCATGACGCGCAGTTTCTCACATTTTGGGCTTTTTCTCAAAGGCACAAAAGCCGTAAATCGCCATTAATCGCCATATCTTTTGCAAAAATGTTGTACGATTTGGTGTACTGGTGTATCCTGCTGTATGATGATGAGTGTTCAGTCCAGGCGAATGATCAAATAGAAAACTGCTTCTCCAAATACTTCTCAAATTGCTTTCGCTTGAGCAGCCTTTTCCCACCAATCCAAAGGACATAATCGCAGTCTGGTTCATTTGTCAATTCCCTAAGTTTACCTACGCCGATACCAGAATATGCCGCAGCTTCTTCTAAAGTGAGATTGATACGCTCCCAAATGGGGACTAGTTTTTGCTTAGTTTCTTTGTTCATTAATTCATCCTCCCTGTTATTATGGTTATAAGGGTACATGAATAATGATCTTGTTTCAAATGTGCGATTAAAAGTCGGCGCTTTGCAGCATCGACTAGATTTGTTCTGCACAATTTGGCATAATCTTCGCAATCGTTTCTGCATTCTTTATACTTTTATCACCAAGTACGATCTTCTTGCCAAAGCCGACTCTACGAGCAATCGCCATACCGATCTGTCCTGCGCCGGTCACGATCGTAACTTCTTTTTTCAAATCAAAAACCTCCCAATCCTCTGTGCCCGTAGACCTTAAGGCTGTTCAGCGCGTTCTCGAGCGACGTAAACTCTTCGTCTGTCAATTCCACCTTTGAAGAATCCAGATTCTCAATGATCCGCTCCTTGTTTTTCGAGCCAGGGATGGGAACAACATTTGGATATTTGTGCAGCATCCACGCAAGTGAGATCTGCGCCGGTGTCGCATTTTTCTTTTCCGAAAAGTCTCTCAACATTTCCACGATAGGCTGATTGCCCTCGATGTTCTTTCTTGACAGTTGCGGTACCCAGTTGCGAACATCATCATTCCGTTCAAACTGCGTTTGCGGTGTGATCTTGCCGGAGAGCAGTCCGCTGGCAATCGGCGAAAACGGAACAAAGCCGATGTTGTTCTCCATGCAGTAGGGGATGATCTCAGCCTCGCTGTCGCGCTCAACCATCGAGTAAATGTTCTGGATCGCCGCCAGTGGCGTCACCTGCTGCGCCCGGTCGATGATATCAACATCCACCTGAGAAAGTCCCCAACCACGGATCAGACCGTCATCGATGAGCAGTCCCATTGCTTCTGCGACCTTTTCCACAGGAGTACTGCTCATTCTGTGTAGATAATACAGATTGATATGGTCGGTCTGTAAGCGTTCCATCGAGCCTTCCAGATGTGAACGGATCGTTTTATATACGCTGCCGAGTCCAAAGCCGTGAAGCATCAGCTTCGTGGCGATCACCACGTCGTTTCTCACGTCTTTAAGCGCCTTTCCCACAATCAGCTCGTTATGCCCGACACCGGACAGATTCGGACTGTACACCTCCGCCGTGTCAAAGAAGGTGCAGCCATGCTCATAGGCGTTCCTGATTGCCTCTATGCTGTATTGTTCTTCCGGGATTTTTCCGTACCCGTGGGAGAAGGCCATGCAGCCCATGCCAACCTCGGAAACTTCGATATCCCGTAACATTCTTGTTTTCAAAGATAGCCACCTCACTTAAAAAATCCGTTTACGCCGCCGAGGACGATACGATTTGTCATATTGATCACGTCTTCCAGCGGCATTTTCTTTCCGTCCTCGACCCAGAGCCTGTAGGATGATAATACTGAATTATTAATATATTCCATCAGCATCCGTTTTTCGTAGAAGGTCAGTTTCTGGTATTTTTTTGATTTGCTCCAGCCTTCATCGTTTACCTGATCGGTCATCACGTCACGTATAGCTCTGTACGTTCCGCCACAGGTGATCTTCTCATAAGCCGGTCCCTGCTCTGAAGCAAAAACAAAGAATTCCCGATTTACTTTGTCCAGTTCTTCCGGAAGGGAGTAATCTTTCACCCTTTCGATAAATCCTGCAGAAAGCTCTGCCTGCATCTCACTAAGCAGTGCGTCCAGCGTCTCATAATAGGTGTAGAAGGTCTTTTTATTAATCCTTGCCCTGTCGGAAAGCTCCTTGACGGTAATCTTCTCATAATCCTTTTCGCAGATCAGTTCCTCAAATGCCTTTTTGATCCCTTCGATTGTTTTAACGACCCTTAAGTCTTCATGTCCTGTCAGTATCATGTTCACACCTCATCTTAATTTTATTTCAATGTTTAAGAAACTATGGTTACATTATATCAGATGAGGTGCTTAACTTCAAGGTCTTCACAGAAAACAAGCCAGAACCGAGATGTTTCCTATATATACCTCGAAGGAAAACAGTGCTCAAAAGGAAGATCACAATCTCCGAAACGGGAAACGAAACCCATACCACGCTTGTATTATGTGTGAGTGCTAAAAGTGCCGCACTTCCGACAAGCGATACCGCCTGTACGATACTGACGATCAGCGCCTTGCTGCTGTTATTCATTGCTTGGAACACACCACTCATCATGATGGTCATGCCGGAAATGACAGCTGTGATACCGATGATACGGAATGCCGGAATACCAATAGCAAGCATCTCATCCGTTGCCGAGAAAATGCGAAGCAGAAGCGCCGGAATCGTCTCATAAAGGATGGTTCCTATCACCATAATTCCCGCACTGGCTGTCATGGCAATCTTGATCAGCTTTTTCACTCGCTCCTTATACCCGGCGCCCATGTTGTAAGCAACGACAGATATAATTGTGTTGCGAATGCCCCAGACAGGTAGCGCCACAAAGCTGCGCACCCGGTTGTAGATCACATAGACCGCAGGCGCCGCTGTGGAAAGACCGATCAGCACATTGTTCATGCCAAAGATCAGTATGGAATTGATGGAATAGGTCAGTGTCGTCGGGATGGCGATGGCCATGATCTCTTTCATCATCTTGAAATCCGGAAGAAACGATTTTGCTTTGAACGCAATCTCCTTGTTCCATGTGATGTTCAGAATCAGACCAACTGTACCTGCCGCGCATTGTCCGATCACCGTTGCAACTGCCGCACCTCTCATACCCATAGCGGGAAGTCCGAAATATCCGAAAATCAGGATCGGATCGAGAATGATATTTGTGATAGCTCCTGTGAGCAGCACCGCCATAGAGCCGTTGGTGCGCCCCGTGGAAGAAAGCAGACGCTCTACAATGGTCTGGATCATTAACCCGAAGGAACATGTCGTGACGATGGACGTATATTGCACACCGAGGCGTATGATCTCCGCGTCGTCCGTCTGAATGCGATAGAATGCTTCTACGCCGAACAGTCCGAAGGCAAGGCAGATCAGATACACCACGCCGATCAGCAAGAAGCCCTGTCCGGCAGCCTTGCTGACCCTATCGCTGTCCTTCTCTCCCAACTTGCGGGAGAGCATGGCGTTAACGCCCACGGCGACACCAAAGGATAACTCCACCATGAGTGATGATGCCGGTGCACCAAGAGAAATCGCCGTCAGCGCATTCTGCCCGAGCCGTCCTACAAAGATACTGTCTACGATGTTGTAAAGTGAGGATACCAGAACGGAGAAGATCATCGGCATGGCAAGCTTTAGCAGTAAGCGTCCCTCCGACATGGTTCCCATGATATTTTCTTTTTCTGCTGTTTGCTCCATGCTTTAAGTACTCTCTTTCCTAAGAAAGGTGCAGCGAACGCACCGCCGCACCTTTCTGAATTTCTTATGCCTTCTCAAATTCCGGTCTCCAGGCAGCAAACCCGGCAAGCTGCTCGTCCGTTCTGTGGTAATAGCGTTCGCCTTTATCCAGCTTTGCGATTTCTGCCATCTCATCATCAGTCAGCTTGAAATCGAGGATATCAAGGTTGTCCTTGATGTGAGCCACATTCTTGCTGCCGGGGATTACAACAAAGCCCATCTGCGTATGCCAGCGGAGAATGACCTGTGCGGGTGTCTTACCATACTTCTTTCCAAGCTCTGCGAAGATCGGCTCATTCAGAAGAGACTTATCGCCGTGCCCCAGCGGGTACCAGCTCATGAGTTTGATACCGTACTGATCAAGCGTTTTACGAAGCTCCTGCTGGGTAAAGTACGGATGCGCCTCAACCTGAATGAACTGAGGAACGATCTCCCACTTTGTCTGAAGCTCCTCAATATATTTGCCCTCGAAGTTGGAGATGCCTATGCTCTTTGCCCTGCCGTCCTTGTACGCCTTTTCAAGCTGGCGATATCCCGCCATCCAGTTGCCTGCAGGCTGATGGATATAGAGAAGATCCACGTAGTCCACGCCAAGGCGCTCAAGCGTCTCATCCACTGCGTTCGGGTTTTCATATTCACTCGGCCACAGCTTTGTGGAAATGAACACTTCATCCCGTTTCAGACCGCTGTCCTTGATTCCGCGTCCACAGGCTCTCTCATTGACATAGGCATTCGCCGTATCAACCAACGAGTAGCCCATTTTAAGAGCCTCTCTGACGCTGTTCTCTGCCTCTACAGGGGAGAGCATAAAAGTTCCGATACCGATAACCGGGCATTCCAGGTTGTTGTTGAGAATGATGTTTTCCATTTGATTTGTCCTCCTTATTTCAGACCGATTTTCTTAAGCCATTTTTCCACATCTTTGTCGCAGGTTGCCGCACTATCACCATTGATGGCAAGTCCCTCGGTGATTGTGGCATCCGGGCAAAGACGCTTTATGTCCTTCAGAGAATTCGAGAAGCCACTGCCGCCGTGGGTAATCAGCGGGCAGATCGTCTTGCCGGTAAAGTCGTAACTTTCGAGGAAGGTGAACAATGCCATCGGCATGGTTGTCCACCAGTTTGGGAACGCCACGATCACCGTGTCATATTCGTTCATGTTCTCCACACGGGCGGTAAGTTCCGGGCGGGCATCTTCGTTATATTCCTGCTTGGCGACCTCAATTTTCTTCATGTGGTCGTCCGGATATTTCTTCACTGTGTCGATGAAGAACAGATCACTTTCAATCAGCGCGTGGATCTTCTTTGCGACAACTTCCGTATTGCCAACAGGCAGATCACGGACCCCTCCGTGAGAGTAATTCTGCCCTGCATGGGAAAAGTATGCGATCAATGTCTTAGCCATTGTAAATTCCTCCTTTTTTGATATTGGAAACTGTAGTTTCATATCTTCTTATTCGTATTATATTCACTTCCGATACTTTATACAATGGTCGCTTCGTCCGGTTCGGTTACATAAGTAACCCTTTTTGGAAAAACGTTACTTTTTTCTTAT
>JAZNHI010000055.1:0-11839 GCA_045576895.1 Clostridia bacterium | reverse complement strand
GCGTCCGCCACGGTGAACACCGCCGCGATCTCGTCGTCGGTCTTTTCCCAGGTCAGGAAAAAGTCGCCGTTGTACATGTTGTCGAACTTCAGCTCGTTCAGCTTATCGGTATACTTTTTGACGTTGCTCATAGCTCCTCCTCAGTCGTTTGCAAACTTGGTGTCGGTTCTGCCCGCGCGGTATTCGGTCACGTCGTCCGTGCGGTTTTCGGGCTTATAGCACATCGGGACCGCGGCATACAGCGCCGCGCAGGTCACGAGGTCCTGCTTCCATGTGATCTCGTTCGGCGCGTGCGCCTGCGATTCCGCGCCGGGACCGAAGCCCACGCACGGGATGCCGTAGCGTCCCTGAATCGAAACGCCGTTTGTCGAGAACGTCCACTTGTCGATCAAGGGACGGTCGCGCTTGTCCATGGCACTCGGGTGCCCGATGCGCTTATCTCCGAACAGCGCCTTATGCGCGTCAACGAGCGCCTGCACGTGCGCCGCGCTCTCCTTGTTGATCCAGGTCGGGAAGTAGCATTCGGTCTCGTACTTCAAGCCCGTCCACGCCGGACGGTCGTACAGGTACATCGAAACCTTGACGTCGTCGCCGTACTTTTTGCACGCCGGGAGATTGCGGATCTCGTCAAGACAGGAATCCCACGTTTCGCCCGCGGTCATGCGGCGGTCCAAAGAGACCGCGCAGGAGTCCGCCACCGCGCAGCGCGACGGCGAGGTGTAGAAGATCTGCGAGCAGGTGATCGTGCCGCGGCCAAGGAAGCGTGCGTCCTCCCAGTGCTCGGGATTGTACTTCGGATCGAGCATTTTCACGAGGCCCTTGATCTCGTCGGCGTCCGTTGCCGTATTCTCGTTCAGCGCGCGGACCTCCTCGAGGATGTCCGCCATCTTATAGATCGCGTTGTCGCCGCGTTCCGGCGCGGAGCCGTGGCACGAAACGCCCTTGACGTCCACGCGGATCTCCATTCTGCCGCGGTGTCCGCGATAGATGCCGCCGTCGGTCGGCTCGGTGGAGACGACGAACTCGGGCGTGATCCCGTCCTCCTTATGGATGTACTGCCAGCACAGACCGTCGCAGTCCTCCTCCTGCACGGAGGCAACGACGAGGATCTTCGTGTCCTCGGGGATAAGCCCGAGGTCCTTCATGATCTTTGCGCCGTATACCGCCGAGACCACGCCGCCCTCCTGGTCGGAGCCGCCTCTGCCGTAGATGATGTCGTCGGTCTCGTAGCCCTGATAGGGATCATGCTCCCAGTTTGCGAGGTTGCCGATGCCGACGGTGTCGATGTGTCCGTCGAACGCGATGATGCGGCTGCCTTCGCCCATCCAGCCCAAAGCGTTGCCCTCCGGGTCGATCTCCGCCTTGTCGAAGCCGAGCGCTTCCATTTCGGCGATCGTGCGGCGGATGACGCCCTCCTCCTCGCAGCTTTCGCTGGGGATCGCAATGAGATCGCGGAGGAACTTCGTCATCGCCGGGAGATAGCCCTGCGCCGTCTTTTTGATCAGTTCAAAATTCATGCCGGTTTCCTTTCTTCAATCCTGAACGGAATTCTTTGCGTCGATGTAGGAATACAGGGTATATTTGCTGATGCCGAAATACTTCGACACCTTGTCGCCGCTTCTGGTGATCAGGAACGCCCCCGCCTTGTTGAGGAACGCGATCGCCCTGATCTTGTCCTCCTTGTTCATCATGGCGACGGGCTTGCCGACCAGCTCGACCGACTGCTCGATGAGGTCGTCCAGAAGCTCGTTGACCGACAGCGGAATGCGGTCCGGCGTCTTCTTTTCTTCCTTCTGCGGCAGCAGCGACGCGATCGCGCGCTCCGCCATCAGCATTTCGGTGATGTCGTAATTGATCGAGAACACGCCCTCCGGCTTTCCGTTTTCGTCGCGGATGTAGACCGTGGTGCATCTTAAGATCCGTCCGTCGTGCGTCCGCATGAGATAGCCCGCAGAATCCGCGAGCGCGTTCGGGTCCTTTTCCTGCAGCGCTTCGAGCACGACGCGGCTCGGACCGTCGCCGACCTTGCGGTGCGAGACGTGCCCGTTTTCGATCACGGCGACCGTGTGTTCAAGATCGCCGCTTTGAAGGTCGTGTACCGCAACCTCGCAGTTCGGACCGAACTGCACGGCGAGCGCTTTGCTGAGCCGTTCAAAAAAATCCAGGTCCATCCGATTTCCCCCTATGTTTCGTCATGTTACAGTATAAACGATTTTCGCCCGATGCACAAGGGATAATCTTATTTTGATTTTGTTTTGCAAAAAGATTTTTCGCGCCGCGGGTTTTTGCTTGCAAAGCGCTGCAAAGTGCGGTACAATAGATTGAATGAAATGAAAGGAGAACCGTTATGGAAGACGAAAGAGATCTTGTCACCTTTACCGATGAGGAAGGCAACGAGTTTGACCTTGAGGTCATTGATTATTTTGAGCATGAGGGCAAGGAGTACGCGGTGCTCGTGGACGCCGATCTGCCCGAGGAACCCGAAGAGGACTTTGAGGTCTGCATCATGGAGATCGTGGTCAACGAAGAAGAGGACCTCGAGGAGTTCGTACCCGTTCCGGACGACAAGCTCGACGAGCTGTTTGCGATCGCGGAAAAGCGCATGGAGTGCTGGGACTGCGACGCGGACGACTGCGAAGGCTGCGACAAGCTCGAAGACTGAATGAGAGCATAAAGGGAGCTCCCCGAACGTTCGGGAGGCTCCTTTTCCGTTCCGCCGCCCGCATTGACAAGGCAATCCGAGTGTGATACCATACACAAAGAACGAAATCAAGCAGGTATCGTCGGTTTATGGTCTTTTCCTCCCTTACATTTTTATGTCTGTTTCTGCCGGTGACGGTGCTTCTGCACGCGCTGGTCAAAAACGGTATCGCCCGGAATATCATCCTTCTCGTTGCGTCGCTGCTGTTCTATGCTTGGGGCGAACCGGTGTGGATCGTCGCCATGATCTTTGCCGCCGCCGTCAACTATGTCTGCGCGCGGATCATCGCAGGCGCAAAGACGTCCCGGGGCAAAAAGCTGGCTCTTGTCGTCGGCATTCTCATCAGCCTTGCGGCGCTGCTGTATTTCAAATACGCCGCGTTTTTCGTCAACAATTTCTGCGCCGTCTTCGGCATTGCGTTCCGGATGGAAGCGCCGAAGCTTCCCATCGGCATTTCCTTCTACACCTTCCAGATCATCACCTATACCGTGGACGTGTACCGCGGGGACGCGCCGCTGCAGAAGAATCCGTTCTGGCTGCTGCTCTATGTGTCCCTGTTCCCGCAGCTGATCGCCGGACCGATCGTGCGGTACAGCGACGTCGCCGCCTCCATCGAGGATCGGCAGGTGACCCTTGACGGCATGGGCGAGGGCTTTTTCCGCTTCTCGATCGGGCTCGGAAAGAAGGTCCTGCTTGCGAACCTCTGCGGCGAGGTGCTGAAGCTGCTGCCCGCTGCGCAGCAGATGTCCTTTGCCTCCGGCTGGCTTGCGGCGATCCTCTTTCTGCTGCAGCTCTTCTTTGACTTCTCCGGCTATTCCGAGATGGCGATCGGGCTCGGCCGCATGCTCGGCTTCACCTTCCTTGAAAACTTCGACGCGCCGTTCGTTTCCCAAAGCATCACCGAGTTCTGGCGGCGCTGGCACATCTCCCTCGGCTCCTTCTTCCGCGAATACGTCTATATCCCGATGGGCGGCAACCGCGTCTCCCTCGGCCGCTGGATCTTCAACATGGCGGTGGTCTGGGGTCTGACGGGCATCTGGCACGGCGCGAACTGGAACTTCCTGCTCTGGGGACTGTATTTCGGCTTCTTCATGGTGCTGGAGCGCACCGTGCTCAAAAATCTGCTTGCGCATACGCCGCGCGCTGTGAAGCACATCGTCACCGTGCTGCTCGCGATCATCGGCTTCGTGCTGTTCAGCAACGAATCCTTTGCGGACATCGGCTTCCAGTTCAGAGCCATGTTTGCCCCGTGGCGGGTGCCCTTCTCCGATCCGTACGCGCTGTACGTCGTAAAGAAGGAGCTCGTGCTGCTCGTGTGCTGCGTGATCGCAAGCCTGCCCCTGCGCAAAACGGCGGAACGCTTCTTCGCAAAGCGGGAAGCGGCGGGCAAGCCCGTGCGGCTGCTGCCCGTCGGCAAAGCGATCGCCGCGCTTGCACTCACCGGTCTGTCACTCTGCTTCCTGGTGGGACAGAGCTTCAATCCGTTTTTGTATTTCCGATTCTGAGAAAGGAGGACGGGGCTTATGAAACGCAATCTTTCTTCGACGATCCTTGCCGTCACGGCATGCGCCGCCCTGCTCCTGCTTTTGGGCTTCGGTCTCTTTGAGCTGCTGTTTGCGCCGAAGGGCGAGGTCTTTTCGGAGGAGGAAAACCGCATGCTTGCACAGCGTCCGCCGCTGTCCGGCGAAACGCTTTCGGACGGTTCCTTTACCGACGGCGTAGAACGGTTCCTGGCGGATCACTTCCCCGGACGCAGCGGCGTCATCACCTTTACGCAGGATCTTCGCCAGGTCGGCAGCCTTGCGACCTGGGAGGACTACGCCCGCGTCGCGGAGGACGAATCCGTACCGGTCATGGAATACAGCGACGATCTGACCGCCACGGACGCGCCGGTCACGCCGCGCCCCACCCGTGTGCCGACGCCGACGCCCGCGCCTTCGCCGACGCCGACGGAAACATCCGTGCCCACGGACCTCAGCGAAACGCCGGAACCGACCTCCACGCCGGAACCGACGCCCACCCCGCGGCCGACCAAGCCGCCGGTGGATCTGTCCGAATGGCCGCGCGAGTTTCACTTTTACCTGATCGACGGGCAGAAGAAGTCCGCCGCCGTCACGCAGAAGCGCCGCGAGCTGGAGAATCAGGCAGCCCTGTACAACGCATATGCCTCGCTGCTGCCGGAGGGCGGGCGCATGGTGATCACCATCGTGCCGATCAGCACGCGCGCGGCGCGCATCCGCAGCTATGCCGATCCGCAGGGGATGACCTCCGAGATCGAACCGTTCCTGCACGCCATCACGGCAGAGAACATCTCCGTGATCTCCGCCGCCGACTTGCTGTCCGAGCCGCTGCTGAACGGCGAATACGTCTATTTCCGCTCCGACCGTCACTGGACGCCGTACGGCGCGCACATCGTGATCAGCCGCTGCATGGAGGAGATCGGTGAAACGCTGCCGCCCTACGACTCCTTCCAAAAGACGCAGGAGTACCCCTTCCTGGGCACGATCTACCGCGACACGCGCAATCGCGAGCTTGAGAAGGATCCGGACACGCTGGATCTTCTGACCCCCACGCATCCGGTCACGGTGCGCCGCTACTCGCGCCCCGATACCTATGTAGAGGTGCCGTTCATCGACCAGAACGCCAAGCCGCAGGATCGCTACGCCTGTTATCTCGGCGGTCCCTCCGGACAGATCACCGTCATCGAGCGGACCGACGTCGATCCGGACAAGCCGCTTCGCACCTGCTTCATGATCACCGACTCCTACGGACTGTGCACCACGCCGTACTTCATGGAGATCTACGACCGGGTCATCGTCTACGACCCGCGCTACTACGACAAGCCGATCATGGGCGCGCTGTCGGACCTGATCGAACGCTACGAGGTCCGCGACATCTTCCTGGTCGCCGGCGAAGTGGACGTATACGATCCCCCGTACCTGCAGCTTCTGAACCGCCACTTCTGAGAAACGTAAAACAGGCTTCCAGGAAGGGAGGCAGAATTCGCGTTCTTCGCAGCGGAGCTATACATGGCACGCGCGGAAAGCCCGCGAACATCCTATGCAGCAAAGCGACCGGCGAAGCGGTCTGACCGCTTTATTGACAGACTGACAGAGCCTCCCGTGCATGGGAGGCTCTGTTCTTATACCGTTACGCTTCCGGGTCGCTCAGCACGCGCAGTCCGTCGACGTCGCCGAGCTGCTGCAGCGCATATGCGCGGGCTTTTTCCAGCAGTCCGATCTCCTCCTTCGTCAGTGGTTCCGCAAGTCCGATGATCCGTTCGGGGTCCGTATACGCCGGCATGACGGCAAACCGCGGTCCGGCTTTCAGCTTTCTGCGGATCGTCAGCGTCGGCAGCACCGCCGCGTCGGACAGCGTCACCTGTCCGGTCCCGAAATCCTTTTTGAGCGTCAGCTGCGCGTACAGCCCGACCATGCGGGTAAACTTGTTATTTGCCGTGAAGTTCCCGAGCGAATACAGCACAAGCCCCGTATACGGTCCGTCCTCCCGCGCAACGGTGACGAATTCCGCATCCTTCACGCGATGCGGATGCGAGCCGACGATGCAGTCCGCGCCCGCCGCAAGGAAGATCCTTGCCAGCTCCCGCGTGTCCGCAGCCGCCGGTCCGTCCTGCTGATAATCCCAATGCGCAAACAGGATCACAAACTCCGCGCCGTTTTCCCGGACCCGCGCAAGGTCTCGGAGAACGCCTTCCGTCGGCTTTCCGTCGATGACCAGCCGGTCGATCACCGTCCACGCTTGCTCCTCGCGCATGCCCGCTTTCATCGGGTTCACGTTCAACCCGCGCATCGCCGCCACGAATCCGACGCGGATCCCGTTCACATCCACGATGCAGGGCACCTCGCGGTCCTCCGCGTTCAGAAACGTGCCCGTCTGATAGAATCCGGCCTCACGGATCGTTTCGACCGTGCGGTACAGCCCCGCTTCGCCCTTGTCCATGCAGTGGTTGTTGCCGGTCGTCAGCAGATCCACGCCGTATTCCTTGAGTGGATCGAGCACGGAATCCGGCGCATTGAACCGGAACTCCCTGGGCTTCGGATCGTCCCTTGTGGAGTAGCCCGCCGCCTTGCCCGCAAGCGGGGCTTCGAGGTTCCCGCACATCAGATCGACCGAGCCGAACAGCTCCCGAAACGGTGCAAACAGCGTGTGAAAATCGTATCCTCCATCCGCGGTGCGCGTGTCCGAAACGATCCCGCTCGGGATCATGATGTCGCCGACCGCGCCGATCGTGACTTGCAGCGGCGTCGGTACCGGCGTGGGACTCGGCGTGGGCGTGGGCGTCGGTTCCGGTGTTGGCTCCGGCGTCGGCGTGGGCGTTTCGGTCACCGGCACAGCCGTCGGTTCCGGGGTCGGCGCCTCCGCAGCCTGCGGTACACCCGTGCCGCAGGCGAGCAGCAAAAGCATGCCGAGCAGCAGCGCAGCGCAGGTCCATTGCTTTTCTGCCGATTTCCCCCGTCTGTTCTTTTGATCCATAATCCGTCCCCTCTGCATATTTCCAGATCTTTCCAAAAGTATAGCACGGCGGAATTTTGCTTGTCAACGCGCGCGTTCGCAAACAAAAACGGCGGAAGCCGAAGCCTCCGCCGGGTGTTCGTTATTCGTCAAAGTAAAACAATTCCTCAAAACGTTTGTCCAACGCAATACACAGGATCAGCGCAAGCTTTGCCGTGGGGTTGAATTGCCCCGTTTCGATGGAGCTGATCGTATTGCGCGAGACGCCGACTGCCTCCGCAAGCTGCCCCTGGCTCATCCCCGCCTGCGTGCGCGCCTCTTTGAGGCGGTTTTTCAGGATCAACGTTTCCTGCATGGCGCTCACCAGACTTTCAGAAGCTGCAGCAGCCAAGCTGTCAGAAAGAACAACGTCCATAAAATGTAGGTGATCGCAACGAGCAGCTCATGCTTCTTTTTCAGCATACGATATTTATAGAAAAACCATATGCACATTGCCAATCCGAGCACCATGAGCATTCCGTAATCGGCTTTTCTAAGTACGTGCAGGTCGATAACGCCGACTGTAAGAACGCCGATAAACGCAACAGGCCACACGATCCATGCACCTTTTCTCTCCGTATCCAGATCCGCCTCGTCGCGTCCGCGGTTCTCCACCTGCGCTTTTCGCAGAATCTCTTCTTTGTTCATTCTCGTTTCCTCCTGCCAAGTTTTATTGGCATCATAATACCATTGCCAAGTTTACTTGTCAATCCCTTTTTGCAAAGTTTTCTTTGCATTTTTAGCGAAACAAAAACGGCGGAAGCCGAAGCCTCCGCCGAAAGGGATTTATGCTTACAGACCCGCTTCGATCAGCGCCTTGAAGGCGGGCAGCGACCGCAGGATCATGTCGTGGCTTACGCAGGTGGAAAGCCGGAGATATCCCGGGCAGCCAAACGGCTCGCACGGCGGGACGAGGATGTTGAAATCCTTCGCGCGCTCGGAGAACTCCAGCGCGGTGCCGAACGGGGCTTTCAGGAGCATATAGAACGCGCCGTGCGGATAGACGCAGGTATAGCCCATTTCGGTGAGTCCCTTGTAGAGCGTCTTGCGGTTCTCGTCGTACGCCGCGATGTCCGGCATCAGCCCGCAGCATTTCTCGACGATGTACTGCGAGGTGGTCGGCGCGCAGATGTGACCCAGCGCGCGTGCCGAGCCCGCGACCGCGTTGAACAGATCGACGCTGTCCGCGCAGCGATCCGGCACGTACACGTAGCCGATACGCTCGCCCGGCAGGCTCAGCGACTTCGACCAGGAATAGCAGACGACGGTGTTCTCGTAGATGTTCGGGATGAACGGCGTCTCAAGCCCGTCGAACACCAGCTCGCGGTACGGCTCGTCCGCGATCAGGTAGATCGGGTGTCCGAACTTCTCGCTCATTCTCCTGAGCTGCGCGGCAAGCGCTTCGAGCGCTTCCTTTTTGTAAACGACGCCGGAGGGATTGTTCGGCGAATTGATGATGATCGCCTGTGTGTGCTCCGTGTAATACGGCTCGATGTCCTCAACGTGCAGGTCGAAGTCGGTCGTGTTTGCGGGGACGGTGACGATCTTGCCGCCGACCGCGTGAATGAACGTCGGGTATTCCGGGAAGTACGGCGCGAGGACGATGTATTCCGCATCCGCGACGCACATTGCCTTCATCGTGCTCATGAGCGCCGGCGCAGCGCCGCAGGTGAAGAACAGGTTCTGCGCTCTTGCGCCGCAGCCGAACCGCTCGTTCAGGTTCTTCGCGATCGCTTCGCGCACGCTCATGGCGCCGGTCGCGGACGTGTAGCCGTGGACCTTGACGGTGTCCTTGCGCGCGGCGATCTCCTTGTACGCGTCCTGCACCGCCTGCGGTGCGGGCACGGACGGATTGCCGATCGAGAAATCAAAGACGTTTTCCGCGCCGACCTCTTCCTTGCGCTTCAAACCGTACTCAAAGAGCTCGCGGATGCCCGAACGCTTTGCGCCGAGCTGTACCATTTCGTTTACCAGCATTTGATGATCCTCCCTGAAATTCTTTTACATGCCCCTTGCGACGACCGCGCCGAGCGCCATTGCCGCAAGCTTGACCTCCGCGCTGTCCGCGCGGGAAACCAACACGATCGGCACCTTGGCGCCGACGACGATGCCGGCGTTCATGGCGCCGCCGAAGATCGACATCGCTTTGCCGATGCCGTTGCCCGTTTCATAGGACGGGACGAGCAGGATGTCCGCCTGCCCCGCGCCCTTGACGTCGTAATGCTTGTGATGACACGCCGCCTCCGAGACCGCAAGGTCCAGCCCGACCGGTCCGTACACGTTCATGTTGTACGGCGCCCAGCGATCCGTCATTTCGGACAGCGTCTTTGCGTCGACCGTCGACTGGATCTTCGGGTTCACGACCTCCGCGCCGCAGATGCACGCGGCGTTGATCTCGTCATAGCCCAGCGCCTTGAACACCTTTGCGGCGTTTTCGAGGATCTCGGCCTTTTTTTCGAGGTCCGGGAACGTGTTCATGCCGCCGTCGGTAAGCCCCATCATGCGGTGTCCCTTCGGCTCATACATCATGACGTGGCTGATGAGCTTGCCGGTGCGAAGCCCCGCTTCGGGTTTCAGCACCGCACGCATGATGTCCGGCGTATTCAAAAGCCCCTTCATGAGGAAGTTCGCCTTCCCCTCGGACACGCATTCGACCGCCTTTGCCGCGCAGTCCGTGTCGGAATCCGCGTGGATGATCTCGTACGCTTCGGGATCCTCGCCGATCTCTTTGAGGATCGCTTTGATCTGCTCCTCGTGACCGACCAGGATCGGTTCGGCGATCTTTCTCTTTTTCGCTTCCGCGACCGCCTTCAGAACGTCCGCGTCGTGCGCGGCGGCAACCGCGATCCTGCCGGAGGCAAAGCCCTCCGCAGCCTTGATGATCTCCTGAATTGTTCTCATTTTCCGTCCCCCAGATACGTTTTGCATTCCCCGCCGTGCAGCACTCTGAGCGCGCCCTCGGCAAGGCTCTTCATCTCCTCCTCGCCCGGGAAGCGCAGCACCGGCGCCAGCGGCGCAAGATAGGAATCGAGCTCGTCGCAGAACGGCTTTGAATATGCCATGCCGCCCGTATAGATGATCGCGTCGACCTTGAACTTCATGACGGCAGCCAGCGCGCCCGCGTCCTTTGCGAGCTGATACGCAAGCGCCTTAAAGATCAGCGTGGCTTCGGGTTCGTCGCCCGAGAGCGCGCGGCGTTCGATCTCGCGGAAGTCCTTTGTGCCGAGGTAGGAATAGACGCCCGCCTCGCCGCTGATCAGCTTTTTGATCTCCTGCTTCGATTTGCCCGAGAAGCAGAGGTTCACGACCGCGTTGACCGGCAGCGCGCCGCCGCGGTCGAGCCCCATCGCGCCGTCGTCCTTCACGTTGAAGTTGTCGACGACCATACCCTTTTCGTGCGCCGCGACGGAAACGCCGCCGCCCAGATGCAGCACAATGAGATTGAGCTCTTCATACGGTTTTCCGAGCTGCTTCGCCGCTTTCCGCGCAACGGATTTCTGGTTCAGCGCATGGAAGAAGCTTTCGCGCACCATGCCCTTCAATCCCGAAACGCGGGCGAGATCGCAAAGCTCGTCGACGCACACGGGATCGACGAAAAACGCCGGGATGCCCAGAGGATCCGCGATCTCCCGCGCGATGTACGCGCCGAGGTTTGCTGCGTGCTCGCCGTAGAACGGGTGCAGGATGTCCGCGATCGCGCGGTCGTTCACGCCGTACGTGCCGGACGGGATGTGGCGGAACAGACCGCCTCTGCCGCAGACCGCGTCGAGCGTCTTGAGATCGAAGTTCTTCTTCTGAAGCGCGTCGAGGATCAGCGCTTTTCTGTACGGCATCTGATCCGCGACCCGCTCAAAGTCCTTCAGTTCTGCGGCGCTGTGGTCGATGGAGACGCGGAATTCTTCGGTTTCTTCCTCGAACACCGCGATCTTCGTGGACGTTGCGCCGGGGTTGATGACCAGTACCTTCATGGCTTATACCGCGTCAAAGCCCGCGTGATACGCACGAAGGTTCAGCTCGCGGAACTTCGCGGGAACGACGTCACTGATGACCGCGTCCCAGTCGATGTCCGTCATATTGAGCGCTTTCACCATGCTGCCGAACAGCACGATGTTTGCGCACTTGACGTTGCCGAGCTCCGAAGCGATCTTTTCCGCGTTCAGCGGATAGACCCTGAAGTGGTTCTGCATCGCCTCGAGGCAGCCCTCGGGATATTTTTCCATGCCCGCCGCAATGGTACTGGACGCCATTTCGTAATCGTTGATGATCGCGACGCCGTCGGGCTTCAGATAGTTTGCATAGCGCACCGCTTCCATCTTTTCGAACGCGACGATGATGTCCGCCGCGCCGTCGCCGATGACCGGAGAGTAGACTTTCTTTCCCCAGTGGACCTGCGTAGAAACGCTGCCGCCGCGCTGACTCATGCCGTGGACCTCGCTCATCTTCACGTCATAGCCCGCGCGCATTAAGCCGGTGACAAGGACCTTTGCGGTGAGGATCGCGCCCTGACCGCCGACGCCTACCAAAAGAGCACTCTTGTTTTCCATTGCTTATTTCTCCTTTCGGGTGATCGCGCCCATCGGGCAGACCTGTGCGCAGACCGTGCAGCCCACGCAGGTGGTGACGTCG
>JAZNHI010000054.1:0-11562 GCA_045576895.1 Clostridia bacterium | reverse complement strand
CGCAGCGCCCGCAGCAGCCGCGTGAGCAGCGTGAACCGCGCGAGCAGCGTCCGCGCAGCGAGGGACAGCGCCCGGAGCGGGGCGATCGCCGTCCGGGCGAGAACGACCGGAGGGAGAACGACAGCCGCGGTCCGCGCCGCGACGCAAACGCCGGTTCGCAGCGCGCCGTGATGATCAATCCGCCGGGTCCTGCGGATACCGGCAAGCAGAGGACCGACAAGAAAAAGACGTTTGACACAACAGATAAAAAGGCAAAGAACAAGAAAACCATGATGAAAGAACAGGGACCGACCGCACGCGGCTGGGAAGACGACGGACAGATGGGCAACCGCCGCAAGGTGAAGCGGCATGAAGCGGAGGCGCAGCAGCCGAAGCCCGCGCCCGTCGTGATCGACCACGCGGTGATCACCACCGAAACGATCACGGTCAAGGACCTTTCCGAAAAACTCGGCAAGCCCGCAAACGAGATCCTGAAGAAGCTCCTGATGCTCGGCATCATCGCGAACATCAACCAGGAGCTGGATTTCGACACCTGCGAGCTCATTGCCGGAGAGTTCAACATCACGCTCGAACAGCAGCTTGCGAAGTCGTTTGAGGACGTCCTTCTGGACGCGGCGGACGACGTCGACGCGCCGGAAACGCTGAAACCGCCTCCCCCGGTCGTCACGATCATGGCTCACGTCGACCACGGCAAGACGTCGCTCCTCGACGCGATCCGCAACTCGCACGTCACCGCGGGCGAGGCGGGCGGCATCACGCAGCACATCGGCGCGTATACCGTCACCTTAAACGGCAAGCAGATCACCTTCATCGACACGCCGGGTCACGAGGCGTTCACCGCCATGCGTGCCCGCGGCGCGCAGGTCACGGACGTCGTCATCCTCGTTGTTGCGGCGGACGACGGCATCATGCCGCAGACGATCGAGGCGATCAACCACGCAAAGGCGGCGGGCGTTCCGATCGTCGTCGCGATCAACAAGATCGACCGCGACACCGCGGATCCCGAGCGCGTCAAGCAGCAGCTCACCGAATACGGTCTCGTCACCGAGGAATGGGGCGGCGACACGATCTGCGTGCCGGTTTCGGCAAAGAAGCAGATCAACCTCGATCAGCTCCTCGAAATGGTGCTGCTGCAGGCGGACGTTCTGGAGCTCAAGGCGAATCCCGACCGTCTTGCGAAGGGCACGATCATCGAGGCGCAGCTCGACAAGGCGCGCGGTCCCGTGGCGACCGTTCTCGTGCAGAACGGCACGCTGAAGAAGGGCGACATGATCGTCGCGGGCACGGCGTTCGGCAAGGTCCGCGCCATGATGGACGACAAGGGCAGGCTCGTCAATTCCGCGGGTCCGTCCATGCCGGTCGAGGTGCTCGGCTTCAACGAGGTCCCGGCGGCGGGCGATATGCTGTTTGCGGCGAACGACGACAAGCTGAGCCGTCAGGTCGCCGACGAGCGCCGTCAGAAGGCAAAGGCGGCGCAGGTCAAGCAGGCGCAGAAGGTCTCCCTGGACGACCTGTTCAGCCAGATGGCGGAGGGCGATCTCAAGGAGCTCAACCTGATCGTCAAGGCGGACGTGCAGGGCTCGGTCGAGGCGGTCAAGCAGTCGCTTGAAAAGCTTTCGAACGAGGAAGTCCGCGTAAAGGTCATTCACAGCGGCGTCGGCGCGATCACCGGATCGGACATCATGTTCGCGTCCGCGTCGAACGCGATCGTCATCGGCTTCAACGTGCGTCCGGATTCCACGGCGCGCACCGCGGCCGAAAAGGAAAAGGTCGACGTCCGCACGTACCGCGTCATCTACAACGCGATCGAGGACGTGCAGAACGCCATGAAGGGCATGTTCAAGCCCGTCTTCCAGGAGGTCGAGCTCGGCCGCTGCACGGTCCGCAGCACGTTCCGCATCTCCGGCGTCGGCACGATCGCGGGCGCGTACGTCAACGAGGGCAAGGTCACGAGAACGGCGCAGGTGCGCGTGGTCCGCGGCGGCATCGTTCTGCACGACGGCAAGATCGGCTCGCTGAAGCGCTTCAAGGACGACGCGAAGGAAGTCATGGCGGGCTACGAATGCGGTATCTCGATCGAGAACTTCAACGACATTCTCGAGGACGACGTGATCGAATGCTATGAGATGGAGGAAGTGAAGCGCTGATGGCAAAGGTCAGAAACGAACGGCTCCGCGAGGAGCTCAAAAAGACGGTCAGCGCGATCATCTTCGATATGAAGGATCCGCGGATCCCGGCGGTGACCTCGATCACCGAGATGGAGATCACGCCCGATCTCAAATACGCGAAGGCGCACGTGTCCGTGTACGACGCGGACGAGAACGCGGCAAAGACCGCGGTCGACGCGCTGAATCATGCGGCAGGCTTCATCGGACATGAAGTCGGAAGCCGCATGACGATCCGCCGCGTGCCGGCGATCAAGTTTGTGGCGGACGATTCGATCGCCTATTCGGTGCATATCTCCGAGGTGATCCGCTCGCTGCACAAGGACGACAAACCCGAAAAGGAGCCGGAAGCATGAACCTCGAACGGGCGAAGGCGTTCATACAATCGCATCAAAACTTTGTTCTGGCAGCCCACCAGTCGCCCGACGGCGACACGCTGGGCTCTTGCCTTGCTTTGCGGGCGGCGCTTTCAGCGCTCGGAAAGACGGCGCAGGTCGTCTGTCCCGACCGCGTTCCGCCGGTGCTCGGCTTTTTGATCGGCGCCGATACGGTGACCGGCACGGACGGGATCGAACCGCCTGCGGACGCGGTGATCTTCGTCGACTGCGCGGACCATAAGCGCACCGGCACGCTCAAAGAAGCGCTCGAAGCCGCGCCGTACCAGTTCTGCATCGACCACCACGGCACGAACCCGAGGGAGACGAGGGACGGCGACTGGGTCGAGGAGGTTTCCGCAACAGGCGAACTGATCCTGCGCTTACTCGAAGCGCTGGACGTTCCGGTCACAAGGGAGATCGCGATCGCGCTGTATACGGCGATCGCCACCGATACCGGCAATTTCTCGTACGGGAATACCTCTCCGGAGGCATTCGAGGCGGCGGCGAAGCTTTTGGGGCACGGCATCAATCTGCCGGAGCTCAACCGCGTGCTGTTCCGCGAAATGCCGGTCAGCAAAGCAAGGATGATCGCCTATACGCTCGGGCACATGGAGCTTTCGGCGGACGGGCGGCTGAACCTTTGCGCGATCCCCGCGTACGCGCTCAGGGACTGCGGCGCGACCAAGGAGGACTGCGAGGGACTGATCGACTGGCTGCGCGATATCGACACGGTCGAGGCGGCGTGCGTGCTGCGCGAAAGCGACGGCTGCGTGCGCGTGAGCATGCGCAGCAAACGGTATTGCGACGTGGCGGCGATCGCAAAGCGCTTCGGCGGCGGCGGGCATGTCGCCGCAGCGGGCTGCACGCTGTATCTGCCTTTGGACGAGGCGACGGCAGCCATGCGCGACGCGCTCATCGAGGCGCTGCAATGATCGAGGGGATCGTGACCGTGCTGAAGCCGCCGGCGATGTCGAGCTCGGACGTCGTGGTGGACGTACGGAAAATCTTTGAAACGAAGCGCGTCGGGCATCTCGGGACGCTGGATCCCGAGGCGGCGGGCGTTCTGCCCGTGTGTGTCGGACGCGCGGTGCGGCTGTTCGATTATCTGGTCGACAAGCGGAAGACCTATCTTGCCGAGATCGCGTTCGGCGTAAGCACCGACACGCAGGACGCGCAGGGAAAGGTGCTCGAAACGAGCGGCGCGATCGTGACGGAGGACATGCTGGACGCGGTCCTCAAGCGCTTTACCGGCACGATTCTGCAGACGCCGCCGATGTATTCCGCGCTGAAATGCAACGGACAGAAGCTTTACGACCTCGCGCTTTCGGGAAAGGAGATCCCGGACAAATCGCGCGAGGTGGAGATCTTTGCGCTCCGGCGCGTCGGAACGCGCGGCGAAAACCGGTTTCTGATCGAAACGACCTGCTCGCGCGGGACGTATATCCGCACGCTCTGCGCCGACATCGGCAAGGCGGTCGGCGTGCCTGCGCACATGGCGTTTCTGCTGCGCACGGCGTCCGGACCGTTCACGCTCGAACACGCGCATTCGATCGCGGAGCTTACGCAGATGAAAGCGGAGGGGCGTCTTTCGGACGCGCTCACAAACTGCGAGGACGCGCTCGGCTTTCTGCCGCGGCTGGATCTTCGGAGCGATCGCAGAAAGCCTGCGACGAACGGACTGCCCACGCGCACGAACGCGGCGGACGGCACATACCGCCTTTACTGCGAAGGCTTCCTGGGTGTCGGCGCCGTGCAGAACGGCGACGCCGTGCTGAAAGTACATTTATACGGGGAATGACAACCCTTCAGTCGCCTTAGGGCGACAGCTCCCCTTGCACAGGGGAGCCAAGACTGACTGAAACAGCTCGCCTTGCACGGTGGAGCAGGGAATGACGGAGGATGCAAACGGGTATGAACCAAACGGTTGTGGCGCTGGGGATGTTCGACGGGGTGCACCTTGCGCATCGGGCGCTGTTGCGGAAAGCGGCGGAGATCGCGCATGCGAACGGCGACGAGGCGGTTGCGTTTACCTACGACAATCACCCGCGCGAGCTGTTTTCAGGCACGTTCTCGTACCTTTGCACCCGGGAACAGCGCGACGCGCTGATCCGCGCCGCGGGCTGTGACCGCATGGACAGCATTCCGTTCGACGCGGCGTTTGCCGCCATGACGCCGGAGCAGTTCGCGGATTGGCTTACGGCGCGCTACGAGGGTGGAATTTCCGCGATTGTGGTCGGCTTCGATTATCGCTTCGGCGCAAAGGCGGCGGGCGATACGGACACGCTCAGGACGCTGTGCGGGGCGAGGGGCATTGCCCTGACCGTGATCGACGAGGTCAGGGTCGGCGGCGAAAGCTGTTCCTCCACGAACATCCGCGAGGCGATCCGGGCGGGGGACATGGCGCGCGCGGAACGGATGCTGGGACGTCCCTACGTGCTGTCGGGCGAGGTCGTGCACGCAAAGGCTTTGGGACGGCGGTTCGACTGTCCCACGGCGAATCTCGACGCGGGGCTGCAGCTTCTGCCGAAGGACGGCGTCTACGCGACGGAGCTGCTGTTTGAAGGGAACCGATACGACGCGGTGACCAACGTAGGGACGAACCCCACGGTCGGCGGAAGCGTCCGCACCGTGGAGACGCATGTGATCGGCGAATCGCTCGATCTCTACGGAAAACGGATCGAGGTCGCGTTTTTGAAGCGTCTCCGGGACGAGAAACGGTTTGAAACGAAGGACCTGCTGTTTGCGCAGATCCGGGCAGACGCCGCGGAAGCAAAAAAAGTTTGCGAAGAACGCAAAAAAAGTGTTTACAATTCGGAACCGTTGTGCTAAACTGTCAAAGGTTAAACCGTAAGCTGGGTTGATGCGACTCTCCGACGCCATACGCAGCCTGCGGGGATACGAAATAAAAGGAGGAAAACAACTATGACGAAACAGGAAATCATCGCAAAGTACGCGCTGCACGAGGGCGACACGGGTTCTCCCGAGGTTCAGATCGCGCTTCTCACCGAACGCATCAACCACCTCAACGAGCACCTCAAGGTCAACCAGAAGGACCATCACTCCCGCCGCGGTCTTCTGAAGATGGTCGGTACCCGCAGGGGTCTTCTGAACTATCTGAAGGAAAAGGACATCGAGCGTTACAGAGCGATCATCGCAGCATTGAACCTCAGAAAGTAAGTGAAAAAAGGCGGGGGTTTTATTCCCCGCCTCACTTTTTGGGCGCTGCACTTTGAAAGGCAATTATAAAATAAAGATAAAGAGGAAAAAAGACAAAATGTTCAGAGTGTTCGAAACCATGGTAGGCGATCGCAAGCTGATCGTCGAAACCGGAAAGTACGCCGAGCAAGCGGGCGGCAACTGCCTCGTGCGCTGCGGCGGAACGGCGGTCATGGTCAACGCAACGGTCGCAAAGGAACCGCGCGACGGCGTTGATTTTCTGCCGCTGTCCATTGAATTTGAAGAGAAGCTGTACGCGGTCGGCAAGATCCCCGGCGGCTTCATCAAGCGCGAAGGCCGCCCGACCGAAAAGGCGATCCTGACGAGCCGTCTCATCGACCGCCCGCTGCGTCCGTTGTTCCCGAAGGGATTCTACAACGACGTGCAGGTCATCGCGACCGTGCTCTCCGTGGAACAGGACGTCCAGCCCGACGTGCTGGGCATGATCGGCTCCTCCATTGCGCTGTCCATCAGCAACGCCCCGTTCATGGGCCCGACGGGTTCCGTGGCGGTCGGTATGATCGACGGCGAGTATATCCTGAACCCCGACTGCGCGCAGCGTGAAAAGAGCCGCCTTGCGCTGACCGTCGCCGGCACGCGCGACGCCGTCATGATGGTCGAGGCGGGTGCGAACGAGGTCACCGAGGAGGAAATGCTCGGCGCGATCCTGTTTGCGCATGAGGAGATCAAGAAGATTGTCGACTTCATCGAGATGATCCAGAAGGAAGTCGGCAAGCCCAAGATGGAAGTCAACATCCACGTTCCGGACGAGGATCTCAACCGCCGCGTGCGCGAGTACGCGATGGACAAGGTCGTCTGGCAGATGGACACCTTCGACCGCCACGAGCGCGAGATGCGCACCGAGCAGGTCAAGGAGGAGACCAAGGCAGCGTTCGCGGAGTCCGATCCCGGCATGGAAAAGGACGTTGACGCGATCCTGTACCAGATGCAGAAGGAAGTCATGCGCGACAAGATCATCAACAAGAAGATCCGTCCCGACGGACGCGCGCAGGACGAGATCCGTCCGATCTGGAGCGAGGTCCACATGCTCGAGCGTCCGCACGGCAGCGCGGTGTTCACCCGCGGTCAGACGCAGGTCATGACGATCGCGACCCTCGGCACCATTGCCGAAGCGCAGATCCTCGACGGGCTCACCCTCGAAGACAGTAAGCGCTACATGCATCAGTACAACATGCCGCCGTATTCCACCGGTGAAACGCGCCCCGTGCGCAGCCCCGGCCGCCGCGAGATCGGTCACGGCGCTTTGGCGGAGCGCGCGCTCCTGCCGGTGCTTCCGAGCGAGGAGGAGTTCCCGTACTGCATGCGTCTCGTCTCCGAAGTCATCAGCTCGAACGGCTCCACGTCGCAGGCTTCGATCTGCGCGAGCACGCTGGCGCTGATGGACGCGGGCGTTCCGATCAAAAAGCCCGTCGCGGGCGTTGCGATGGGTCTCATCAAGGACGTTGAGAGCGGCAACATCGCAATCCTCACCGACATCCAGGGTCTCGAGGACTTCCTCGGCGACATGGACTTCAAGGTGGCGGGCACGCGTGACGGCATCACCGCGATCCAGATGGACATCAAGATCAAGGGCATCGACCGCGAGATCCTGACCAGAGCGCTGGAGCAGGCGCGCAAGGGTCGTCTGTTCATCCTCGACAAGATGGCGGAGACGATCGCCGAGCCGCGCGCAGAGCTTTCGCCCTATGCGCCGCGCATCCTCTCCTTCAAGATCAATCCGGACAAGATCCGCGACGTCATCGGCAGCGGCGGCAAGACCATCAACGGCATCATTGCGAAGACCGGCGTCAAGATCGACATCGAGGACGACGGCAGCGTGTTCATCGCGTCGCCCGACCAGGCGGCTGCCGAGGAAGCGAAGCGCATCATCGACGGCATCGTCGAGGAAATCGAAGTCGGCAAGGTCTATCTCGGCACGGTGGTCAACATCAAGGAGTTCGGCGCATTCGTGAACCTGAAGCCCGGCACCGACGGACTCTTACACATCTCGCGTATCGCGAAGGAGCGCGTGAACAAGGTTGAGGACGTTCTGAACCTCGGCGATCAGGTGCTCGTGCGCGTGATCGAGATCGACCCGAAGACCGGCAAGATCAGCCTGACCCGCAAGGATCTGCTGCCCGACGCATAAGATCGGGGAAATCGGGGGAAACAAGGAACAGAATCAGGAGGGGCAGAGGGACTTCTGCCCTTCTTTTGCAATCGGAGGTATCGGATATGATCGAAACGACCGTTCTCAAAAACGGCATCCGCGTGATGACGGAGCATATGGCGTCGGTGCGCTCGGTGGCGATCGGCGTATGGGTCAACGCGGGCTCGGTCTTTGAATCGGACGCGGAGGCGGGCGTTTCCCACTTCATCGAGCACATGCTCTTCAAGGGCACCGAAACGCGCAGCGCTTCGGACATTGCCGCGGAAATGGACGCGATCGGGGCGAACCTCAACGCGTTCACCGCAAAGGAGTGCACCTGCTTCCACGTGAAGGCGCTGGACGAGGACCTCGAAAAAGCGGTCGACATGCTTTCGGACATCGTTCTTAAAAGCACGTTCGATCCGGAGCAGATGGCGCGTGAAAAGGGCGTCGTGCTCGAGGAGATCGCCATGACCGAGGACAGCCCGGAGGACATCGTGTTCGACCGCGCCAGCGAACAGCTCTTTGCGGGAACGCCGATCGAGTCCGAGATCCTCGGCACGGAGGAGACCGTAAACCGCCTTTCGCGCGAAGATCTTCTGCGCTACATGCAGAAGCATTACACGGCGGAGAACATCGTGATCGCCGTTGCGGGGAGCTTCGAACACGAGAATCTGATCGCGCTGCTCGAACGGTATTTTGCGGACGTTTTGCACAGCGAACGGCATCGGACGCCGCCCGTTTCGATGCGTCCGGGATTCCGCACCGCGCTCGTGAAAAAGGACGTGGAGCAGATCAATCTGTGCCTTGCGCTGCCCGGCGCGGCGCTCGGCACCGACGCGTACTATGCGCAGGCGGTGCTTTCAAACGCTTTGGGCGGCAGCATGAGCTCGCGGCTGTTCCAGCGGATCCGCGAGGAACGCGGGCTTGCGTACTCCGTCTATTCCTATCCGATGGCATACCGCGGCGCGGGCAGCCTCTGCTTCTATGCGGGCTGCACGGAGGGGCAGGCGAAGGAGGTCCTTTCGCTGATGCTCGCAGAGATCGAGGACGTGAAGCGTAACGGCGTTTCCGAGGAGGAATTCCTCCGCGCAAGGCAGCAGCTGAAAGGCAGCTACGTGCTCGGGATGGAGTCCGCAATGGCGCACATGAGCGCGCTCGGCAAAACCGCGCTGCTTTTGGAAAAAGAATATGATCTGGAGGCTACCCTGAACCGCATCGGTTGTGTTACAATAGAGGCGGTAAAGGCTGCGGCACGGGAACTGTTCACGCCGGACGCCGCCGCGTTCTGCGCGGTGGGACGGCTCGACGGCGTCGGGGACGCACTGAAATCTGCCGCGGAGGATTGGTGGAAACGAAATGGAAGACAGGCTTGAAATGATTTTCCGGCTGCAGAAGTCGCTCGATGAGGATATCATGCAGCGACGCAAGCTGGAGTTCCCGTACGAGGTCTGGATGCAGAAGGATATCCTTGCCTGCATGGACGAGCTTACGGAGCTTCTCAATGAGCTGAACTGGAAATGGTGGAAGAACGAGAAGCCGCTGGATCCCGGGGCGATCCGGGGCGAGCTCGTCGACGTGCTGCATTTTTTCGTGAGCATGTGCTTAAGAAGCGGCATGACGGCGCAGGATCTGTTCGACGGGTACGTTGCAAAGAACCGGGAGAACTTTGACCGGCAGTACGGCAGATCCCAAAAGACGGGTTATGAGGTAAATACGGATGGAACGGAGCTTCCGGGCAAGTAAACGATTCTATGTGCTTTTGGGCGCAAGCGGCGTTCTTCTGATCGCGTTCGTCGTCGGCTCGATCTGGCTGATGCGGAAGGTCACGGGGAACGTGCGAAAGCTCGAACAGCTGACGCTGTATACCGAGGTAGAAAGCGAAGCGGTCGTGGTGCGCAGCGAGCGTCTGTTCACCGAGTCCGCAAGCGAGAGCCGCATTCTGCTTTCGGAGGGCGCGACGGTCTCCGAGGGCGACGCGATCGCGGTGCTCTTTCCGTACTCGTTTGAAAGCACGCTGAACACGATCTGCACCAAGGAAGCGGCGCTGTACACGACCATGCTGAACGTGATCAAAACGGCGACGGGCGGAACGGTCCCGCCGGAGATCGTGCAGTACAACGATTGGATCGACACGGTCACGAAGCAGATGCGCGGCTCGTCGAACCGCGAGCGGGATCCGGTGAACTACGCAAAGCTCGAAACGCAGCTGACCTCAGTTCTTGCACAGCGGCGCGCGGTCATGATCGGCTGGCTGGAACAGCATACCCGGAAAACGACGGAGGACGCGCAGGATACGACCAAGAACGTCGATGCAAACGCGCTTGAGAACGTGAAAACTGCTGCAGGCGAGATCGACGAGCTTCGAAAGAGCTTCGAAACGAACAGCGCGCGCACGGTCCTGTCCGAGTACAACGGCTATATAAGCTTCTATTCCGACGCGAACGAGGACAACCTGCGCGACGTTTCGCAGCTGACCGTGCCGCTGATCAAACGAATCCTGAACGCGCCTTCGATCAGTATGGACAACGAAAACTTCAACTACCGCATCGTGACCGACCGCTCCTCGTTCTATCTGGCGTTCGTGCAGAGCGGCAGCAGCGCCGACCGTCTGATGCCCGGGCTCAGCTACTCGTTCACCGTCAAGGGCATCCGGCAGGCGTATCAGGGCAAGATCATCTCGGAGCGCGACACGGCGTCGGGCGTTCTGTACGTCATGCAGGTCAATGCGGACGTGCGCCCGCTTTTAACCACGCGTGTGGTCGAGATCTCCGTGCAGAACAACGCGACGGGGCTGTATGTGCCGGTCGACTACCTGCAGTACACCGACGGTATTCCCTATATCTATGCAAAATCGACGGACGGCACCTTCCAGAAGGTTGCGGTGTACGTTGCGGGCAGCGACGGCGACAACGCGATCATCAGCGCGCGCGACAGCCATATCACGCTGTTTGCGGGGCTGAAGGTGCGCATGCCGGTGGAAGAGGAGGAGGACAAGACGTGACGATCCGGGAGAATCTGGAAGCGGTACGCGAGCGGATGGCGCTTGCGTGTCAAAGGAGCGGAAGAGCGGAGCGCGACGTGACGCTGATCGCGGTCACCAAGTTTGTCGAAACGGCAAGGATCGCGGAGGCGGTTGCGGCGGGCGTGACCGAAATCGGCGAGAATCGCGCGCAGGAGTTCTCCGAAAAGTTAAATTTTTATAAACAGAATCATTTACGGGCTCATTTCATTGGACAACTGCAGACGAACAAGGTAAAATATGTTTGCGGGAAAGCGGACCTGATCCAATCGGTGGATCGCGAACCGCTGCTCGACGCGATCGCCGCGTACGCCGCAAAGAACGGCGTGACGCAGGACATCCTGATCGAAGTCAACATCGGCCGTGAGGAACAGAAGGGCGGCGTTCTGCCGGAGGCGCTCGACGCGCTTACGGAAAGGATCGCATCGCTCGGATCCGTTCGGCTGCGGGGACTGATGTGCGTGCCGCCGGCGGTGGACCGGGAAGCGGTCCGGATCTATTTCCGGGAGATGCGCAGCCGGTTCGAACGTCTCACGGCGGCGTATCCGCAGCTTCCGATCGACACGCTGTCGATGGGAATGAGCCACGATTTTGACACTGCGATCGAGGAAGGCGCAACGACCGTTCGCGTCG
>JAZNHI010000053.1:0-13636 GCA_045576895.1 Clostridia bacterium | reverse complement strand
ATAACTCTCTCCCTTTGTACATCCCTTTGAACAGCCTTTCGCTGCTCTGTTTCGGCATGCTCCTTTTTCTTTTACATGAAATGAGCAGGCGAGTTTTTCCTCTCGCCTGCTCGTTCTTGTTCCTTAACTTAATGACATTGCCCCGCAGGGCAGATCTTTCATAAACCGTTCTTCACGTCCGTTCGGTATCGCGCGGACACAGCAGCGGGATCGCCTCGTCGAGCGTATGCAGCACCGCGTCGGGCGTAAAGTCGAGCCGGGGAATGGGGTCGACAAGGTCCGGCACGCAGATCGAGAAGAACCCGCCGGCATGCGCCGCTCTTAGCCCGTTTACCGAATCCTCAAAGACCGCGGTCTCCTTCGGCTCCGCGCCCAAAGCCCTGCAGGCGAGCAGAAAGATCTCGGGGTCCGGCTTGCCGTGCGCAACCTGATCGCCGAACGCAAACGCGTCAAAGTATCTGAGCGTGTCGGTGAGGCGGAGATATTCGCGCGCGATATACTTGCTCGTGCCGGTTGCGAGCGCGATGCGGATGCCGCTTGCCTTCAGCGCGTCCAGAAGCGCGTACAGTCCGGGCTTCACGGGAACGCCGTACGTTTCCATTTCGTGCTTCATCCACGATTCGATCATCGCGTAGCAGTCGTCGAACGCGATCGCCGTGCCGAACAGCACGGGAAACATGCGCCGGAAATCGGCATGGTTGCTGCCGAGCGTTTTGAGAATGCTTTCGCGCGGAAAGGAAATGCCGGTCTCGGGACCGACGTACTCCTCGAGCGCGCGCACATAGAGCCGTTCGGTGTCGAACATCAGCCCGTCCATATCGAAGATGACGTTTCGGATCATATCTGTCTCCCGTTTTTTTCTTTATTATACCGAAACCGGACGCCGTTTGCAACGGCTGTCGTTTGACAAGCGGCACGGCGGCATAGTATACTGGTATCAAACAAACAGGGAGGACAGACCGATGACCATCCGGGAAGCGATCGACGCGCGGCATTCGGTGCGCGCCTACACAAAACGCCCGATCGACGGAGAGATCCTGACGGCGCTTCAGGAGGAGATCGCGCGCTGCAACGCGGAAAGCGGGCTCTCCGTTCGCCTCTTTCTGAACGATCCGAGCGCGATCAAGGGGCTTTGGGCGTACGGCGCGTTTGAAAATGCCGACAACTATATTGCGCTGGCGGGAAAGGACACGGATGATCTCTATCGCCTTGCGGGCTACTGGGGCGAACGGCTGGTGCTCTTTGCCGAAACGCTCGGGCTTTCTACCTGCTGGATTGCGGGCTCTTATAAGAAGGGACGCGTCAGAAAGCTGCTGCCCGAGGGCGAAGAACTTGCCGCGATCATCTCGATCGGCTACGCCGCAAAGCCGGGCAAGCCGCATAAAAGCAAGACCTACGAGCAGGTGACGGAAACGGAAGGTCCGGTGCCGGACTGGTTCCGGGCGGGCGTCGAAGCGGCGCTTCTCGCGCCGACCGCGATCAATCAGCAGCGGTTCCGCTTCCGGCTTGCGAACGGCAAAGCAACGGTAAAGGCACTGTCCGGACCGTATGCACAGATCGATCTCGGCATCGTACAGTATCATTTTGAGATCGGCGCGGGACAGCCGATCGAAGTCGAATAGGAAACGGGAGAAGCCATGCACGTAAACAGCGAACAGCAGCGGCAGCAGATGCTGACCGAACCGATCGGACGGCTGCTGTTCAAAAAAGCAGCGCCGACGGTGCTGATCCAGCTCATCACCGTCATCTACAACACCGCGGACACGTACTTTGTCGCAAAGATCGACACGGGCGCGTCGGCGGCTGTCGGCGTTGTGTTCTCGCTCATGGCGATCATTCAGGCAACCGGCGGCAGCATCGGCATGGGCGCGACGAGCCTCATCAGCCCGATGCTCGGGCAGAAGCGCGTGGACGACGCAAGCACGGTCGGCACCTCTGCGGCGCTGATGAGCATCCTTGCGGGCAGCGTGATCGGCGCGCTCGGTCTGATCTTTCTGAATCCCCTGATGTATCTGATCGGCGCGCGCGGCGAGGTTCTGCCGTACGCGACGGATTACGCGCGCTTCATCCTGATCGGCGCGCCGTTTATGACCACGGCGTTCGTCCTGAACAACATCCTGCGCTCCGAGGGACAGGCGACCTATTCGATGCTCGCCATGATCAGCGGCGGGATTTTGAACCTGTTCATCGACCCGCTCCTGATCTTCGGGTGCGGCATGGGCATTGCGGGCGCGGCGCTTGCAACGATGCTTTCGCAGATGACGAGCTTCTTCATCATGGCGATCATCTTCATCCGCGACCGCAGCATCGTGCAGCTGCGTCCGAAGTACGTCGGCAGAAAGCCCTCGGTGTATCTGCATATCGTGCGCATGGGCGTGCCGACGCTGTTCCGGCAGGGCATGGCAAGCCTCTCCTCGGCGCTTCTCAATATCCAAGCGGCGCCGTTCGGCGCAGCGGCAGTCGCGGCGATCTCGATCGCAAACAAGATCTACATGCTCGTGCGGCACATCGTACTCGGCATCGGGCAGGGCTTTCAGCCGATCGCGGGGTACTGCTTCGGCGCCGGGCGTTATTCGCGCGTGAAGCGCGTGTTTTGGGTCTCCACGGTGGCGGCGACCGCGATCTGCCTGTCGATCGCGGCAGCGATCTTTGCTTTCCGCGAGCCGATCATGGTATGGTTCCGGGACGATCCGGAGGTCGTGCGGATCGGCAGTCTGATGCTGCGGTTCCTGTGCGTCACGATCCCGCTGCTGGGCTTTTCGACCTACGTGAATCAGCTCTATCAATCGCTCGGGTTCGCCGCCGGCGCGACGGTGCTCGCCTCCTGCCGACAGGGTATCTTCTTTGTGCCGCTCGTGTTTCTGCTGCCCGCGCTGTTCGGGCTCGAAGGCATCACGGCGGTGCAGGCGGGCGCGGATCTGCTGACGTTCTTCGTCTCGATCCCCTTCCTCATCTTCTTTTTCAAAAAACATCTTTCCGCACCCGACACGGCGGAAGAAAAAACGGCGGTCGCCTGACCGCCGTTTTCTTTGCCGTTATGCGTTGCCCGCGCCGAGCATCGTATCGCACCATGCATCCATCTTCTTCTCGAGCTGGTCAAAGAAGGCCGGACCGCAGCTCAGGTACTGTTTCAAGAACTGCCGTTCGTTCATCCTGCCGCGCAGCTTGTTCCGGCAGGCTTCCCGCAGCACGATCATCTCGGCGCAGCCGTAGGTGAATTCGATCGCGCTCAGCGGATTGCTGCGCGCTTCCTTGTAGATCGTATCGGCCATGTCTTCCGGCAGCCTGAAGAATTCCGTAAGATCCTTTTTGATATCTTCGGGCGCATAGCCCATCTCGATCAGATTCGCCGTATAGCCTATCATCATATAATTGTAAAGGATCATGAACAGCGTGTAATATTCACAGTAGTTGCCGGTCCGCTCGGCTTCCTCCTTTGTGTGCGCAAGCGCGGTATACAAGCCGAGTCCGGAAAAATAGGAATCCGGCGCTGCAGACAGCTGCGCGCGGGAAAGATCCGGTTTCTGCGCCTGATACAGGTAGAAATAGTTGTTGCAGGCAAGATAGATCGCCACGACCGAGGAGTCGTCGACATCCGGATCGAATGCAATCGTCGACTGCTCCGGATGATCGAAATAGTAGGTGAACTTTGCCGAACCGAGGTACGGGATGTCGAGCGTGGGCAGGTTCCCTATCGCAGGAATGAAATCCAACGGCGCGTATTCCTTTTCAAGCGATGCCACGATTTCCCGGTAATACGTTTCCGGAAGCTTGTTCCGGAATGCATCCATCTGCGCGGCAAAATCCTCGGGGAATCTGATCTCGGAGAACTCGCGCTCCAGGTACTGGATCCCGGTGTCATAAATCAGACCGACCTTATCGCACAAGATCGGCGTCTCCGTACCGACGATCGACATCAGCTGCGCATTGTAATTCCTGTATCGATCGCTGTTCTTGACGTCAGCGTCCTTCGCATACGGTGTGAGCGGATCCTCGCAGTATTGGCGCAGCCCGTCGAGCGCGGTATACAGCTTGTCGTATGAAGCGAGAAACGCATCGATTGCCGCGTCGCTGCGGGTAAGGTACGGCGCCTGCTCCTCTTCGCTCATACCGATCGCGGTCAGACAGCTGCCGAGATAGGCGTAGCCGAAAAAGTCCTTTCCGGGTTTTTTGACCATGTCGATCTCGCTCAGAACGGAATCAAGCGCGTCTTCGGTCATGAAGTGCCCGCTTTCGGCATGCGCCTGTTCCCGTTCGATCAGTTTGTCGATGTATGTCGGGATATAGGAGATCTCCCTGAGGTACGCCTCTGCGTCCTCCTTTGACTTGATGCGGAAGTTCACAAAGACGGAAGGAAGCGAGATGTGGGTTCCGCTGTTCGGCAGAAACGGCTCGTCGAACGCAAGATCGTTTTCCAACGCAAGCTCCGCTTGCAGCGATTCAACGACCGTATCAAACGCAAACTGATCCGCTTCGTTCAGCGCAGAGCGGTCGGTCTCGTTGACAAGGTCAAGCAGCGCGTGCAGATCCTGATAGTACCGGCGGCATTCCTCTTCGGAGCCGAAGGCGATCGGAAGAAGCGCGTCGGCGTCAATGCCGTAGGCGGACGGATCCAGAACGGTCAGCCGCAGCCTTCTGCTTGAACCGGTCGCGTACAGCGCAGGATATCGGTCACTCAGCTCCGCCCAAAGGTCGGCGGGGGATTTCGTGGGCTCCGGTGTGGGTTCGGGCGTCGGCGTGGGAACCTCGGTCGGCGTGGGGACCTCGGTGGGAACCGCGGTCGGCGCTTCGGAAGCCTCGGCTTCGGTCTGTCCGGCCTTTCCGGAATCGTCTCCGCACGCGATCGCGCCGAGCAGCAGGGTCGCAGCGAGCAGCAGCGCAAGCAATCGTTTCATAGATGGTATTCCTCCTGAACGGATGTCTCTATTATTATGACACATCAGACGGTCAAAATGCTGCATCTTTTTTATAATTTATGGATTATTCATCAAAATAACACATTTCCGGTCCGCGCTTGACCGCAGCCGGAACGGAAGATACAATACAATCAAAGATTTTTACAAAAAGCATGTAGCACTTTTGCCTTCCGGTGTGTCTTTAGGACAGAGAGGTAAAAAGGGGGTATAGATCCGAACATGATTTTACTGCTTCTGGTTTTGGACAGCGAAGCGGATCGCGCAATGGTCAGTGATCTGTTCGCGTCGAATTATCACCGCATGAAGCGCGCGGCGCTTGCGATCCTGCACGAGCCGGACGCGGCGGAGGATGCCGTGCAGGACACGTTCGTACGGTGCATGAAAAAGATCGATACGCTGCGGGCGCTGCCGACGTATGCGCGCTCGACGTATCTTCTGACTGCATTGAAGCATAACGCGCTGAACCGCGCAAGAAAGGAGCGCGCGCATATGAACGTGCCGACGGAGGAATTCGAACAGCCGGACGAGACCGCGTCGGTCGAGGAACGCGCGATCAACAGCCTGACCGTCGCCGAGGTCAAGGAGGCGTTTACGAAGCTTCCCGACAGTCTGAAGGATGTGCTGCGGTATAAGTATCTTCTGGAACTGCGCGACGGCGAGATCGCAAAGGCGCTTGGGATCTCAAAAAGCACCGTGCGCGTATACCTGACCCGCGCGCGCCGCACCGTGCTGAATCTTTGCAGGGAGGATGGCTATGAAAAAGAGAGCGTTTGAAAAGCTGCTCAGGGAAGCGATCGTCCTGGAAGCCGAGGAACAGGGCGCGCGTCTTGCCGGTATGCCGACCGAGCCGGTCCCCGCAGAAGCGCAGGCGCGTTTCGACGCCGCGCTGAAGACCGAACGGCAGACCGCCGCGCCGGAGACAACGCCGGAGATCCCCGTGAAACAGGAAACGCGCGCACGCCGGATCGGACGCCGCTGGCTCGTGGGCGGACTTGCCGTCGTGACGACCGCCGCGCTGATCTTCGTAATCGGACTGATGGCGGTGAGCGGGATTTCCAAAGGAACGAAAGCCGCCGAAGCGCAGCCTGCGGACCAGCAGCCTCCGGAATGGACTGCCGAAGCGCAGCCGAACATGCCCGAAGAGCAGCCGGAAGCGCCCGCGGAAGAACCGCCGGAAACGAGCGCGCCCGCGCCGGGCACAGCGGAACAACAGCCGCCGGAGCCGGGGGACGATCTGCCGGAGGTAAAGACGGTCGTGTATCCCTGGCAGGGGTATGACTGCCTGATTCCGGAGGGCTTTGTCAGCGCGCACGAGTCCGATCAAGAGTTCATATCCATTACAAGCGAAATGAACGATCGGAACATGTTCCAGATGGCGTATGAACTTGTGCCGACGGAAACGCTCGAGGGATGGGACAGCGACGTCTTTTCGGAGCAGCATCTAAAGATATTGCTCAGTAAGATCGGCGTGCCGGAATCCCAGTATGCGGACTTTGTCGGGCATTCCGTGCGAACCGTTGAGAATGGCGTTGTCTGCTATCATCTGTATAACCGTTCCCAAAAGGTATATGCCTGCCTTGCAAGAGTCCTGTCCGACGAAAAGAACAGCCTCATTGCGGTCGGCATGACGCTGGGCGAGTACGGCGTGGGCGAGTTCGACAGCTTGGTAAATGCGTTTGTGCAGCGGTATACGGCGGCAATCCCGGAGGATCCGGAACAACCGGAGCTTCAACTGAAAACGCAGGAATGGCAGGGGTATTCCTGCCTGTTCCCGGAAACGTTCGAGATTCAGGCGATCCGGGATCAAAAGCTTTCCGCAACGGAAAAAGCGCTTTTGAAGCTTGACATGGACGCCTTACAAACGGTCGGGCTTACGGATATGGACTATTACCTGGTCGCGGAAAGCATGCTGAACGGAAAAGACCTTCTGACCTGGTATCTTACAGCGGACGGATGGGATGATAAGCCGGAGGATTTCGATACGGCGGAATCTGTTGAAATCGTGCCGGGCATTGTGAGCGTGCATTATTATAACAGGAATTATGATTCCTATATCTGCATAGCAAAGCTGAATACCATCGGTACAAACATCCTGTTTCTTTCTGCTTCCTCTTTGACGAAGGATGGCACTGCGGACTTTGACAGTATTGTAAAACAGTTTGTGAAGATAAACGGAGATTTTGCGCCGAGTGATAACGATATTCTGAACGGCAAGTACGGGATAAGCAAGGTATTTTCCGGAGATGGCTATCAGATCACGCTGACCGAACAGTTCAGCGAACAGAAGAGCGAGAAGGGCTTTGACGGCTACTACACGTCTTATTTCGGCGCGGTCATGATCAAGATCGAACCGTTTACGCTGAAAGCCGGACTTGCGGACAAAACGCTGACGGAATACATACAAGATGTGATCCGGAACAACTCTTCCGATGCACAGCCGGAGGAACGGGACGGACTGATCTTCTATCGCTATCGCAGAAGCGGCATGTGCGGGTGGAACTTTGCATTCAAGGGAGATACGGCCTTCTATCTGGTGCAGTTCATGTGCCGCGAGGCGGATGAAACCGAGCTTGCTGAATTGTTCTTTGCTTTCGCAAAATCGATGACGATCAATCAAAGCAGCGAGAAAGCGAACGTTACGTTTGAGATCAAAAGTCTTGTCGGCACGTGGACAATGATCGACCCGCCGTCGTCCGCACAGGGGTATACATTCGAACTGGTGTTTGAATCGGACGAGAAGGTCACGCTGAATGTTTCCCAATCGGGGAAAACCGGCAGTGTTGCATTTACTTATATCATTACAGACAACGCCGTGCATCTGTATATGGAAAGTTATGAGGTATATCCCGACGGCTCTATCGTCAAGGAAAAGCAGGAATACTATCTGTTCGTTTCCGACGGCGTCATGACCTATGATCTCGAAACGGACACCCTGTTTGTACCGAACGACGAAGGCGGACAGACACGGTTTATCAGGCAGGCAGATTGAGTGTCAAGGGGACGGTTCTCTTGACAACAGCCGATAGAAAAAAGTGTCAGGAGAACCGTCCCCCTGACATCCTAAAATGGAAAAAGTGGAGTGGGAGGTAAGGGAACAATGAAAAGAGTGATGATAATGATGTTATCGTTGCTTATGATACTGGGTTGTAATTCCTCAGAGCATTGGCCAGACAAACTGTATATAAACGGAGAAAAATGCGAAATACCGGATGTTAGTTTTCAGGATAATGATGTATATCTACCTTTGCTAAAAGTTATTTTAGCTTTAGGTGGGAAAAATGACGGCAATATTCAAGGCGTATATAGAAAAGTTCGGTTTCAGGATAAAGTATTCAATTATAATATTGAAAAACATGTTTTATCACTGGAGACAGAACAGCAAACAGAGCCTATTGTGCTGCTTTCTGAAAAGAGTGAAGCACGTTATTTGAAAATGATGGACGCACAAATATACGTTGATTATACAACACTCAATAGTGTTCTGGTTATAGCAGGAATCGATGTACAAATCAGAGTTGACTTCGAAAATGAAAAAGTATTCATCGATGTCGACGACAAGACTAACTATGAAGTGTCAAGGGGACGGTTCTTGCTGTGTAAATACTGAGTTTGATACAACCAAAAGGGAACACAGAAGAACCGTCCCCCTGTGTTTCCTTATACTGAATAGAAAGACTAAATGGTGATACTGATGAAGAAATTATTATTTCTAATGCTTTCAATTGCAGTTCTGTTACTTGGTTTTTGCTTTGCATGCGCAAAGAACAGTGTGGTAAATGAAATGATTGAATCAGAAGCTGTGTACGAAAACAATATAGACGAGAACGACAATTTAAGTCACATTCCTGTTGTAGACATTGAAGATGCAAAAAACCATCTGATTGGTTTTTGGGAAAGAAATCATGAGAATATGATTACACTTGCCGAAGACATGAGGAATAATAATATAAACCACATTGGTATATATGATGATTATTCACTTTCAGTAAGGTACAATGATGGTGAATCATCCAATGAAATGATGAGTTCTAATGCATTTAGCAAAATTGTTGCACAATGCAAAGCTGATTCAAAATATCTTACGGATTGCGATTTTGAATGGAGAGAGAATGCAAAAGCACCTTTGTTTAAGTCGGATTGCAAATATTATTGTTATGAAACACGTGTATTCAAAGACGTAAATGGATCCTTCTACTCATTTAAACTTCTATATACAGAAGCAAATCAAAACGATCTTCTCGGACTAACCTATGAAGAATTAGGCGAAGGATGGATACTGATTACAATGTTTTTACAGTAGGCGTGTCGGTGTCGGTGTCAAGGGGACGGTTCTCTTGACAACAGCCGATAGAAAACAAAAAGTGACAGGAGAACCATCCTCCTGATATCAATACCTGATCGACGGGATCGATGCGGAATCGTATTTTGAGAACCTGTGTATGGCGGGGTGAGAACCGTGAAACGAATCGTTATTCTTTTGCTGGCGGCCCTGCTGCTTGGCTGCAGCATGGGAGGAACGGAAAAACAAAGTGAAGCGACGGAACAGCCTGCGGACTTACCCGCGGAAACAAGCGAACCGGAGGTCAAGGATCCGGCGCTGAATCCGTTTTTCACCTGCACGGGGACGGAATACGGGGCGTACCCGATCCTGCCGCCGGAAGAGAGGCGGTCGGAAGCCGAAGCGTTTTTCATCGAGCATCGGACGCTTCTGGAGCGCGCGGCGGCGGACATACCCGATTTGCCGTATTTCGGGATTGCGAACGGAAAGGCGTATTGCCGGGATGAAACGCAGAACAAAAACGTAACGGTCGATCCTGCGACGCTTCCGGAGAGTTTACAGGCTTTGGTTGCGCTGTCGGAAAAGACGGGGATCGATTTTTACCGGAACGGACCGGAGCCGGTCTTTACGGAGGACGCCGCGCCGTTTTTTGAAGTATGTTTCCCGCGGGCGATCGACACGACGTATCAGGATCCCGGCATTCTCTATGAAGTCCGGCTGATCTATACGGAAAACACCGCGGAGCAGATCCGCTATTCGGAAATGGAACCGCTTGCGGAGAACTGGTATATCGAGGTACACTTCTATGCATACTGAGCGCACGGCAGTCGGCGGCGCGGGACACTCTCGCGGGGAGTATTGAAAAGCGACTCCCGCCCCCGCTCCGGTTTCTCTGTCGGAAAATGTCGAATAAAATGCCGCGCCCGCTTGTATTTCGGCTGGCGCTGTGCTATGATAGTAGCGCAAATTTCATACGGAGGAATCTGATCGAAATGAAAATCGCGATCATCGGCGGAACCAATATCGAAACGCTCCCGATCCGTTACAAGGAGCAGGCAGTTTCCACGCCTTACGGCGACGTCGTCGTGTTCAAGGGCAAGCTCAAAGAGGGCAACGAAGTCATCTTCCTGAGCCGTCACGGCATTCTCTATGCGCACGATCCGGGCGACATCAACTACCGCGCAAACGTCTACGCGCTGCATCAGATCGGCGTCACCCATGCGATCGGCGTGACCTCGGTCGGCGCATGCGACTATTCCATGCGGCTCGGCGAGTACTGCCTGATCAACGACTTCATGGACTTCACCAAAGGTCGTCCCTCCTCGTTCGAGCGCGAACACCGTCCCGCGCTGCACACCGGCATGGAGAACGTCTTCTCCGAGTCTCTGAACAACGTGCTTGAAGAGCTGATCCGGCAGCACGGCTTCCCATATTCCGGCAGAGCCGTCTATGCCTGCCTCGAGGGCCCGCGCTTTGAGACCGCCGCGGAAGCCCGTGCGCTCCGTATGCTCGGCGCGCAGGTCGTGGGGCAGAGCATCGTGCCCGAAGCGCCGCTGTGCCGCGACCTCGGCATCGAGTACGCCGCGCTCGGCATGATCACCAACTACAGCACCGGCATGACCGGCGCCGTCACGGACGTGGTGATCGAGCACGTCATGGACGAGAACCGCGACGACATCTTCACCCTCTGCTTCGACCTGATCCGCCGCATGACGACCTACGCGGACGCATAATCCCAAAAGCAGCGATCCCCCGGACTTGTCCGGGGGATTTGTTTTACTCCGTTTACGGATTGGGATATTCCGATCGCGTTCCGTCCGCATAGAGGAAGATCGCGCGCACGCCGTACCGTTCCAGAACGGGGCGGCTTTTTTCTTCGCCGAGCACAAAGCATGCGGTGGAAAGCGCGTCGCACAGCGCGGACTGCGTTCCGATGACCGTGACGGACGCAAGCCCGTTTTGTACCGGCATGCCGGTCTTCGGGTCGAGAATGTGATGGTACCGTACGCCGTCAAGGTCGAAGCCGCGCTCGTACGTTCCGCTGGTGACGACCGCCGCGTCGGAAAGCGCAAGGACCTCCTCGCTCTGCTCAGGCGTGCCGTTCGGGTCGCGGACGCCGACCGTCCAGGCGCTTCCGTCCGGCTTCGTGCCGATCAGAACGACGTTGCCGCCCATGTTGATGCATGCGGACGTTACGCCCTGCCTTTTCAGATACGCCGCAACGCAGTCGGCAATGTAGCCCTTTGCGATCCCGCCGAGGTCGATCTCGGCGCCGTTTTTGAGCGTCACGGTAGTTTCGTCAATCACGATGTTATGAAAGTCGATCCGTCCGCACGCGGCAAGCAGCGCGTTTTCGTCCGGGATCTGCGGTTCCTCCGCCTTGAAATCCCAGAGTGCGGAAGCAGGCGCAATCGACACGTCGAACGCGCCGCCGCTTGCGGTTCCGATCTCGACCGCAAGCGCAAGAAGCGCCGCCGTTTCCGGCTGCACCTCCACGGGTACGCCGTTTGCGCGGTTCAGCCGGTCGATATCGCTCCCCGCCGCCGTTTTGCTCAGGATCTTTTCATAGTCCGCGCAGATGCGCAGCGTCGCGTCGACCGTTTCCTGCGGCGCGTACGCGGTGACCGTCACGACCGTGTCGCAGGCAAAGCCCGCGGCGGAATGTGCGGTCTCGGTTCTGCAGCCGAACAGCAGAAGGGAAAGCAGCAGACAGGCAAGGATCCGTTTCATGCGCCGCGCCTCCTTTCGTACCGTTCGATCCCGTAAAACGCCGCCCGCGCGCAAACGCCCAGCAGAATGCCGGTGACCGTGCCGCAGAGGAACAGCCACGGCGCATAGAACAGTACGGGGCGGTACGAGATCAGCGCGCAGCCGACCGCGCACTGTCCGACGATGTGCAGAATGCCGCCCGCCGTGCTGACGGGGATCGGGGAAACGTTCGGTATCCGTTTCAGAAGCAGCATGCCGGTAACCGAAAGCACGCCGCCCGCAAGCGCGTACAGCCCGCCCACGGCGTTGCCGAACAGCAGCGACGACAGCCCGACCTTCAGAAGCATGAGCAGCGCGGTCTCGTGCGGGCGCATGTAAAAGACGGCGTATAAAAGGACGAGATTCGAGAGCCCCAGCTTGATCCCCGGAACGGACGGCACAAGCGGGATCAGCGAATCGAGATAGCCTAAGATCAGCGCGGCGGCGGTCAGAAGCGCCATCTTCGTGAGCGTCCGTATCTTCATTGCCCGCCTCCCGCAAACTCGACATAGACCTTATGCGGCGCGCAGACGATCCATGTGCCCAGCGGACGCGACTGCACCGTTTCCGCGGACAGCGCGCCCTGCCGCATGCACTCGTGATGCGGGCAGTTCGCCTGCTCCATCCATGCCCTGCCGTTTTCGATCCGGATCACGTTCTCGTCGCCTTCGCCCGTGACGGAATCGACGATCCTTCCGTCGCGGATCACGATCGTTTTCGTTTGCCACGCGGGGACCTCCAGCGTCTCTCCGTTCGCAAAACGGATGACGAAGCGGTCCGGCGCGCCGGTTTTCGGACGCAGAAGCAAACAAAGAACGACCAGAAGAGCGGCAAAAAGGATCGCCGCTGCGGTGAGCAGCCAATTCAGCTTTCTGCGCGTTCCGGTCGTTCGTTCCATTCCTTTTTGATCAGCCGTTCTGTTCCTGCATGTCCGCAAACGTGCCGACAAGCTTTGAATATCCCCAGGTCAGACCGTCCGGCATCGTGCGCGCCTTTGCGCCCGCACCGCGGTACTTTTCGGTTCCGTGGCGATTGATCTTGACGCCCATGAACACCATGGTCGCGGACGTGCCGCCGTCAAGATTGTACGCGGTCACGCAGCCGAGCTCGCCCATCAGCTCCGCGGTCTGGATGCCGTTCAGCCCTTCGCTGTAGCCGGGCTGACGTCCGTCCACGACGACGGCGATCAGGTGTCCCGGTTCGATCATGCCGATCATCGTGCGCGGGTTGATCTCGCGGCGCGAGTCCTTCGCCTTCTCGTTCACCACGCCGTTCTCCACCAGCGTCGGTCCGAACGAGAAGCAGTTTTCCACGCCGCTCTCCCAAAGGTCGTCGGCGGTCATCTCGTTCTTGTGCACGATCTCGAGCGTGTGCGTCTTCGGGTTCAGCCAGCAGGAGTCGATGCGCGTCGCTCTCTGGAACATGTTTCCGTCGCGGATCAGCGTGCCCTTCATTGCCGTGTCCATATGGATCAGGTTGTCGCCGGTGATCCAGAGCACCGCCTTTGCGTTGTTCGCCATGCTGCGCGCGTCGTCGCGCTCCTTGCCGTTGTGGTTCCAGTGTCCGAAGGTCGGACGGAAGCTGTCATAGCCGCGCTCGTAGATATGCGCGACGTAATACACCACGGGCACCGTTCTGCCGCCGTCCTTGCCCGTCGTCGTCACGCGCGTGATCTCGACCGCAAGGATGTCGG
>JAZNHI010000052.1:0-14246 GCA_045576895.1 Clostridia bacterium | reverse complement strand
ACGCGTCGGATAACCGCGTTCGTCTGTTCCTCGGTCCGAAGATCGACCTTCGCGCCGTCCTCGCCGTAGAAGCGCACGTCAAACGACTTCTTGGCGCCCGCCTTGAGCTTTGCGGTCAGCGTCCAGTATTCCTCCGGAACGGACGCGTTGATCTCGTCCTCGCGGTCGCACACGATGCGCGTCGCCACGGACTGCACGCGGCCCGCGGACAGCCCCTTGCGGATTTTGACCCACAGGATCGGACTGATTTTGTAGCCCACGATGCGGTCCAGAACGCGCCTTGCCTGCTGCGCGTCGACGAGGTCCATGTTGATCGTACGCGGCTTTTTGATCGCGTTTTTCACCGCGTTCGACGTGATCTCGTGGAACTCGAGGCGACACTTCGACGCCGTATCGAGCTTCAGGATCTGCGCCAGATGCCACGAGATCGCTTCACCCTCGCGGTCAGGGTCCGTTGCGAGAAGGACGCGATCGGCTTCTTTCGCTTCCTTCTTGATGCGCTCCAGCACGTCCCCGCGTCCGCGGAGCGTGATATATTTCGGGGTAAAATCATGCGCGGTGTCGATGCCGAGCTGCGATTTCGGAAGATCGCGAACGTGCCCGTTGCTCGCCACGACCTTGAACTTGTTCCCCAAAAACTTTCCGATCGTCTTTGCCTTTGCGGGGGACTCAACGATCACCAGCGTGTTTTTTGCTTCTGCCATAGTAGAACTCCTCTTGCGTTATTGGTCGAATGTTACGACCGTGTGGATGGCATCGAGCGCGTAGATACGGCCCGGAAGTTGTTTGATGACCTCGGAAAACAGCATCCGCGTCAGCGTCGCGTTGAGATCCTGCGCGGAACAGTCGATCCAGTCCAAGAGCTCGTCCGCGTCCTTTTCGCCCTGTAAAAGCGCCATGTAGATCTCCTGTCCGATCGCGCCGAGCGAGGTGAACGTCACCTTCTTCGCCGCGCCGTTCAGCACGTCGTCACCCGCGTCGTCCGTAAACTCGGTTAAAATCTCCGCCGCGCAGGTCACGGGCTTTGCCTCGCCGCGCGTGATCATGCGGTTGGTGCCCACGCTCATCGGATCCGTGATGCGTCCCGGCACCGCAAAGACCTCTCTGCCCTGCTCGCGGGCGCAGTCCGCCGTGATCGACGTGCCGCTGCGCTCGCCCGCTTCGATCACCACGACCCCGCGGGAAAGCCCTGACAGGATGCGGTTGCGGATCGGAAAATTCTGCGCAAGCGGCGGCGTCTTCGGAAGAAACTCGGTGACGAGCACACCGTCGCGGTCGATCACCTTCTGATAGAGATCGCCGTTGTTCTGCGGATAGGTTACGTCGATCCCGCAGCCGAGGACCCCGATCACCGGGCAGTCGTTGGATCCGACCGAAAGCGCACCTTTCGCCGCTGCGGAATCGATCCCCGCGGCAAGCCCGGTCACGACCGTCGCCCCGCGCTCCGCAAGCTGTTCGCCCAGAAGCTGTGCGACCTCTCTGCCGTAATCGGTGCAGCTGCGCGCGCCGACCATTGCGATCGGAAGGTTCAATTCCTTCGGCAGCCTGCCCTTATAGAAGAGCAGCGACGGCGGATCATAGATTTCGGAAAGCAGCGTCGGGTATTCCTCCGACTCCGCCGTGACGACCCCGACCCCGTTCCGCTCGAGCCACGCGCAGTAGCGGTCCAGAAACCGTTCGTCCGCCGCAGTAACGAGCCGATCCCTTACGGTTTCGGACACATCGGAAAACGCATCGAAATCCTTTTTCAGGATCGCTTCGTGCGCTTCCGAGATATCGTCGAACCGCGAAAGCAGCTCGCAGAACAGCCGCGGATTCGTGCTCGTCGCGTAATGCAGCCACAGCCAGTGCCGCGTCGTTTCGTCCATCGGAACGCTTCTCCTCCGTTTTGAAAATACTTCGGAACATATCATAGCATGAAAGATTTCGGATTTCAATCCTATTTATATATGCAAATGTGACAAAATCGCAACAAAAACCGCACAGGAACCCCGTGCGGCGTCAGATTTTGTCGTTTTTTACAAGTCGGAAAGCATCGACATGCTGCGATACTGGATCGTCTCGGCGTAGTGCTCGGGGCGGATCTCCGGGCTGTTCTCGAGGTCCGCGATCGTCCGTGCGACCTTCAGGACCCGCTGATACGCGCGCGCCGAAAGCTGCAGGCGCTTGAACGCGCTATGGAGTAATCGTGCCGATCCTTTCTCCATCTTTATAAGCAACAATATACGTGTGATCATAGATGGGAATGAGCAGAATACAAACGGTCGTTCCCTCACGAATGTAAAATATGTCGGTCAATTCATCTATGTCCTCCCAATGGTGCCAGATCGTGACCTGATATGTCAGGGATAAAAACTCACGAGTCCCCCCGTCGTGATATGTTGATGTAATCGGCGTAAACAGAATGATTGCGACGATGATTACCGCGATTATCTGTTTTATATGCGTTTTAATCGTGTTCTTCAAAGATTGCCAGACTTTGGAAAAAGCTGTGCGTATCCGATACCATATCTTTTTCATAGATACGATCTCCTTCCGTCAGAATTGTCTTCCGAAATCGAATACGATGATACTTCGTTTATTGGGGTATCGTTCTTCCGTTCTTCCGATGCACGTCTTTTGAGAACAGAAACGGCGTTGATCGAAGTAAATGCAATGCAGTAATACAGCAAAAATGAAATCACCACAAGAGCGGAAACCCAGAATGTTCTCTTTGCAGGACGAAGCATCACGCCGATAATGCAGATTCCCAACAGCAGCAGAAAAACGGCGGTAATCCAAAAATCATGCCAAATATATGCATCGTTTATTGCAGCAGCGATTGCTGCTGCAATCATAATTAAGGCGGCTATGATTATAATAGGGATCTTTACACGGTTGATCCCCTGCTTCATCTTTTTCAGAAATGATTTCATTGGAAAAGACATCCTGTGCAGCGCATGCCCGATTTTCCGCCGCAAAGAATCTATTCTCCATTTTATCACAGTCCGATAATACGCAAATTCCCCGGAGATCCTCTTCCGCATCGACGTCTTTGCTTTGTTGTATGCCGCCGTTTCCTGCAAAGTCTCCTTTGTGTCGGGCGTCGTCTTTTCGCTGACGCGTTCCCCTCTCAAAAGGGCGCGAAGATCGACCTCGTAAAAGTCGGCAAGCTCCAGAAGAAGCTCTATGTCCGGCATATGGACCCCGTTTTCCCAACGGGAGACCGTCTTTACGGATACATTGAAATGCGCCGCAAGCTGCTCCTGCGTGAGCCCCTTTTCCTTGCGAAGCTCCCGCAAGCATGCGCCGATCTTCTGTAGGTCCACCGTTCCTTCCCCCTTTCAGAAGGAAATGATACAGGAAAACGTCGGAAAAGTACAGGACGCAGAACGTCCGGTTCCGGTTTTTGGAATCATAATCCTTTTTTCGCGGATAAACGGATCCGTCAAAACAGCTGCTTTTGCAGTTGCTTTGCCTTTTTGCCGAATCAAAGGTCCGAGAGCATCGACATGCTGCGATACTGGATTGCCTCGGCGTAGTGCTCGGGGCGGATCTCGGGGCTGTTCTCAAGGTCCGCGATCGTGCGGGCGACCTTTAAGACCCGCTGATACGCGCGCGCCGAAAGCTGCAGGCGCTTGAACGCGTCGCGGAGGAGCTTTTCGGATTCGCCGGTGGGATTGCAGTACCTTCGGATCAGCTCGCCCTTCATCTCCGCATTGGTGCGGATTCCGTCATTTTTGAACCGCTCGCGCTGCAGTTCCCTTGCCGCCGTCACACGCGCGCGAACCGTTTCCGAGCGTTCCGCAGGCTTGCGGTCGGTGATCTCGCGGTAGCCGACCTCGGTCATTTCAATATGCAGGTCGATGCGGTCGAGCAAAGGTCCGCTGATGCGTCCGGCATAGCGCTTGATCTGCGCCGCCGTGCAGGTGCAGGGCTTTGTGCGCGAGCCGCGGTTGCCGCACGGACACGGGTTCATTGCCGCGACGAGCAGGAATTTTGCGGGGTACGTTGCCGTTGCCGCGACGCGGCTGACGGTCACGAAGCCGTCCTCCAGGGGCTGCCGCAGCGCTTCCAGAACGTTGCGCTGAAACTCCGGCAGCTCGTCCAAAAACAGCACGCCGTTGTGCGCAAGGCTGATCTCGCCGGGCATCGCCCGCGTGCCGCCGCCGATCAGCGACGCCGCGCTTGCGCCGTGGTGCGGGGCACGGAACGGGCGCTCGGTCACCAATCCGCTCGTTCCCTTCATTGCGCCGGTGATCGAATGGATCTTCGTGGTCTCCAGCGCTTCTTCGAACGTCATATCAGGCAGAATCGACGGGATGGCGCGGGCAAGCATCGTCTTGCCGCTGCCCGGCGTGCCGCACAGAAGGATGTTGTGGTTGCCGGCGACGGCAATCTCCGCCGCGCGCTTTGCCGCGGTCTGCCCGCGGATCTCGGAAAAGTCGACGGCGTTATTGTACGTTCCGCCGGTAAAGGGCTTCGGCTCCGCCGGTGTGATCGGTGTTTCGCCGCGCAGATGCTGAATCAGCGACACAAGGTTTTCGACCGGAAAGACCGTTGCGCCGCGGATGTACGCCGCCTCCGCCGCGTTGTCCTTCGGCACGTAGAAGACGGAATATCCCTTATCGTACGCGTCGATCAGCATCGGCAGGATTCCGGAGATCGGACGGACCGTGCCGTCCAGCGCAAGCTCGCCGAGCACGATCATGCCCTTCGGCGTGGGGCGGAGATCGCCGTTTGCCTCGAGGATCGATAGTGCGATCGGCAGATCGTAGACCGAGCCCTCCTTCTTGAGGTCGGCAGGCGCCAGATTGACCGTGATGCGCGACGTCGGAAATGCAAACCCGGAATGGCGGATCGCGGCATGCACGCGCTCGCGCGATTCGCGGACCGCCGTGTCGGGCAGCCCGACGGTTTCATAGTTCGGCATGCCGGACGAAATATCCGTTTCCACCGTCACGGGATACCCGTTCAGCGCAACAAGCCCGTAGCTCTCCACCTTTGCCAGCATCGTTTATTCCTCCGTCGGTTCGATCGGTTCCTCTTTCGGTTCTTCCCCGCGCTTTCCGAACACGAACAGCTTGTTGCCCGCAAAGTTCAGTAAAAGCGCAATGCCGGACGCCAGCAGCAGGCAGAAGCGTTCACCGTTCAGAAGCTTCGTGAAGAGGTTCTCTCCCGCAAAACGCATCCACCATGCGTCGAGATGCAGCCGGTCGCGGAAGATCCACTGCAGCAGCAGCGACAGCCCGAGCGTGACGAGATTGACCGCGATGAACGAAACGATCTCGCGCGCGTCGCGGCGGCGCTCCTCGCGGAACGTCCAGCGGGAATTCCAGAAATAGCTGTTCAGGATCCCGCAGGCATAGCCGATGATCTTCGCAAGGTAGTAGATCCCGAAGATCGCGTTCAACGCAAACGTAACGATCAGGTCGATCAGCGTGTTGGACGCGCCGATCAGCACGAATTTCAGAAGCTGTACAAAGCTCTTTTTGCCTTCAGACGCCGACATAGTAGACCTTTCCGAACGGCGCGAGCACGTTCTCGATGAATTTTGCATAGCCGTACGGCACCGGAATGCCCGAGACCGCAGGCAGCATCAGCAGGAACAGAATTACCGAGGCAATGAGCCACGCCCACTTGAACCACGACGTACGCGGATACTTCTTTTCGACGTAGTAAAGGAGCAGCAGCGTCAGCAGCATCATAAACGGGATCGTCGAGAAGTAGTGGTACAGGAACACGCACCGGGTCACGAGCGCCCACGGCAGCAGCCCCGCAAGGATGCCGACAACCACGACGAGGAACGCGCGATCCTTCCGGCACGCGGGATTTCTGAACCATTCAACGGCGGCAAACACCGCGCCGAACGCCGAGACGTACCACACCGCGGGGTTGCCCGTGCTGGAGATGTTGGACAGCAGCCTCACCTCGCCGACCGTCGGATACCCGGAATAGAACCAGACCGACTTCTGCATCAGCGGCCACTGATACCACATCGACTGGCACATGTGCGTGGCGTCGAGATCGGCATGGTAGTTATACATGCTGACCTGCTCCTTCCAGAGCGTGCCGAGCATTTCGGACAGCGTCTTGTTGTCCGACTTGATGTAGTAGCAGTAGTTCGTGACAAAGTAGATCGCGATCGGAATCACGATGAAGAACAGGCAGCACCACACCGGCGTCATCAGAAGATCGTTGAGCGATAGATCAACGTCCTCCCGCTTGCGGAACACGAGGCGGAACAGCACCGCCGACGCGATTGCAACGCCGATCAGGATCAGCAGCGTGCCGTAGAACCACGGCTGCAGGAAAACCTTGTCGATCGTATCGACGCCGTACGAGGCGTTCGTCTTCATGACGTACTGTCCCTTGACAAGCGCGCGGTAGCGGTAATCGGCGGCATTCAGCCACCGCCCCGAGAAATGCAGCACGAGCACGCCGAAGACGAACAGCACCGGCGCATATGCAAGCACGTTGACGGGCAGCTTCTTCCGCTCCTCCTTTGCTTTGTCGGCACGGTCCCGGACGATGCGGACAAGGTTGCAGATGAGATCGCCGAAGTACAGCACGGCAAGCCCCGCGCCGGAATAGAGGCAGGTCCATTTCGACGCTGCGCCGAGCCCGAACATGAGTCCCGAGAGCCCGAGCAGCGCAAGCTTTTTCCAATACGGACGCTTTTCGAAATCCTCTGCGATATAGTCCCCCATGAACAGGAACATCGCGAGCGTGAAGAACAGCGCGTAGGTGTCGATCGTCGCGATGCGCGTCTGCGCAAAATGCATGCAGTCCGCGGCAAACAGCCCCGCGGAGACGAACGCGTAGTCCGTGCGGCGGAAGATGCGCTTTGCAAATACGTACAGCACCGCAAGGATCAGCACGCCGAAGAACGTTCCGGCAAACCGCCAGCCGAACGGCGTCATGCCGAAAATGCGGATGCCGCCCGCGATCAGGAGCTTGCCGAGCGTCGGATGCGTCCATTCATAGATCGCGTATCCGTCCCTGTTCGCCGCCTCATGTCCCTCGGACAGAAACAGATCATCGTTTTTCACGATCTCATAGGCGGTCCGCGCATGATAGATCTCGTCGAAGTACATGTCGCTGAGATAGGACGGGTTCAGCGTGATCTTGTTCTGCTCGTCGGTGAGCTTTTCGGAGCCGTCCTTCGGCTGATACACCGTCGCGGGGAGCAGCATTCCGTCCACAGCAAGTGTGATCTCGTCCAGGGAGATCCTACCGCCTTCTTCATACAGAATCAGCTTGCCCGTACTGAGATCCAAGGGAATCTCCGTCCTGCCTTCTTCCGTCGTAACAGTCTCAAGAGGCAGAATCCTGTCCGGGCGGAAGCTGCCGTCGATCAGCGCACTCTCGTCGTAGATCTCCAGACTGCCATGCACTGTTGTTCCGGAGAAGCGGAGCGCCTTGACGTCGTAAGTGCCGCCGAGGTCGACGATCACGGTCGAACCGGAATCCGCGGTCTGCACCGTTTTCGGTGAGATCGCATCGACGCCCACTACAGCGATCTCGTTCATTGAGATCGTTCCGCTTGCCACATACAGGATCAGGTACTGCGTGTCGGTCTCGAACGAAACGTCCTTCCATTTGTACATGTCGCCGTTTTCCTGTTCGAAGGTTTCAAACGGCTCGGTTTCGCCCGGTGTGAAAAACCCGTCGATAAACGCACTCTCGTCGTACAGCTCAAGCTCGCCCTCGGCGATGCTGCCGTAAAAGCGAAGCTCCGTAACGTGCCGTTCCTCGCCGAGATCGACGATCACGGTCGCGCCCGGATCCGCCGTCCATACGGTCTGCGGCGAAGAGAGCGAACCGAGGTTCAGAAACGCGACGATCGAATAGACGGCAAGCAGCACAAGCAGCAGGATATAATCGCGCCTGGTCATGCGGCGTCCGTCCTCCGTGCCGATCTCTTTCCGGAATCTCTGAAAATCCATACCGCTCACCTCCGTTTTCCGTTCGCCGTGCGAAGCGGCTGTATCGGCAGTGCGCTCCGGTCCGCCGTCGGATCCGACGGTGCAAAGGCAAGCGCCTTGCGGAAGCAGATCGCCGTCAGGTACATAGCCGCGCAGAACTCCAGCAGGGAGATCACGGCGATCAGCTGATTGTGGATCACACCGCCGCGGATCAGATCCTTCGCCCCGTCGGAAACCACGAACATCGCCATCATCTCGTTCATGAACGTCGTGACCGAAAGCATGCAGAACGCGGCAAGCTTATGCCGATCGCGATCATACGCGTATGCAAACAGCAGCAGCACGAGCGCCGGGAAGATATAGCGTTCGTGCATGTAATGCCCGAACGTGAACACCCAGACGCAGAAGCAGGCGGCAAGCAGAAAGATCAGTCCGCGGTTCACATAGATCGAGTAGCGCGTCTTTTTGTGGGTCATCCAGTACAGCATGAACAGCATGACCGTCATGACGCCTGCCGCAACGATCCCGATGATGCCGAAGCCGCGCCAGCTGAGAACGCTGCCGCACAGCCTTGCAAGCAGGCTGAGCAGGAGCGTCAGTGTAAACACGCCGAACGCCGCGAACAGCGTCAGCGCGCCGACGGCAGTGGTGCTCCCCTCTGCGATCCAGTCCGAAAGCCGCTGATCCCCTCTCTCGCTGCCCGCAATGTAAACGAACACGATGAGCATCATCCCTCCGTACAGCGGGAAGGATGCGATCACCTTGAATACTTCGTTTGCGCCGTGTCCGTCCGCTGCAAAGCTCTTTGCGATAAATCCGATCAGGATCAGAAAAGCCGTGATGACCGACGTCGTCAGCAGTTCATGGAACGCGCGGTTCGGCCGATCGTCCCTGCGCAGACGCATTTCGTTCCACGCGCGCAGGACAAGCGTCGGGAAGCCGATGAGGAGCGCCGTCTTTGAGAACGCTTCGTTGATGCGCAGCAGGATCTCGCCGATGTTCTGGGTGCCGAGCAGCGGATTCTGTACCTTTGTCCAGTTGCCGCCGAACAGCGTCATATAGTTATACGCCTCAATCGACGCATACTCGTAGCCGCTCGACGCGCTTTGATAGCGTTCGATCATCCACAAAAGCCCCATGCCCTCGCCGCGGAACAGCAAGGAACCGAGCAGCAGTACGCCGACCGCGCCGGCGACCGCCGCAACCGACCAGAGCACATGCTCCGCAAATTTCTTCGTGCCCCACTGGTCGACGCCGGTCATGACGTACATCAGTGCAAGCACCGGTCCGAAGATCAGCGCCTGCCACTTCATCAGGATCGCGACGCCGTACAGAAGTCCCGCAAGCAGCCGATAGTGCGGCTTTTCGCGGCTCATGTTCAGAAGGAGGAACGTGCCGATCAGAAGCACCGTAAGGATCGAATCGATCTGCCCCCATGCGCCGGACAGATAGACCGCGGCGGGGTTCAGGACGATCAGACCGGAAAGGAACAGCGCGGGCTTTTCGCCGAGCTCGAAGCGCTTTGCGCGGTTCAGGATCAAAAAGCCCGAAAGAACGTCGCACAGGAACGCCGGGACCATGTATACAAACAGCCGGAACGGTCCTTCCGGAAGGATCGACGCGATCCGGTACAGCAGTCCGCAGACGAGCATATAGCCCGGCGGATAGTCGCACCAGTTGTTCACATAAAACGCATGCGTGCCGTTCGCGGCGACGCGGCTGCCCCAGCCCTGCCAGCACGCCATGTCGGTGCTGTGCCCTTTCAATGTCGCGCAGAGGATAAAGCGCACGGCAAGACCGACCGCAACGATGATTGCAAAGGTCCTGTATTTGTGATTTGTCGGCTCATTGGAAAGCGCAAGCCGCTTTCCCGTTCCGTACAAGCCGAACAGCAGTACGATCGCGGCGATCGCGCCGGTCCAGAAGATTGCCGTGAATACGTTCTCGTAATCCTCCGACGTCCGTTCCGCCGCTTCTTCGGACTGCTCGTCCGGCGTCAGATTCTGAAACGGAACCGGCGCGTTGTCGGTCTGTTCCAATCGGACGTTCCGGAATTGCACACTGCCGCTCGATTCCGCGGAATACCCGCCGAGCCGCAGCGCAAGCGTCACCGATTCCTGGTCCTTTGCGGTGCGGAACGCCAGCAGGACCGGCGTCCAGTCATTCGTGCCGAACAGCGCGTCTGAATAGATATAGCTGCCGTCGATCGCAAAGTTGTCGATCGCAAGCGTCGCGCCCTGACCGTCCCGAACGTTTTCGGTGCGGATCTCCGCCGAAAGCACATAGCGCGTTTCCGGTTCGACCGAAACGGTACGGATGAACCGCAGATCGTCCTTTGCAAGCGGCTGAAAGCCGACCTCGCCGTTTTCGCCGAACGTACGGTATCCGCCCTCATAGGAGTTGACCGTCCATCCGTTCGGAACGCCGTCCGACGTCTCCGAGAAATCAAAGGTGATCTCCTCGCCGCTTCCCTGCGAGACCTTTCCGGACCGTCCGCACGCAAAAAGCCCGGCAAGCAAAAGCGCCGCCAGCAGGACCATCCCTATCCGATGTATTCTGTGCAAAATCCGATCCTCCGATCTCTGTGTTTCTTATCAGTATATCACTTCTGCGGTTCTTCGGCAACCGCTAAAAAGCGTTGACGATGTGATTGACCGTCTTTTCCGGCAGGAACACCTCAATCACGTCGAAGCGCGCAGGCTGTTCGATCCCGCCGTTTGAAAGAAGCCAGCTTTCGGCGGCAAGCCGCAAAAAGCGCTGCTTGTCCCGATCCACGGCGTCCGCGGGGCGGCCGTAGCTGCCCGGCGTGCGCGTTTTGACCTCGACGAACACGACCGTGCCCGTGCGCTTCTCCCGCGCAATGATATCGATCTCATGCCGGTGCGATCGCCAGTTGCGTTCGAGAATGCGAAAACCGTGACGCCTGAGATGCCGCGCGGCAAGATCCTCGCCGATCTTGCCCGTTTCCGCCGTATTCATAACAGATTCTTGAGAAACGACCGCCGATGCAGCGGACACGGACCGTATTCTTTGATCGCGTCCATATGCGTCTTCGTGCCGTAGCCCTTGTTCTGCGCAAAGCCGTACATCGGGTAGATTGCGTCCTGCTCGCGCATATAGCGGTCACGCTCGACCTTGGCGACGATCGACGCCGCCGCGATCGAATAGCTTAAGGCGTCGCCGTGGATCAGCGCGTGCTGCCGCGCAGGGATCTTCAGCCCCGTCAGCGCGTCGATGAGCACATCGGTGACGGGCGTTTTCATCTTCGCAAACGCCTCGCAAAACGCGCGCTTCGTGGCTTCGAGAATGTTGATCTCGTCGATCACGGTCTGATCCATCCAGGCAGTCTGCGCCTCAACGCAGGTCGAGAGAATACGGTCGTACAGCGCTTCGCGCCGCTTTTCACTGACCTTCTTGGAATCGTTGACATACATGAGAAGCGGCTCCGGCGGCATGACGACGCAGGCGACGACCACGGGTCCCGCCAGCGGACCTCTTCCCACCTCGTCCATACCGGCGAGGATCACGCCGTCCTGCGTCCAGAACACGCGATCGCGCTCGGACAGAGCCAGCAGCCGTTCCTGTTCACTTTGTTTCGACATTTCCAATCTCCCTTTTCATGCTCTTTCTTACTCGCTGTATTCAACTACATCAAAGCCTTCGCTCCAAAGCACTTCGTTGATCCGATAATCGATCACATAAAACTCCGTTCCCGCTTTGTTTTCAATTCGTTTCATACACTTTTTGACGCGATTCTCTGCCGATGCTTCCTGTGCATATACACCCAAGTATGATACATAGGAATCAAAATCATTGATCTCTTTTTCCGCTGTGACCTCGTAGACCGTATCGATTGCGGTTTCTTCTGGAGCGTCCGGGGTCCTGCACGGTATTATGCAGAATCTATCCGGATAATCGTGAAATCCTGGCTGCATCAACAATTGATCGATAGCTTTTTTGCATTGCGTTTCTGAATCAAAATATCCGATCATTTTTGTTTCTTGCCACCGATGCGGCAGTTTCCGGGAATGGATAAGTCGATATACAACCATGTTGCAGGCTCCTCGCTTGTTAACAGAACCGATGTAATCATTTATAAATGGAACCTCATCCACCGCAAGCGGTCCCCCTTCCCCATGCTGCAGCAGGGGAAGGCATTTCGCTGCGACAGTTCTCGGCTCCCCTGTGTAAGGGGAGCTGTCGCCGTCAGGTGACTGAGGGGTTGTCCGTTTCTTCCTCCTTCGGCGGCTGCTCCAAAGAGACACGCGCGATCTTTCCCGCGCGGAACTCGTCCAGCACGATCCGTGCCGCGCGCTCGGTGTCGTAAACGCCGCCTTTCAGGATGAACCCGCGGCTCCTTGCGACCGCTTCCAGAAGCGCGCTCTCTGGCGTTTCGGCGTCCAGCTTCTTATACCGTTCAAACAGCGCGGCGGGCGCAAGCTCCCGGAGCTTTGCAAGCAGCGTCCCCGCAAGCTCCTCGATGTTCAGGATCTCGTCGTTGATCGAGCCCAAAAACGCAAGGTGTCTTCCGATCGTTTCGTCGCCGAGCTTCGGCCAGAGGAGCCCCGGAGAATCCAGAAGTTCCAGATGCGGCGTGATCTTCACCCACTGCTTGCCCTTTGTGACGCCGGGCTTGTCTCCGGTCTGCGCGCGCTTTTCGCCCGCGATGCGGTTGATGAGCGTGGATTTGCCGACGTTCGGGATCCCCGCGATCAGCACGCGGATCGTTTTCTGCACGCCCTTCTCCTCATAGCGTCTGACGCGTTCCGCCGTCGCTTTTTCGATGAGCCGGATCGTCGTCGACCTTGCGTTCTGCGCGCTTGCGGTCACGCCGTCCGCCTCGATCCCCTGTTGTTTATAATACCCGATCCAGCGCTTGTTGGTTGCAGGATCGGCAAGATCGCTCTTATTCAGCAAAAGAACGCGCGATTTGCCCGCAAACAGCCGGTCGAAATCGGGGTTCCGGGTGCTCTGCGGCGCGCGCGCGTCAACAAGCTCAATCACGACGTCGATGAGCTTCAGATTTTCTTCGAGCATTCTTTTGGCTTTCGCCATGTGCCCGGGGTACCAGTTGATCGGATTGCTTTCCATGTGTTTCACACTCACTTCCCATGCGGAAAAAAGCCCCGAAGCCGGGGCGTCTGTCTTAAAGCCTGATGACCGGAAACCGTTTTTTCTGCTTGGGTTTCTGTCCGTCCGCCGCATCGTCCGGTTCCTTTTCGGGAACGGTTCCCTCCAGCGTCTGCCGCTCGCTGCGGATCTCGAAATGGATGATGAACGACATGATCGTGCGCAGCAGAACGATCGCGCCGAGAACCAGAAGCTCCTGCCATTCACGCACGATGACCGTGCGCAGGACCTCGCCGCCCATCTTGAATGTCAGCGCAATCGCGATGCCCTCCGCCGCGATCAGTCTTGCGTGCGGATCCTTCCGAAGCCATGCGATCACGCCGCGGATCGCCGTCAGTACGATCATGATGACGCCGATGACCTCGCACAGCATGACCGCCCACTCAATGACATAGGTGAAATACCGTTGTACGATCGAAAATACTTCTTCCATGCTGCAAACCTCCCAAATCATTGCGTTACTCGGGCTTGTCCGGCGTCCGCAGCTCCGGTCCCGGATCGCCGAGGTTGAAGTGCTTGCGGCAGAGCCCGATGTACTTGTCGTTTGCGCCCAGAACCACCTGTTCGCCGACCTTCGTGATGCCGCCTTTGCCGTCGAGGCGCGCGTTGTTCGTCGCCTTCCGTCCGCACCAGCAGATGGTCTTGACCTCCTCGATCGCGTCCGCGCGGGCCAAAAGCCAATGGCTGCCTTCGAAGAAATTGCCCTGGAAATCGGTGCGAAGCCCGTAGCAGATCACCGGGACGTTGTAGTCGTCGACGATCCTGACCAAAAGCTCCACCTGATCCTTGGTCAAAAACTGTGCCTCGTCGATGATCAGGCAGTCGTATTCGCCCGCCTTGACCTTGTTCATGTCGAGCTCTTCCATCGAGATGCAGGTGTCCTCGAGTCCGCAGCGCGACCAGATCCTTCTCGAACCGTTTCGCGTGTCGATCGATGGCTTGATGAGGATCGCGTTCTTGCCGCGCTCCCAGTAATTGTACTTGACCATGATCGCGTTCGCGGTCTTGCTTGAGCCCATCGCCCCGTAACGGAAATACAGCTTTGCCATGTCCACTCTCCCTAACATACTTCTTCGTTTATCATTATAGCGGAACGCGCCGCGCTTGTCAAAAAAAACCGTAAAATTTACAATTCGGGATTGACGAAACGGAAATTCGCGAGTATAATAGCAAAAGCGTCGAAAGACAAGTTGTTGCTCAAGAGGGGAG
>JAZNHI010000051.1:0-2530 GCA_045576895.1 Clostridia bacterium | reverse complement strand
GTCCCTTGCGGAAGCCCTGGACCGCATAGCGGCCTGCGGTCTTCTTATACGCTTCGTTCAGCGCCTTGCGGAAGGTTTCCGCATCGGCGGTGATCGGGAGTTTTCCTTTGTTCCCCTCAAGTTTTTCAAATTGTGCCATGTTCCTTCTCCTTATCCATATTCCATGCAAACCGATCGTGTCGGTATACTTCGCCGGATTGTGGTATCATACCACAAGCCCGGGGCTTTTGCAAGCGCAGAACACGTTTTTTGCATTTCTGTTGCAAAAAGTTTGCAATGCGCCGCGCATTCGACGGGGTGCGTTCATCTTGACCCACACTTTGATCTGTGTTAATATAAAGTATTGGAACGGATCACCGGAGACGGAGGCATTTATGGAACGGTATTGTCTGATCGCAAACCGCACGTCGGGCAGCGGAAGCGCCGGCGCATACATCGACCGCGTACAATTCATGCTCGAAGCGCGCGGGGTCGACTTTGAAATTCGCGAAACGCAGTACCCCGGTCACGCAACGGAGCTTGCAAAGGCGGCTGTTGCGGACGGCTTCGACGTGATCACCGCCGTCGGCGGCGACGGCACCCTGCGCGAGACCGCCATGAGCGTGGTACATACCGGCCGCGTGCTGGGACTTCTCCCCTGCGGCACGGGCAACGACTACGCACGGCCGCTTGCCATTCCGAAGGACCCGGAAGCCGCGCTCGACATCCTTCTGAACGGCGAGAACAGAGTCGTGGACGCGGGCATGGCGAACGATCAGATCTTCTTCAACATCGCAGGCTTCGGGTTCGACGTGGACGTTCTGGATTACACCGAGGAATTCAAGCCGAAATGCAAAAACGGCGAGACCGCCTACCGGCTCGGCGTGCTGAAAGCGGTTTTGGGGCTGAAGCTTCGCAAGACCACGCTGACGTTTCCGGACGGCACGATCGAACGGAACGTGCTGATGGCGGCGGCGGGCGTCGGCACGCACTTCGGCGGCGGCATGAACGTGCTGCCCGAATCCGATATGTCCGACGGACTTCTGGACGTGTGCATTGCGCACGACGTGAACCGGCTGCGGCTTCTGCAGCTGCTGCCGAAATTCATCAAGGGCAAGCATCTCGGTCTGCCCGTCATTACCTATCGCAAAGCGACCGAGGTTTCGGTGGTGTGCGACCCCGTTTCGCGCATCGAAGTGGACGGCGAACGCATGGACGGCACGCCCGTCACCTTCCGCGTGCTGCCCGGCGCACTTACGGTTCGCGCGCCGAAAAAGAACTGATACGGAGTTTTTGACGCTATGAGCGACCTTTCTGATCGCATTCGGGAATACCTGCGGGAAAGCGCAGACCGCAAGCTGACGATCGGCCGGATGACCGTTTCGCGGCTCGCGATCTTCGGTATTGCCGGCGTGATCCTTGCGGTCGGTGCCGTCGCGCTGTTTCTGATGCTGTTTGCAAAGCGTGAAACGGGTCTGACCTTTACCCGCGCGGACGTCGTGAACGGCTATACCTACCGGGCGAAGGACGACCGGATCTATTACCGTACGCCGGACCGCATCTATACCTACGACGCCGCAAAGGACGTCTCCACCTTCTATGCCGCGCCGCAGGTCGAGGGCTTCGACGTCTCCTCGGCGATGACGATCGTTTACGCGGGTTCGCTGTTTCAGATCCAGGGCTCGGACGAAGCGCGCACGCTGACAAGCGGCACGATCCTGGACGTGCGCGCCGGGCACAACTACGCCGCGCTGCTCTATAAGATCCCCGGCGTGGACCGCGACGACCGCTTCATTCTGATCATCGACAAAGAAATGCATTCGGTCAACGGCATTTCCTTCAAGGACAGCGAGGTCGTTGCGTTCGATTTTCTCGATGCGGGCAGCACGGAATATCTCTGGGTCTCCACCATGGACGTCGGGCAGTTTACGGAGGAATCGATCGTCCGTATCTACGACTGCGGCAAGCAGGGCACGATGGTGCATTATACCTCGCCGTTCTACAACCAGTCCATCTACGGCGCGTACCTGAGCGACCGCTGTCTGTTCCTGGTCGGCACGCATTCGATCGTCCGCTACGACCGCGAGGAGGGCGGCGGATTCTCCGCCGAGCGTGACCGTGTGCGCGTTTACGGCAGTACGATCGTCGACTTTTCGGCGGCAACGGAAACCGCGTACTTCATTGCGGAGCCGGTCGCCGCAGAGGGCGAGGAAAACAGCCTTGTGCGTCTGATCACGATCTCGCAGACGGACGACCTCTGGTCGAACGTCATGCAGAAATACCTGCCCTCGCCGGTCGTCGGCGCGTTCCTGTACAACGGAAGCATCTGCGTCTTTACAAAGGAAAACTTCCTGCAGTTCTCCTTTGCGGGCAAAAAGCTCAACGACCTGGAGCCGGCGTATGCGCCGATCTACGCATACCGCTGCGGTCAGGACGGATTCTTCGTCGTGACCGAACAGAACTGCTATCGCGTGACGATCGAATAACGCGGAAAGGAGGAAGCCGTGGTTACCGTCCTGATCCTGATCATCCTGGGCGTTTGCATCCTTGC
>JAZNHI010000050.1:0-11483 GCA_045576895.1 Clostridia bacterium | reverse complement strand
TACAAGGATATGCTGATGGATTCGTTCGATCAGACGCTGCTCGGCAGGAACGAAACCCTCAGAAGGCAGCTGCTGAACGTTCTGCGCAGCGACCGGATTACGGTCACGCCGGACAACTATAAGAACATCATCCGCTATGTGAACGATGCGATCCGCGATCAAAAGCTTTCGGACGAAGCGTCACTCGATCATTACACCGACGAGGATTTCGAGATCGCGGCGGGACTGATCGAAAACATCTGCGCCGAGCTCGGACTCGAATACTCGATCGATCCGAGCAACGATTCGCAGAACGAATACGCCCGCGTGATCACGATCAAGAAGGACGGAAAGCTCATCGGCCGCATCAACAGCGACGCAAAGACCGACGTGGGCAGCGTGCCTTCCAAGGGCTGGATCATCGTCGGCGGGATCCTGATCGGCGCGGCGGCGATCTTTGCAATCGTGCTGGTGGTCTTTGTCGAACGCAAGAAGAAGAGGACGGCATAACGGTATGGAGGGACGCGACAGGACCGGATCGCCGGTCGGAAGGGGCGTTGCGCTGACGATCCCGTTTTTACTGTTTTTCGCAGGCGTTTTCTGCCTGAGCATGTATCTGTTCCAGACCGTGGTCGAAGAGTCTGCCTATTTCGGGCTGCTGGTCGGCAGAAACGCGCAGACCGAGGTTGCGGACGAGGACACGGGCTTTATCCCGTCCGGCCGTCCGAACGCGCTCACGGAGATCCCTTCGATCCCGTACGGCAAGCAGTTTGCCCGCATCAACGTGACATGGGAAGGCGGCGGCTGGGAGATCAAAAACATTCCGGTCTTTTTGGGCGCGGACAAGAAGCTGCTGAAGAAGGGCGCGGGCATGTCGTTTGGCTCGTCCTTCCCGGGCGAGGGCGGCTGCACGATCATCTCGGCGCACGTCACGCGTGACTTTGCGCAGCTTGAGGACACGCCGATCGGCGCGGTCGTGCTGGTGGAAACAAGCTACGGTCCGTACGCCTACCGCGTTCGTGAGGTGAAGACCGCCAAGGGGACCGACCGCTGGTATATGGACGCGGGGCAGAAGACGGATCTCGTACTTTATACCTGCTACCCGCGCGACAACGGCGGCAAGCGCCGCACGGACCGCTGCGTGCTGCTGTGCGACCTCATTGACGGAGCGGAGGTGGGCAGATGAAATTCTTCAAGGTGATCGGAACGGCGATCCTGCTCGCCCTGCTGATTGCGTCGATCGTGCTCACGCTTGCGGCGGGCGCGCTGCGCTTCATCGTTCTGAACCCGGCATACATCAAAGCGTTCATGCCGACGAAGACCTACTGCGCCGAAATGCGCGAACGGCTTTCGGAGGACCTTGAACATGTTGCGCTGCTGTACGGCGTCGACGGCGATGCGCTGAAGGATGTCGTAACGGACGACGCGATTCGTACCTATACGGACCGCGTGATCGACGCGCTGTTCGCCGAGAACGCGACGGTCCCGCTTGCGCTGCCTGCATACCCCGCGGATGAATTCGTACGCTTTGCCCGCGCGCATACGGCGTTCGGCGAGGAAGGCGTGCGCGACTTCTCCGAGGATTGCGCGCAGGCGGTGACGGAGGACCTCTCCGCGATCAACACGGACCTGATCGTCAAGCCGTTTCTGGAACTGCGGAACAACACGTTCTCCAAGTCCGCGCTGATCCTGTTCGTCGCAGGGCTGCTGCTCAGTCTGATCCTGCTGATCTTCCTTCGGATGATGTACACCGGCAAGTCGAGACGGGCGGGCTCGGTCGTCATCTGGGGCGGCATCTTCATGGGAATCACGGTCGTGTTCGTGCCGGTCATGCAGTTTTTGCTGTTCGGCTACGTGGAGCGGCTGAACCTGACGGTCTCCGCGTTCCGCACGGCGCTGACCGGGTATCTGAACACCGTTTTGTACGGCTGCTTCCTTGCGCTTTTGGGACTGGAGCTCCTTTCGTTTCTGCTGCTGCTCATTGCGATCGCCCGCGCCGCGCACGGAAAGAAAGGCAGGAAAGCATGAAACCCGACGTCTTCTGCAGCATGAATGGCCCTGCGGACAAGGATTGACGGCGGAGCCGTCGTGAAAAAAGTTCGAAAAAATCAAGAAAAAACGCTTGACAAAAGCGGCGGGCGTCATTATAATATTCGTGTTTTCAAGCAGAGCGCCCGCTCTCACCTGCCGGCAATCGCGCCGCGTCACGGTTTATAGATCGCAAGAACTATCGAAAGTGGGTGCATTCTGCGCCCACTATTTTTGTTTGGAGGTGTTTTTTCATCGCTACGCAGGACATGCAGATCAATGAAGAGATCCGCGACCCCGAAGTGCGGCTGATCGACGAGAACGGACAGCAGCTCGGTATTATGGATGTGCGGGACGCACAGCGTCTGGCGGACGAACGCGAACTGGACCTTGTAAAGGTCTCCCAGAACGTACCCCCGACTTGCAAGCTCATGGACTACAGCAAGTATCGGTACGACATGCTGAAAAGAGAAAAGGAACAAAAGCGCAACCAGAAGATCATCGAGATCAAGGAGATCCGTCTTTCCGCCACCATCGATATGCACGATATGGAGGTCAAGGCAAAGCAATGCGATAAGTTCCTGCGCAACGGCGACAAGGTGAAGGTCTCGATTCGCTTCCGCGGCAGACAGATCACCAAGGGCGAAATGGGCGAGGACGTCATGGAAAGCTTCTTTAGCATGGTGTCCGACGTCGCGGTGAAGGAACGTCCTCCCAAGCAAGAGGGCAGGAACATGTTTATGGTGCTTGCACCGAAAAAGTAATCGAAAGTATTAGCAGGAGGAACAACCATGCCGAAGATCAAAACCCATCGCGGCGCAGCAAAGCGTTTTTCCGTGACCAAGTCCGGCAAGATCAAGCGCGCCAAGGCTTACAAGAGCCACATTCTCACCAAGAAGAGCACCAAGAGACTTCGCGGTCTGCGTCAGACCGGCTACATCGCCGAGGAAGAACAGAAGAAAGTCCGCGAGCTGATCCCGTATAAGTAAGGAGGAACAAAACCATGGCAAGAATTAAGAGAGCAGTCAACGCCGTTAAGAAACGCCGTAAGGTCCTCCGCCTTGCAAAGGGCTACTACGGAGCAAAGAGCAAGCAGTATCGTGCCGCTTCCCAGCAGGTCATGAAGTCCATGGCATATGCGTACGTCGGCAGAAAGCTCAAGAAGCGTGAGTACCGCAAACTGTGGATCGCCCGTATCAATGCAGGCGCCCGCATGAACGGCACCACCTACAGCCGTCTGATCAACGGCCTGAAGCTCGCCAACGTCGACATCAACCGCAAGGTCCTTGCAGACCTCGCGATCACCGACATGAACGCGTTCGCGAACCTTTGCGAGATCGCAAAGGCAGCCCGCAACTGAGTTCGGCGCACAACGCCTCCGTTTTGACGGGGGCGTTTTTGATTGTCTGCTGTTGAAAATCCGCGGTTGACATCCGCGGGATTGTGCGATACAATAGGCAAAGCGTTGAAGGTGTCAGGTACCGTCCGAACGCAGTGAAAGAGAGCCTCCGCCGCGGCTGAAAGCGGGGGAACAGGGCACGGACGGGAAGGTTCAGCACCGGAGCATCTCCGTTCGGAGCGCGTCCTCGCGTTATCGGGGAAACGAGAGAAGGGCTTTGCCCTTAACTTGGGTGGTACCGCGGAAAAGGTTTTTCGTCCCATGCAGTCAAATTGCATGGGACTATTTTTTTAAGGAGGAATGTATGGCAATCACAATGGAAGAGCTGCGGAAGCAGTTCTATGAACACCTGATGCAGGCGAACGCCGCGGAGGCGTTCGAGGAGCTGCGCGTCCGGTATCTCGGCAAAAAGGGCGAGGTCACGGGACTTTTGAAGAACATGGGCGCGATCGCGCCGGAACAGCGCAAGGAATACGGCGCAAAGGTCAACGCGCTCAAGGATGAGGTCGAGGCAAGCATCAGAATGCGCATCGAGGAAGCGCACGCAAAGGAGCTGGAGCGCAAAATCGCGGCGACCGAACGCTATGATCTGACCCTGCCGAGTACGCTCAGTGAGGGCAGCTATCACCCGATCACGCTCGTGCAGCGCGAGGTCGAACAGATCTTCGCGTCGATGGGCTTCACGATCGAGGACTACGACGAGATCGTCGACGACTACCACTGCTTCGAAGCGCTGAACATTCCGAAGCATCATCCCGCGCGCGACATGCAGGACACGTACTATCTCAGCAACGGACAGCTTTTGAAGACGCACACGTCCGCCGCGCAGAACGCGATCATGAAAAAATACGGCGCGCCGCTTCGCGCGATCTTCCCGGGACGCTGCTTTAGAAACGAGAGCACAGACGCCTGCCACGAGAACACGTTCTTCCAGATGGAGGGCATCATGATCGACGAGAACATCTCGATCTCGAACCTCATTTACTTCATGAAGACGATGCTTTCGGAGGTCTTCCAGCGCGACGTCAAGGTGCGGCTTCGTCCGGGCTTCTTCCCGTTCGTCGAACCGGGCTTCGAGCTCGACATCTCCTGCGCGATCTGCGGCGGCAAGGGCTGTCCGTCGTGCAAGAACTCCGGCTGGCTCGAGCTCTGCCCCTGCGGCATGATCCATCCGAACGTGCTGAAGGCGGGCGGCATCGACACCGAGAAGTACACGGGCTTTGCGTTCGGCCTCGGGCTGACGCGTCTTGCCATGATGAAATACGGGATCAAGGACATCCGCGACCTGAACAGCGGAAACCTGAAGTCCCTCGACCAATTCGTGAAGTAAGGAGGCAAACCCATGAAAGTTTCCATGAACTGGATCTCGGATTATGTTGACCTTTCGGGTCTCGACATTGACGACCTCATCCATCGCTTCACGCTGTCCACCGCGGAGGTGGAGGACGTTTACCATCTCGGAACCGAGATCAACGGCGTCGTCGTCGCGGAGATCAAAACGATCGACGCGCATCCGAACTCCAAAAAGCTGCATCTATTGGAGCTCGATCTCGGCGATCATACCGACCGCTGCGTATGCGGCGCGCCCAATGTGCGCGTAGGCATGCGCGTACCGTTTGCGCCATTCGGCGCGTCCGTCGTCGGTATGACGATCGGTGAAGCAACGATCGCGGGCGTCGTTTCCCGCGGGATGTGCTGCTCGTCAGCCGAGCTCGGCATTGCGGATTCCTCGAGCGGGTTATTGGAGCTGCCCGCGGATGCGCCGCTGGGTCGTCCGATCAAGGAGCTGTTCGCGTTCGAGGACACCTTGTTCGAGGTCGACAATAAGTCGCTGACGAACCGTCCGGACCTTTGGGGACATTACGGCATCGCGCGTGAGTTCTCCGCGATCGCAAAGCGCCCCTTAAAGCCTTTGGAGCTTGATGATCTTACTAAATACGACGCTTTGGATCCGGTCCCGCTCGGCGCGATCGACCCGGAGCTTTGCTATCGCTATTCCGCGATCCGCGCGGATCACATTCAGAAGACGGTCAGCCCGATCGACATGCAGATCCGCCTCTACTACTGCGGCATGCGCGCAATCTCGCTTTTGGCGGACCTGACCAACTACGTCATGCTTGAGCTCGGACAGCCGACGCACGCGTTCGATTCGCGTATGGTCGGCACGATCGGCGTGCAGCGCTTCCCGGAGACCTTCGCGTTCCAGACGCTCGACGGCACGGAGCGGAAGATCGACCCCGAAACGCTGATGATCACCAGCGACGGAAAGCCCGTCGCGGTCGCGGGCGTCATGGGCGGTCTGAACAGCGAGATCGTCGCCGATACGAATTCGGTGACGCTCGAGTGCGCGACGTTCTCCGCGGTGTCGGTCCGCAAGACCTCGAGCCGCATCGGACTTCGCACCGACGCGAGCATGCGCTATGAAAAGACGCTCGATCCCGAGCTTTGCGCACTCGCCGCGGGCAGATTCTTAAAGCTGCTGCTTGCGATCGACCCGGAGGCAAAGGTCGTGAGCCGCTATACGGACTGCTGGCAGTATCATTATCCGCAGATCGAGCTGCACTTCGACAAGAAATTCGTCGACCGCTACACCGGCATCGACATTGCCGACGCGCAGATCAACGATACGCTGACGCGGCTCGGCTTCGGCGTCACCGAAAACAACTCCGTATTCGACGTCAAGGTCCCGTCGTGGCGCGCCACCAAGGACGTGACGATCCCAGCGGACGTCATCGAGGAGATCACGCGCATCTACGGCTACGACAATTTCAGGATCGAGACCACGATGAGCGCGCTGCGTCCGGTGCAGCCGCTGCAGGTGAAAGCCGATGAGAAGGCGATGAAGGACGCGCTGGTCAAGACCTTCGGGCTGCACGAGGTCCACACGTACCTTTGGTGCGACGCAAAGAAGCTGAACGATCTGAAGATCCCGCTGCCCGAAAACGTGTATCTCTTGAACGGCATGAACCCGGACGCAACGATCCTGCGCACCGCAATGATGCAGACGCTGCTGCCGGTTCTGAAGGAAAACCGCTTCTATGCGCCATCGTTCGGCGTGTTCGAGATCGGCAGAACGGTCAAGGGACAGAAGGAGGACGGCACCGCAAACGAGCGCAGAACGCTCGGCGTCGCTCTGCTCTCGCATGAAAAGGAGCGCACCGTGTTCCTCTCCGCGCGCGACATGATCGCGTCGATCCTGTTCGACATGCGCAGGATCCGTCCGACGTTCGAGCGCGTACAGCCGATCAACGCGTGGGAGCATCCCGCAAACACTGCTGCGATCCTCCTGGACGGCAAAACGATCGGCACCATGTCGACCGTGCATCCCGAGGTTGCGGCGGAGATCGACAAAAAGGCGTCGCTCGTCACGCTCGAACTCGACATGGACGCGCTTGCCGAGATCAAGGAAGCGGAGCTCAAGTACCGCGAGGCGTCGCGCTTCCCGGGCATCGACATCGACCTTAGCTTCGTCGTCGATAAGGACGTGACGTTTGCAGACGTCACCGGTCCGTTCTTTACGGATCGCGACGAAACGCTGCAGAACATTTCGCTCGTCGACATCTACGAAGCGGACGTCAAGAGCATGACGATCCGGCTCTCGTTCGTGTCCCCGGTCAAGACACTCCAGAAGGCGGAGGTGCAGGCATATATCGACCGCATCCTTGCCGTTCTCGCCGAAAAGAACATCCGTCTGCGCACGGTTTAAGGAGGTACATCATGGCATTCAACGTAGCAAAGGTCACCGACGATCTCGTCAAATGGCTCAACGACTGGTTTCTGGAAAACGGTCCCGGCTGCAACGCCGTGATCGGCATCTCCGGCGGCAAGGACAGCTCGGTCACCGCGGCGCTGTGCGTTCGCGCGCTCGGCGCGGACCGCGTCATCGGCGTTCTCATGCCGAACGGCGAGCAGTACGACATCAACGTTTCCGAAGCGCTTGTCAAGCATCTCGGCATCCGCTCCTACGTCGTCAACATCAAGGACGCGTACGACGGCGTCGTGAACGCGGCGAAGGCGGCGGGCGTGGAACTTTCCAATCAATCCTACATCAACCTCGCGCCGCGCATCCGCATGAGCACGCTCTATGCGGTGTCGCAGTCGTATAACGGCAGAGTCATCAATACCTGCAACCTCTCCGAGGACTGGGTCGGCTACTCCACGCGCTACGGCGATTCCGTGGGCGACGTGTGCCCGCTCGGCAAGCTGACGGTTCAGGAGGTCAAGGAGATGGGGACCTATCTCGGGCTTCCCGATATGTTCGTGCACAAGGTCCCGAGCGACGGACTTTGCGGCAAGACGGACGAGGACAACCTCGGCTTCACCTACGCCGTGCTTGACCGCTACATCCGCACCGGCGAGATCGACGATCCCGAGACGAAGGCGCTGATCGACCGCAAGCATAAGATGAACCTTTTCAAGCTCGAACTGATGCAGACCTTCCAGTACGACCCGAACGCGGAAGAATGACGGAAAAGAGCAGCGAACCGGTCCGCGCGATCGCAAAGGCGTGTATGCTTTTAGACCTTCTCACAGAGGCAAAACGCCCGCTTTCCCTGGGGGAGCTGACACAATCCTCGGGATGGGCAAAAAGCACGGTTTACGGGCTCTTGAGCTCCATGCGAAGCTGCGGGCTTGTGGAACAGGAACCGGACAGCGGACGCTATACGCTCGGCGTGCGCCTGTTCGAGTACGGCAGTGCGGTGAGCTCCACGCGCAACATCATTGCGCTTTCGCGCGAACCGATGGAACGGCTCGTCAAGGCGACCGGCGAATCCGCGTCGCTGTCCATGCTCGACCGCGGCGAAGCGCTGGTGCTTCTGCACGCGGAGCCGGATTCTGCCTTCCATATCGTGTCCGAGACCGGCGCGCATCTGCCTGCGTTCTGTACGGCGCAGGGCAAGATCCTGCTGTCGGCGCTTTCCGATGCGGCTGTGCGCCGCATCTTCGAGGCGCAGTTTCAGCAATTCACGCCGCATTCGGTCTCGAGCGCCGACGCGCTTCTAAAAGAGTTCGAAACGGTTCGCAAAACCGGCTTTGCGATCGAAAACGGCGAGTTCAAAATCGGCGTCCGCGGCGTCGCCGCGCCGATCAAAGACCACACAGGCGCGATCCGCTATTGCGTAGGTCTCATCGGCATGTTCCGCCGCGTCGATTCGGACGAGTTCCGCGCCGCGACCGCAGAAGTCATCAAAACCGCCGCCGCGCTCAGTGAAGCGCTCGGGTATCGGGAAAACTGAAAACAGGGACAAAGGATTGCATGCATGAAGCGGCGGGGATATCATTCCCCGCCGCTGCTTTGCGTCAAACGGATCGGCGATCCGTCTGATCCGTATTACCGTAATTCCGAGTTGTTTTTACACTTCATTACAGCTTTTTTTTCAATCGGCAGCTGCGATGTCCTTTCGGGAAATCCTCAGCAGCGCCGTACTCGGTGAATCCATGTTTGCCATAGAAATCCGCGACCCAATCACGGGCGTACACAAACAGAACGTCGGCTCCGTTTTCCCTCGCCTCACGCTCGCACTCCTTCAGCAGATAGGAAGCAAGCCCTTGACCGCGGCAGGGCTCATCCACCCAAAGAAGGTGAACGTAGCCGTCGTCCCAGCCGCCGACGCCTGCCATGATACCGGCGATCATGTTTCCGTCACGGTCGACGAGCTTCTTGTTCAGGCGGATATACCCGTGCAGCGGCGGAACAACGGAATCGTTGAATTCGTCCAGATTCTCGTAAATAAAATCAACGTCCTCTTCCGTACCGCGCCTGATCTCAAATCGCTTCTGCGCGCTGTTATGCTTTGGCATAACGTCCGGCAGAACCCGATCGAGACGCTTGCACATAAAATAACGAGTCGGACCTTTCGACCTGCTCTGCTCAGCGCACACCGAATAGCCGTGCTTATCGCAAAAGTCCTTGGCTTGAAAATCGAAGGTTTCGAGCAAAGAGAGATAGCAGCCGCGTTCTTTGGCAATGTGCTCGGCTTCTCTTAACAGCATGGAGCCCAATCCCTGCCCGCGGTACGCCTCATCTACCCACATCGTGATGTCATCCAGTTGACCCCAGGTGTAGATCATTGCGTCGAATGCGGCGACGGTGTTTCCCTCTTTGTCTTCGACCTTTAAGATGAGCTCCTCATCCTCCGGCGCGTCCGGTTCCGGCGGCAGTACGGCGTCGTCGAATTCGTCGATCCGTTCTTCCATGTATTCCGCATCTTCGTTTGTTAAAGGCTTCATTTCGTATTCCATTTTTATTTTCTCCTCAAATCGTTTTTTATTGGGCTGTTGGTTGCTGAAAAAGGGTATAAAATACCGCAGAGAAGCAGCTCCCACTGTGGCTGCGTCCTGCGGCTCCCACTTTCAGAAGTTACTTTTCAATCGGCGCACAAAATAAAGAAGAGGATCACTCTCCGTCATGTTTTGCGCCTGTATGCAGTTATCCCGCAAAAGCAATCTGAATCATGGGTTTACACTCCTGTCTCGAATGATCCTGATTATACATGAAAAGGCAGCAGCCGTCAAGGATCATTCGCAGCAATACAGCCCTGTGATCATAAACAACGGAGCATTTGCATGTCCGGGGATTCAGGGTACGCCTTTTTTGTTTTCCCATTTATGGGATTGCAACGGGGGCGGCAAGGTGGTACAATAGCGGCAGAGGAACGGATATGGACTTTGATCGGATCATACAAAACGGACAGATCGTTGACGGAAGCGGGACAGAACCGTATCGCGCCGACGTCGGGATCATCGGCAAAACGATCGCGGCGATCGGCGATCTTTCCGCGGCGCATGCGGGGGATGTGATCGACGCGGCGGGCAGGGTCGTTGCGCCGGGCTTTGTCGACGCGCACCGCCACGCGGACACGGCGGTCTTTTCGGACAGCTTCGGAAAAGCGGAGCTAAGGCAGGGCTTGACGACCGTCATCAACGGAAACTGCGGGCTTTCTGCCGCGCCGGTATTCGGTCCGCATAAGGCGGACGTCGCGGCGTACCTCTTTCCGATCACGGGCGAACTCAGCGATCTCCCCGTCGAAAGCCTTGCGGCGTACAGCGCCGCGCTTTCCGCGCGTTCGCTGCCGATCCACGCGGGGATGCTCATCGGGCTCGGCACGGTCCGCGCCGCCGTCGCGGGGTTTGAAAAGAATCTGACCGACGGAGACTATCGCGCGATTCGCGCGCTGTTGGAGCGCACGCTGTCCGAAGGCGCGCTCGGCGTTTCTTTGGGGCTCGGCTATGCGCCGGAATGCTTTTTCGACACGGCGGGGCTTGTGCGCGCGCTCGAGCCGATCCGCCATACGAATATCACGCTGTCCGTGCACATGCGTTCGGAATCCATGAATCTTCTGCCGTCGATCGACGAGGCGCTGGCGCTTGCAAATGCGCTTCATGTACCGCTGCAGATCAGCCACCTCAAGGCGGTCGGGCGCGAACGGTGGGGAACGCTCGTCTATGACGCGCTCGAAAAGATCCGCCGCGCGCGCGAGGACGGGCTCGACGTGCAGTGCGACGCGTATCCGTACACCGCGGGCAGCACGCAGCTGCTGCACGTTCTGCCGCCGGAGTTTCTTGCGGGCGGCACGGAAGCGATCGCAAGGCGGCTTATTGATCCCGCAGCGCAGCGCATCCTGAAAGAGCGCTTTCTGACCGGCACGGATTTTGATAACTACGCAAAGCTTCTGGGCTGGGAGAACATCGAGATCTCCTCGGTCCGGCGCGGGGAAGACAAGCCGCTTGTCGGCAAAACGGTCGCGGAGGCAGCGGGGGACGCGGAGCCGTGGCGGTTCTGTGCCGAGCTTTTGTCCCGCAATCGCTGCGCGGTCACGATGATCGACCGGCTCACGTCGGAGGACGATATCGCGGCGATCTATCGGGAACCGTTTTCCTACGTGATCTCGGACGCGACGTACCCCAAAGACGGCATTCCGCATCCGCGCGTATACGGCACGTTTTCACGCGTGCTCGAACGCTTTGTGAAGGAGCGCAGGACGCTTCTGCTTTCGGAGACGGTGAAAAAGATGACGCGCATGCCCGCCGACCGGTACAAACTTACGAACAAGGGACGCATCGAACCCGGCGCGGA
>JAZNHI010000049.1:0-32256 GCA_045576895.1 Clostridia bacterium | reverse complement strand
CTCCACGCCGTCGAACAGATCGCTCTGAACCGTTGTGACGGCGACGCCGTTTCTGCGGGCGTTGCGCTCCGTCAGTTCCAGCGCGTCCCCACTGAGATCCGCGGACGTCACGTCTGCGTTCCCGCAAACCGCCAGCGCAATGCCGATGCACCCGCTGCCGCAGCAGAGATCCAGCACGCCGCGCTTCTCCGCTTTCAGCAGCTTCAGCGCCGTCTCGACAAGCGTTTCCGTGTCCGGACGCGGGATCAGGACGGATTCGTTGACATAAAACGGCAAGCCGTAAAACTCCCATTCCCCGAGCACATACTGCAGCGGTTCGCCGGAAAGCCGCCGTTCGATCAGCGGTTCCAACGCTCTCCTGTCCGTTTCGGACAGTTCCTGATACGGCGAATGGAACCCGCTTGCGCGCAGCAAAAACGACGCCTCCAGCCGGGCGTCCTCTCCGGCGACCGGTTCAAGAAGCGCCGCAATCTGTTGTTCCGCTCTGCGAACGATCATTTGTCCGCTTCCTCTGCGGCGTTGTCCTGTATCACGGAAGGCGCCGGTTCCGGATCGACCGCTTCCTGTGGCTTCGGCTGCACCGCCTTTTCGTCGAATTCCAGATCGCCCTTCGGCGGGTGCAGTGCAAGCTCGAACGACGCGATCGCGACCTCGAGCATGTCCTCGGTCGGCTCCTTGGTGGTCAGATGCTGCAGTGCAAGTCCCGGCGCGCGCACGATGCGGCAGAACAGGTTCTCGTGCTTTGCCGCCGCTTTCAGCACCTCATAGGAGATTCCCGCGATCGGCAAAATCAGCACGATCCGCGCAAGACGGAACAGAAAGCTGTTCAGCTTGCTTGCATCGTGCCATACGGTAAAGCCGGGAATCAGCGTGCACAGTGCGGACACGACGGTGGTCACAACGATCGAGACCGCCATCGTCAGGAACAGATAATTCGTGCCGCAGCGCGGATGCAGACGCGTGCATTTCGCCGCATTCTCCGGCGTCATCGGAAGTTCGGCTTCATAGCAGGCGATTGTTTTGTGCTCCGCACCGTGATACATGAATACACGCTTGATATCCTTGATTTTGGAGATCCCGTAGATATACAGCAGGAAGATCGCAAGCCGCACAAGTCCCTGTACGACCGCGCTCCAGACGGCGCTCATCTTGCCGAAGATCAGCTCCAGAAGGGAGATGATCCCGATCGGCAGCAGAAAGAACAAGCCGATCGCAAGGACGACGGCAAGCACGATCGCGACCCACTTCACGATATCCATCGCGGATTTATTAAAGCGCTTTGCAAGCCATTTCTCGAACTTCGACGGCTCCTCCTCTTCCTCGCCTAGCATCTCCGCCGCGCGGGTGGTGATGCTCATGCCGTCGGACAGCGCGTTGAAGAACGCGTAAACGCCGCGCACCACCGGCCACGTCGGGAACGAGCCTTTTTTGTATCTGGTTCTTTTATGATGAAATTCCTTTGCGAGCGATCCGTCGCCGCGGCGCACAACCAATGCCGTTCCCTTTTCGGAACGCATCATGACGCCTTCGATCACCGCCTGCCCGCCGATATCGGTCCGTTTCATATCTGCCGTCCTTTGTTCATTTGGAAAGAGTATACCACAGGTTTGAAGCCGTTGCAACGGCTTCACAAGGATTTCACGATTGATTGCCTGTCACAGCGGGCAAAAGCACGGCGCGGCATTTCTTCAGATCCACCCGTCCGTCCGGCAGGAACGGAATCCCCTCCCGTTCGAGCAGCATTCTGCGCACGGGCGCAAAATCCCCGCCTGCGATCGATCCGTCCGCCATCACCACGCGATGCCACGGAAGCTGCTCCGGGCAGACGCGCATGGCAAAGCCGACAAACCGCGCGCGGCGCGGATACCCGATCGCCCGTGCGATATCGCCGTAGCTTGCGACCTGTCCGTACGGGATCTTTGCAACGGTCTCATAGACCGATTGAAAAAACGACTCCGCCATATCAGATCCCGAGTGCGGTCCGAAGATCCGAAGCCGTCCGGAAGACCGGAACGCCGCAGCGGGAAAGCACGTCAAAGGACTGATGCCCGCCTGCAAGCAGCACGCACGGACAGCCGACTGCGCGCGCGACCTCGACGTCGTGATCGGTGTCGCCGATAAAAAGCGCATCACTCGGATCGATCCCGTTCTGCGCCATATACGCGACCGCGCGATCGACCTTGGACGTGCCGAGGATGTCGACCTGTCCGAGGATCTCGGAAAAGTACTGCGCCGCGCCGAGGCGGTTCGCCTGTTCCAGAAGGTCGTTCTGCTGCGTCAGCGAAAGCAGCGTCTGCCGGATCCCCCGCGCCTTTGCCGCCCGCAGCACATCGGTCACGCCCTCGCGCAAAGGACAGTCGGCATACCGTCTGCGATAGCGCTCCATAAAGATCTCCGATACCGATTCGTACGATTCCGTTTCAAATGTATATCCCATCATTTCATAGTATCTGCGGATCGGAAAGGAGAAATGTGCAAGATACCATTCCCTCGTGATCTCCTGCATGCCGCGTTCCCGCAGAAGCTCGTTCTCAAGCTCCAGACAGAGCGCGGCGTCGTCGAGGATCGTTCCGTTCCAGTCCCAGATCAAAAGCTTCACAGTCATGGTTGTTCCTCCGCGATTCTTTCCGGTATTTTACCATGAATGCCCGCGTCCCGCAACCGTTCGTTTTTTGTGCTTGCGCCGAAGCGTGTTTCGGATTATAATATAATTGAATGAAAATGGTTTATCGGAGGATCATCCATGGCAAATAAATCAACGTCAACCAAGAAAGCGCCTGCAAAGAGCGCGCCGAAGCAAGCGAAAGCACCCGCAAAGAGCGGTTCTTCGGCTTCCGCAAAAAGCAGCGCCAAGAACACTTCGAAGGGCAAAGCGCCGCAGAAGAAGCCGCCGCGTGCCGGGATCGAGATCTTCGGCATCGTGCTTCTGGCGCTCGGTGCGCTTTGCGCCGTCTGGCTGTACAGCGGCTCGGACGACGCGCTCGGCAGGATCATTTCCGGGTATCTCTTCGGCATGCACGGCTGCTTTGCGTATGCGGTTCCCGTACTGTTCGTGATCGTCGGCATCTATCTGATCGTCGGCGGCAGAAAGAAGCCTGCCCGCAGCACGCTGCTGACCGGTCTTCTCGCGGTGCTGTTCATTCTCTGTGCGCTGCATATGTGGACCAGCAAGAATCTGACCGATCTGAAGCAGTTCGGCACAAGCGGCATGAAATTTGCCGACTATGTCAAACAATTCTTCGGACAGTTCCCCGCAGCATGGCTTGAGGGCGTCAATCACCATATCGGCGGCGGCGTTTTGGGCATGCTTTTGCCGACGCTCCTCTACGTCCTCGGCGGCAAGCTTCTGTGCTGGGTCGTCATCATTGCGGGCTTTCTGATCTCCGTGCTGCTGTGCACAGGTATCTCCATCAAGGCGTACACCGACGCGTTCGGCACCAAGGTGCGCGAAAAGATCGCGGAGCACGAACAGTCGCTTACCGAAGATTACGACGACGAATATGAGCCCGAACCCGCGCGCAAACCATGGAAAAAGGACTTTTCGACAACGATCGACGAAGAACCGCTCCCCGCAAGGAGACGGCCCGAGGAGCGCAAAAAGCCCAACCGGATCCCGTTTGACGAACTGTTCGACGTGCCTGAGGAAGCGCCCGCGCAGCCTGCCCGCAGACAGCCGAACAAGCCGAATCCCTTTGTCGATCCTTCTCTGCTGCCCAACAACGGACGGCTTGATAAGAAGAGCGACGCGGCGCTTTCCGCCGACGAGGAGGACGAGCTTGTCATCCCCGCGACTCCGGCTAAGAAGACCGCAAAGAAGGCGCCCTCCTTCTCCGATCTGGCGGAGGATCTTGTTGCCGATACGCCGAAGAAGGAGCCTGCAAAGCCTTTGGACAAGCCTGCGAAGAAGCCGGTCGCTCCCGCTGCGTCCGAGCCGAAGGACGCCGATTCCGAAGAGATCCCGCTCGTCGTTCCGCCCGCGCCTGCAGCGCCCGCTTACGAGCCGCCGTCCATCGACTGCCTGAACAAGCCGCGCGAAACCTTTGCAAAGAGCGCCGAAAACCCGACCGCGATCGCTCATCTGCTGGAGGAAACGCTTGCAAGCTTCAACATTTCGGCGAAGGTCATCAACATCTCCGTCGGTCCCGTCGTCACGCGCTACGAGCTGCAGCCCGCGCCGGGCGTCCGCGTCAACCGCATTACGACGCTCAGCAACGACATTGCGCTTGCGCTTGCCGCGCCGCGCGTGCGCATCGAAGCGCCGATCCCCGGCAAGGCGGCGGTCGGCATCGAGGTTCCGAACAAGGACGCCGCAACCGTTCTGCTGCGCGATATCATCGACAGTCCGGAGTTTCTCAACGCAAAGTCCCCGGTCACAATGGCGCTCGGCAAGGATATCGCCGGCAAGATCATCGTCGCCGATCTCGGCAAGATGCCGCATATGCTGATCGCGGGCTCCACCGGTTCCGGTAAGTCCGTGTGCATCAACGACCTGATCATTTCCATGATCTACAAGTCCTCTCCGCAGGATCTGCAGCTGATCCTCGTCGACCCGAAGATGGTCGAGCTTTCGGTCTTCGGTACGCTTCCCCACCTGCTCATCCCGGTCGTGACCGAGCCCAAGAAGGCGGCAAGCGCTTTGCGGTGGGCGGTCAACGAGATGACCATGCGCTACAAGAAATTCACCGAGGTCGGCGCGCGTGAGCTGACGCGGTACAACTCCCTGATGGACGATCCGAAGAACAGGATTCCGAAGCTCGTCATCATCATCGATGAGCTTGCCGACCTGATGATGGTCGCGCCCGACGACGTCGAGGATTCGATCTGCCGCATCGCGCAGCTCGGCCGCGCGGCGGGCATCCACCTGATCGTCGCAACACAGCGTCCGAGCGCCGACATCATCACCGGTCTCATCAAAGCGAACATCCCCTCGCGGTGCGCGTTTGCCGTCAGTTCCGCGATCGACTCCCGCATCATTCTCGACGCGACCGGCGCCGAAAAGCTTCTCGGCCGCGGCGACATGCTGTTCCATCCGAACGGCGCAGGCAAGCCGACCCGACTCCAGTGCGCGTATGTTTCGGACGAAGAGGTCGAGCGCGTGATGTCCGGCTTCAAAAAGAATGACAACCAGTTCAGCGAAGACGTTCTGAACGAGATCAACGACGAAGCCAAGGGCGGCGCACAGGGCGGCGTGTTCGGCGAAGGCAAGCAGGAGGACGACCTTCTGGGCGAAGCGGTGCGTATCGTGATGGAAAACGGACAGGCGTCCATTTCGATGATCCAGCGCAGGCTGCGCGTAGGCTATGCGCGCGCCGCGCGTCTGGTCGATATGATGGAACAGAAGAAATACGTCTCTCCGTTCGACGGCAGCAAGCCGCGTCAGGTGCTGATCACGCAGGCGGAATTCAACCGCGTATTCGGCGGCGGCGCGCCCGCACCGGAGGGGGAGCCCGATCCGATCGAACCGGAAGAAAGCGATTTTGAGGAGGATTTTGACGCATGAACATCGGCGTGATCTCCCTGGGCTGCGCCAAAAATCAGGTCGATACACAGACGATGCTGGGCTATCTGAAAGCCGCCGGTCACACGTTTACGGGCGAACCGGAAAAAGCGGATGTGCTGATCGTCAACACCTGCGGATTCATCACCGCCGCAAAGGAGGAATCGATCGACGCGATCTTTGAGATGGCGCAGTATAAAGAAGTCGGACGCTGCAGGCTTCTCGTCGTGACCGGCTGTCTTTCCGAGCGCTACCGCAAGGAGCTGACCGAAGAAATGCCGGAGGTCGACCTCTTTCTCGGCGTTCGTGAATACGAAAAGCTGCCCGCGCTGATTGCGGAAAAACTGGAACTCCCCTGCTCCCCGATCCTGAAACCGGAACGGCTGCTCGTGACTCCGCCGTACCGCGCGTACCTTCGGATCGGCGACGGCTGCAACAACCGCTGCGCGTACTGTGCGATCCCGCTGATCCGCGGCGATCTCAGAAGTACGCCCGCAGAACGCCTTGTCGAAGAAGCGAAAGCGCTTGCCGATATGGGCGTCACTGAGCTCTCGGTCATTGCGCAGGATACCTCAGGCTACGGAAAGGATCTGTACGGTGAACCGCGGCTGATCCCGCTGCTCAGGGAACTGGACCGTATCGACGGGCTCCGTTGGGTGCGTCTGCTCTATACATATCCGGACACGGTGACGCCCGCGCTTCTGGACACGCTCGCCGAAAGCGAAAGGCTTGTGCCGTATCTCGATATGCCGCTGCAGCACTGCAACGATACCATTTTAAAGCGCATGCACCGGCGCGGAAGCAAAGCGCACATTCAAAGCGTGCTCGATCATATCCGGAAGAACTACCCGGATTTCACGCTGCGAACGACCATGATGGTCGGATTCCCCGGCGAGACCGACGCGCAGTTTGAGGAGCTCATGCAGTTTCTCCGGGACTATCCCTTCGACCGGGTCGGCGCGTTCGCGTTCTCTCCCGAGGAAGGAACCGCGGCGGAAACGATGCCGGATCAGATTCCGGACGACGTAAAGGAAGCGCGCCTTGCCGCGCTGATGGAGCAGCAACAGACGATCTCGAAGGAACGGAACGAACGCTGGATCGGGCGCGAGCTTCTGATGCTTGTCGAGGAGACCGGCATGGACGGGACCTACGGCAGAACGATCCGCGAAGCACCGGACGCCGACGGCACAGTCTGCATCGCGCCGAGCTACCGTCACGAGCCCGGACAATACTTATCCGTGCTTCTCACCGGCGCGGATTCCTACGATATGACGGGAGAATGGGTATGAATACGGCAAACAAGCTGACGCTCCTGCGGATCCTTCTGATCCCGCTGTTCATCCTCGCGCTGCTTCTTCCCAACGTGTGGCAGGGGTTTGCGCCGTATGCGCACTGGGTTGCGGCGATGATCTTTCTTGCCGCCGCGATCACCGATATCCTCGACGGGAAATACGCCAGAAAGCACAACGTCGTGACTGATTTCGGCAAGCTGATGGATCCGACCGCGGACAAGATTCTGATCGTCGCCGCGTTTGTGATGCTCTCCTGCTCGACCGACGCAGCGCATCCGAAATACCTTCTGCATCCGGTCGTCACGATCGTCTTTATCGCGCGGGAATTCCTGATCTCCGGCATGCGGCAGATCGCCGCGTCAAAGGGCGTTGTGATTGCCGCAGGTAAGCTCGGAAAATGGAAAACGACATTTCAGGATATCATCGTCATTGCGCTTCTGCTCTATGATGAATTCCCGTTCCTGTACCTTAACCCGTATCTGAGGTATCTGATCGAAGCGCTCGTCTATGTCGCGCTTGCGCTGTCGATCGTGTCCGCCATAGAATACATAATCAAAAACAAAGGAGTGATCGATTTCCATGATTGCTGAACTGATCTGCGTCGGGACCGAGCTTCTGATGGGGCAGGTCCTGAACACCAACGCGCACTTCATTGCAAAGGAGCTTGCACCGTCCGGCATCGATATGTATCATCAGGTCGTGGTCGGCGACAATCCGAAGCGGCTTACGGAGGCGATCGAGACCGCGCTGTCCCGCGCCGACGTTGTGCTGCTGTCCGGCGGGCTCGGTCCCACGGACGACGATCTCACCAAGGAGACAGTCGCAAAGGTCATGGGTAAGGAACTCGTACTGTACGAAGACGAGTGGAAAAAGATCGTCTCGTATTTTGAAAGCAAAGGCCGCACCGTTGCGCCGAACAACAAGAAGCAGGCGATGTTCCCCGCAGACGCGATCATTCTCGAAAATCCCAAAGGCACCGCGCCGGGCTGCATCATGGAAGCAAACGGCAAGGCTGCGATCCTGATGCCCGGACCGCCGCGCGAGCTTCGGCCGATGTTCGCAAACCTCGTCCTTCCCCGTCTGCTCGAAAAGGCGGGACACCGTCTGTACTCGCGCGAGCTGCGCATCTTCGGTATGGGCGAATCGGACGTGACCTATCGGCTCGACGATCTCATTAAGCAGCAGACGAACCCGACGATCGCGCCGTACGCCAAGACCGGCGAGGTCACGCTGCGCGTCACCGCGCGCTGCAAAGACGATACCGAAGGCGAAGCGCTCGTGCTGCCTTTGATCGAAACGATCAAGGCGACGCTCGGCGACGTCGTATACGATACGAACGGACGCGAGCTTGCGGAGGTCTGTCATCACGCGCTGATCGAAGCGGGCAAGACGCTTGCCGTTTCCGAAAGCTGCACCGGCGGCAGACTCGCCGATGCGTTCATCAACTATCCCGGCAGCTCGGCATATTTCATCGAAGGCGACGTAACCTATTCGAACGACGCCAAGATGCGCCGTCTCGGCGTGCGGAAGGAAACGCTCGACACCGTCGGCGCGGTCTCCGAGGAATGCGCAATAGAAATGGCGGAAGGCACGCGCAAGGCTGCCGGAACCGACTTTGCGCTGTCCACGACCGGCTATGCGGGACCCGACGGCGGCGAGCCGGACAAGCCCGTCGGCACGGTGTTCATTGCGCTTGCAAGCGCGGAAGGAACGACCGTGAAGCGGCTGAATCTGTTCGGCGACCGCGACCGCATCCGGCATTCGGCGATGCTGAACGCGCTCGATCTTTTGCGCAGAAAACTCTGTACGAAATAACGGACAGGTGTTATAATACAATAAACACGCAAGATTGTGAAAGAGAGGAACACGACATGTTGGAAAAAGAAAAAGCATTGGAAATTGCACTGAGCCAGATCGAAAAAAGCTTCGGCAAAGGCGCGATCATGAAGCTGGGCGACGCATCCCGCGTGCCCGTTTCCGTGATCCCGACCGGCTGTCTCGACCTTGACCTTGCGCTCGGCGTCGGCGGCGTACCGCGCGGCCGCGTCATCGAGATCTTCGGGCCGGAGTCCAGCGGCAAAACCACCATCGCGCTGCACATCGTTGCGCAGGCGCAGAAAGCGGGCGGCACCGCCGCGTTCATCGACGCGGAGCACGCGCTCGATCCGGTCTATGCGGAACATCTTGGCGTGCAGATCGAGGATCTGTATGTCTCTCAGCCGGATACCGGCGAACAGGCGCTCGATATCGCGGAAGCGCTTGCAAGATCCGGCGCCATCGACGTGATCGTCATTGACTCTGTTGCAGCGCTCGTTCCGAAAGCGGAGCTCGAAGGCGACATGGGCGATTCGCACGTCGGGCTTCAGGCGCGTCTGATGTCGCAGGCACTCCGCAAGCTCACCGGCTGCGTGGCAAAGACCAACACCGTCGTGATCTTCATCAACCAGCTCCGTGAAAAGGTCGGCGTCATGTTCGGCAATCCCGAAACCACGACCGGCGGCAAGGCGCTGAAATTCTATGCCTCCGTGCGTATGGACGTGCGCCGCATCGAAACGCTCAAAGCAGGCAACGAAGCGGTCGGTTCCCGCACGCGCGTCAAGATCGTCAAGAACAAGGTCGCACCGCCCTTCCGCACCGCGGAGTTCGATATGCTGTACGGCGAAGGCATCTCCAAGGAAGGCAGCATCCTCGACATGGCGATCGACCGCCGCATCATCATCAAGTCCGGTTCGTGGTTCTCCTACGGCGATATGCGCATGGCGCAGGGCCGCGAGAATGCGCGTCTGTTCCTGAAGGATAACCCCGAAGTATGCCAGGAGATCGAAAACAAGATCAAGGCGCAGATCGAGGAACAGCGCAAAAAGGAGGCGGAAGCCGCCGAAGCAAAGCGCCGTGCGCGCGAAGCGGCGCTCCGCGGAGACGACGATCTCGTTCCGCCGCCCGAATTCTGATCCGGAATATACAGCGATCCCGCACAACCGTGCGGGATCATTTTTCAGTGTTTCTTCTGCAGCTTTGTTTTATTGCCCTTCGCGTCCACGACATAAGTGTTCTCGAGGTGCGCTTCCAGAGATTTGCGGAAATCCGCAATATACGCTTTTCTGAGGCGATCTCGCTCCTCTGTCTCCTCTTCGGACAGACCTTCCGTCTTCGCCTTTCTTGCAAGCTCGTTGATCCGATCGATGTGTTCCTGTTTCATATGGCTTCCTCCGTGCCCGTATTGTACACAAACAAACCGGATTTGTAAAGCATTCGACAAGAATTTACACGGATTCGATTGACATTTGCATGATTCGACGATAAACTACAAATCATGAAGAAATTAGTATTGATCCTTATCCTGACATGTTTGACTATCGCCTGCGGCATCGAATCGGAACCTGCTGCGGCGACGCCCGTACCCGTTGTTGAGCATACGGTGATTCCCGAGGCGGAACCCACGATCCACGTCGTGGATCCCGTTGCGGTCCCTGCAACCGAGGAGCCGAAAACGCTGCCGCCCATTCCGACGCCGACGCCCGAGCCCACGCCGGAACCCACGCCGACGCCCGAGCCCACGCCCACGCCGATCCCCGTTCGTGAGGAGGAGAAAGCGCGGAAGCTGAAAGCGTTCGCTTTGGATCAGGAGTCCTTTACGTTTGTTTCGACCAGAAACGCCTGCCCCTCCATTTTCAGCGAACCGGATCTGCAGAGCGATCTTGTTACGCCGTTTGTCAAATCCGACGGCGTTTATATGCACGAGTGGATCGTGCTCGGCACGGTCGAAACCGAAACCCGCACCTTCTACCATCTGCGTCCGATCGGCGCGGAGGGCGACGGGTATCTGGATGTTCGCCGCGTGTTTGAAACCATGCTGACGCAGCCGGAAAACAAATATGCGGTTCTTGTTCGCCCGAACGGGATCGTGTATTCGGCGCGCGCAACCGACTCTCCCGTTGTCGCTCACGCAAGCTATGAAGTCGTTCGCGTGATCGCCGTCGACCCGCAGCGGGGATACGCCGCGATCCTGACCGACGACGACAAGACCGGTTACGTTCAGCTCGGGCAGCTTCGCTTCCTCTCCGAAGAAGAGTTTTATAGCTATCTGCAGCTTTCATGCGAAACGCCGGAAAGCAGCTTTTCACCCGAGACGCTTGTTGCCGACGCGCAAGATTTGATCGGATCCGCTTATGCCAACGCCGCCTCGTTCCTGTACGATCTGCTTCGCGCCGAGGGGCTCCAGTTCAACGCGGTCTATTACGATTTCTATCAGAAGCCGCTTGAGGACGAGGATCTTTATCCGAAGCATCTGTATGTGACGCCGATCTACAATACTCTGCTGTTCAAGCTGTTCAACAGCGCGGGCGATCTCGTTTCCTGCAACGGCAACGAGACGGAATGGGAATACATCGGCGATTACGAATCGATCGAGCCCGGGGATCTTCTGTTCTTCTCCGACGACATAGGAAAGGGCGACGCCGTCATTCCGAACGTCGAAGTCGTGGTACACGGTCCGTATTCCGGCGATATCACCGATTGCGGACTGTATCTCGGCAAGGGCCGCATGCTGACTGTCAGAAACGGATTCGTTTCGGATGTGGAGATCGACCCCGTTATGAAGAACACGTTCGACAGCGCACGCCGCATTCACACACAGGTCGTTGATGAGATCGCGCATATGAATGAGTGCATGATCTCCGCAACCTATGACCGTCTCGGCACGCCGTACGATTCCTTTGCGCGCACCGGCGACGCTTCCTATGACTGCTCCGGTCTGATCTGCTGGCTGCTTCGCATGTACGATTACCGCAGAGAAAACATGCGCGAAACCATCTTTGAGATCACGGCGACAGCGTTCTCGCGGCTCGATGAGCTCCAAAGCCCGACGAGCCGGATCACGTTCGTCGATACCGGTGTCAAGGACAAAGAAGGATTCAAGGATCTGAAACGCGGCGATCTGATTATGCTGATGAACGAAAGCCACGGACGCGTCGGTCACATCATGATCTACCTCGGCAACAACACCGTCATCCATTCCACGCGCATCGACGGGCGGTATCAGGGCACGCTGATTGCAAGATTCCGTCCGCATCTGCAGGATCTGTACGCCTGCTCAAAGCGCATCGGCACGATCACGCCGATCCATTAACCGCTCCCCCATCCTTTTCGACGAATACGGCTCCGATCCGATGCATTCCGGATCGGGGTCGTTGTTTTATGAACCCGACAACAACAGTTTATTTGTCACAGGTTCGGCAAAAGCTGTAACCGATCCTGTTTTTTCCGCGTCTATCTGTATGTAAGCGCTTACAGAAGGAAGTTGAAATATGAGCAATCAAAGAAGTTATTTTGACGAGGTATATCAATCGGTGTATCGGGATCTTCTGCGGTATGCGATCATCCATATGGATCGGCCTGCCGATGCGGAGGATGCGCTTCAGAATGTGTTCACCGCGTTTTACCGGCGCATCTCGCGATTCGGGCATCTGGACATTCTGGTCCCGAAGGCGTACCTGATCCGGATGCTGAAAAGAGAGATCTCACGTTTGCAGACGATTCAGAAGAAAGAAATGCCGACGGATTCGCCCGAAGTGGAAGCCGCATTTCAGGAACCGGAGATTTCGATTGAAGATCTTGCATTGGATCGAAGCATGACGGACACGATCCTGAACGCCGCGCAAGCCCTGCCGACGGAGAGCTACAGAGCTTTCGTGCTCTATTACGGGTACGGGCTGTCGACCGCGGAGATCGCGCAGGAATTGAACATCGGACGCGATACCGTCAAGGTGCGGCTTTTCCGCGCAAGAAACGCCATTCGGAAACAGCTGATTGCAGAGGAGAACGACAAATGAATGCAAAAGAAGAACAACTGATCTATCGGGACGCGTTGGAAAACGGTCTCTTAAACGGAAGCCGCTGCTACAGAAAGGTCGATGCGGCGATCCGGGAAACGGAACGAGAAAATGCCGCATGGAAGAAGCCGCGCCGCAGAGCGCTGCAGATTGCCGTTCTTGCGGCAGCATTGCTGCTTGCCGGATGCGCAGTCGCCGTCGCGGCGAGTATCCTGCTCACGGGTAGCGGAAGCCGGATCGGCTTCTTCTCCGATACCGATTCATCCGAGATCCGGGCACAGCAGGATTATTACGAACGGCACAGCGATGCGCTTCGGGACGAAGTGCTGGATGAACACGGCAACAAGATCCTGACCGTGGAAAACATCGCGATCCATAAGGACACGATCTCCATCTTCTGCAGTCTGGAGAGCAAGCAGAATCAGCCTTCCATCACGCTGTCGATCAACGGCGGAGACGAAAGACAGCCTGTCCGAAGCGAGCGGGTCGACGTCGGAAACGGTCAAAGCCTGATGACGTCTTTCCTCGTTTTTCCGAGCGTTCCGGAAAGCTGCACAATGACCGTCCGATTTACCGATGCAGACGGAACGCTGCTTTCGGTGAAGGGCTATACGGTCGATCTCACGCAAGGTAAGGACGACAGCGTTCTGATCCTGTCCGGAAAGACCGTACAGATCAAAGGCGAGTATTCGGAAGAACCGGCAGTACCGCCCTATAGGCCGTACCACGATCACACGGTAACGATCGAATCGATCCGGATCGATCGGGACGGCGGATGTATCACACTGTCCGAACCGATCCTGCCGCAAGGTCCGTACACAAACGAGGCATATGCCGCCTGGGCAGAAGCGTGTACGGCGGCAAAGGAAGCTTTCTTTAAGGCGCATCCCGGCAGTACGGATCTCGAGTGGGAACAGAACGCAAAGGACGAGTTTCTGCGGGAAAACCCGTGCCCTCTTACAAATGAGGAAATCATGGCGCTGCAGATCGCTTACGACGAGGAGAATCCGGTTTCCTGGGATCCGTTCATCAACTTCTCCGTTACGGATGAAAACGGGATCTCCCTGATGCCGCAGCTGGAATACTATACCGGAAGCAGCGGTCAGGGATCTGCCGTCAACGAAATCCTGTTCACACCGAGAGAAGGGATGAAGGCCATCAAACTGACGCCCATGTACTATGCGGGGCGAACGGAAACCGTTCGCGCGATGTTTGATTCCGACACGGCGCAAGGCGGAAAGCTGGAACTGACGTCGTTTTCCGTCGACAAGCAAAAGAGGATCGTGACCGTATCGTACCGTGTGCCCGGCGTCAGGATTCTGGACTCCTTCGGCGATTTTCTTCTGAATCGTCAGGGCGAGCCGATCTATCCGAATACGGAACAATCGGAAACGCGATTCATGGACGCTGCCTCCGGGATCGTCACAACGCAGTTCCGGATCCTCGATCCGGACTGGGATATGGATCAGATCGGCGGCTACGGTCAGGAATGGAGCGTTCCGTATTTTGACGAGGAAAAGACCGTTACGATCTATCTGGAACGGTAAAAAAGCACAGCGGAAACGCAAAACGATGCACCTCCGGAAATCGGAGGTGCATTGCATTTTTGATACCTGTCAGGCTGTCCGCCGCGCGCGGATCGGTTTTTCTCAGCTCAGTTTCAGACAGAAGATGCGCGTCTGTTCCAGCGTGCCCGTCGTTGCAACGACGATATAATTGTTGAACGCGACCGGGGTTGCGTCGATCCGTTCCCCGAGCTTCAGCGCATAGAGCGAATTCTCGCCTGGTCTTGCGGCGTCATAGAGGCGGATGTTGCCGTCCCTGTCGCAGGCGATCAGATACGCGTCGCCGCGCGCATTGTAGATGATGAGCGGTGAGGAAACGTAATCGGCATTTCCGGTCTGCACGATCTCCCAGCGTACTGCGCCGTTCGAGCGATCAAACGCAACGATCTTGCCGCCGAATCCGTACGTGGTATTCCCTTCCTCGTCGGTCGTCTGCACGGTCATGCCGTAGAAGGAGCAGATCAGGAGATCGCCGATCGTGCCGTGCCCGATGTGCGGCGTCGCTTTTCCGCCGCCCTTCATGTTCTTTCCGGTGATCGGATCGAGGATCTGTACATACTGTTTGTTCTCCCATACGATCTCGCCGGTCTGTGCATTGATCTTGCGGACGTAGGAAAACCCGTAGCCGTTCTGCAGCGAGGGATCCTGCCGGTCTGTCTGCGAAACGGTATAGACATACACCGTTCCTGCGTTTCCGTCCTCTTCCAGTACCGGCGTTGCGTCCGAATCGCCGCCGACGTCCGTGACGAATTTCAGCTTCAGCGTATTGAGATCGATGCATTGCAGGTAGCCGCCGTTATCGGTCAGGTACAGATAGTTCCGGAATGCCGCGGCAGACGATTCGAAGCCGTATGCGCGCTTGTCCGCCTGCGTGATGCTTGAATAATCCGTACCGGTATAGCGGTATTTGATCTTGTCGCCCGGATCGATCCAGAGATCGCCCGTTTCGGGATTGTAGCTCGTATGCAGCTCGATCAGATACAGAACGCCGTTTTCGCTCGGCCAGATCAGCATATCGTCGATGATCAGCGGACTGGAATCGAACGCACACCAATCGGAACGGCGCGCCGTATAGTCCTTGCCGCTGATAATGGTACGCACGGTATTGCTGCAAAGATTGACGCCGTAGCACGTCGAACGGTTGCTGTTGGGTTCTGAAAGCGTGCCCTGTCCGATATAGAGCATCGGGATCCCTCTCGGGTCGAGCGTCGGCGTGCCGAACATCGGCGCGTTTACGGCGATCGAATCGCGCGTACGGTTGCCGGTTTCAAGCTCGTAAAAATAGATATTGCCGTCCGCTGCGCAAAGGATCACTTCGTTCAGGCTGTCTTTGTTCTTGAACTCATCGCGAACGCCGAGCGTCTTCAGCGTTTGTCCTTCCCATGTGACGATCAGCGGCTGCCCGGTCCACGACGCTCCCGCAAAGCCGTTCGCCGAACCGACGGCAAAGGACCACACCTGCTCCATCGTCTGCATCGTCACGCGCGCCGTGCCGTAGGAAAAGCCGCTGCGATAATGATTGCCGGCAAACGTGGTGATACCTTTTACGTTTGTATAGTCCTGCGCTTTTCCGAACGAAGACGTGTTCTCATTCGGATTGGATGTATAGCTGTCTTCCCTGTTGTTTTTCCGGATCTCATAGGTAAAGCCGAACATTGCGGGTTTCGCGGCGTCAACCGGACTCACGTCGAACGCACGATCGTTCGGCAGCGCGGGCGGATCCGGGATGACGGACGCATCGGAAGATTCCTCCTGCTCCGACTGCTGCGGTCTTTGCGTTGCTTCGGCGGCACCGTTGTCGATCTCCGCAGCAAAGGACAGCGCATCCTGCGATCTGCTGCAGGACCCGCCCTTTTTCGGCGCTGCGCTGTTGATGCCTACGGCGAATACCAGAATCACGACGGCGATCACCAGAATAAACACCGACGCGCAGAACATGATAAACTTCGGACCGATCGTCCGTTCCTTTTTCCTTGCCATGTTTTGTATTATACCGTATTCCGCGCTTATTCGCAACGCCGAAAATGCAAACTATTTTCGACATTTCCGTTAAAACTGAACAGGTCCCCTTCCGCAAGTGTGCGAAAGGGGACCGTTTCGGATCCGGATCAGGAAAGGCGAATGCCGAAGATCATCTGATCGCCGCGGCAGCCGACAACGATCATGTTGCCGAAGACGGCAGGCGACGCCTCGAAGTTGCTGTCTGTCGGACGAAGCGTATCAAGCACGCGTCCCGATGCGCCGTCGATCAGGAAGATATAGCCTTTGGAATCCGTCTGGATGATGTATCCGGTTCCGTCGCTGCTGTAAACAACTGCGGGACTGGACCATGAATAGGCGTCCATATCCATCTTCCAACGAACTTCAAACGTGTTTTTATCGAGTGCGACGAGGATTCCCGCATCCTTGTCCTTATACCGTGCGATCGGCACGATCACGAGGTCGGAGATGTTGCTTCCCTGTTTTCCGACGACTGCCGTCGCCTGTATGCCGCCGGACACGCCGGAGACCGTGAACACCGTAAGCCCGTAACGGCCTTTGATCTCGCCCGTCATGGCGTCGATCTTGAAGAACGGAGCAATGCCCTGATTGTTCTTATCCTTCATGAAGTGCAGCGAGGTCCCGACATAGAGATATGCTTCGGTCTCTGAGATCACATCCAGCACGGGGCTGCCGTTTGTATCGTCTTCGGTGTTTGCGATCCAAACGACCTGCATCGTATTGAGGTCGATGCACTGGAACATGCCGTCATTGCTGGAAAGATACAGGAATCCGTTCCATGCAACCGCGCTGCCTTCGTATCCCTGCCACTTATGCGTGGAATCCGCTTTGTCGATCTCGTCATAGATGTTGTTGCAGTCATAACGGAACTTGACGAAATCGGACGGAGCGACCGAGATCGAACCGATCTCCGGATTATAATTGGTATTCAGCTTCATCGTATAGACGATGCCGTTCTCCGCCGGATAAATCAGCGTGTCCGTCTTGGCGTCGACCAGCGGCGCAGAGTCATACGCATACCACTTGCGTCTTGCAAAGGAGTCCGTTCCCTGCTTGCCGAATTCGTACAGGACGTTGCCGTTGATCAGCGAAATGATGAAGGCGCGCGATTTCTGGCTGTCCTGTTCATACTGATCCCCGGACCCGCAGTACAGCAGCGGATAGCCGCGCGGATCGATGCTGCCGGTGCCTTTGAACGGTACGTTCATCACGATCTTGTTACGCGTTTCCCGGTTTGTTTCAAGATCAAGGAAGTAGATGTTGCCGTCTTCCGTCGGATAGATTACTTCAACAAGGTCATCCTTCTCTTTTGCCCAATCATACATATTCATGATCCGGCGTGTTTCCTTGGGCCACTGCACGATCAGGGGCTGACCGGTCCAGCCGCAGCCGGACCAGCTGCTGCCTCCGCTTCCCTTTGCAAGCGATCCGATCTTATAATCCCAGACTTTGGTCAGCTTGTTTTCCGTCAGATTAACTGTGCCGACGCCGGAAGCGTTTCTCCAGTTGTTTCCGCGGAATGTAAGAATACCGTTGACCGTTTCCGCATTGTAATCATCTGCATTGGGGAATTCGATCGGATCGGTCCGCAGATAGCTGTTCGCCATGACCTCCTGCCCCTCCACCTGCAGATGCGGTACAAATCCGTACTGCTCGGGATTGGAGTCCGCGACCATATGCGGCGTGGGCTTCGGCGTGGGCGTGGGCGTCGGGATAGGCGTCGGTACCGGTGGGATCGTCTTGCCGCTCTTATACTCCTCGTAGGTGATCGTCTCCAGTTCGACACCGGAATACCCGCTCGGATTATCCCGTACCTCTTCGTTGAAAGCGTCCTGCCGTTCCTTGATCTGATTCCGGAACTGTTCTTCATTCCGACGTTCTGCAATACAGCTTCCGACCGTCCACACGATCAGCACGATCAGGATCAATACCAACAAAAGGAAGATCGATATGATCACATAAAACCTCGGCTGTATCCTTTTCTTTCTTTTTTTCTTATGTTGCTGTGCCATAGCTCCTCCTGAGATCTATTCCGCAGCAGGCTCGCTGCGGATCCGAATCATGCCCGAAAGGGGTTGTCCTCTCTGCAGAAATTTTCCGGGCATGAGGAATCATTCATCTTTGTGCGCATCTTTTGGCTGGAAAATTTTACCGCATTTTTTCTTGCAGGATCGAAAGCGGGATCGTAATTGCCGTCGATTCTGCCGTATATTGCGTACAGCGAGTTCTCCGTTCGCTATATCTTGAGCAGATCCGATCGTTTTTCCGTCGGCAGCAGTTACCCTATTCCTTTCCATCGTATTTATCATAGCACCCTGATTTGAACAATCTGCGTTATCTTTGTGAACAGTTTTCCCCGATTCTGTTTCAATTTTATGTCAAGCGCTCAAAAGCAGCAAAAAAGCGCCCCTTTCGGGGCGCAAATCAAAGAATGGATCGATTATTTTTTTACTTTTCATAGAGTTCAGCACAGTACAGTATCCTGCAGCTTTGCGGATCCATGATCGTCAATTTGACTTTTGCTGTGCCCGAAATGAATTACCTCCGGAAAGCATTTGGCTTGTTAACTTCAAGCGTGACATTCTGCAGAATCAGCCCAAGCATTTCACCATTTTCATCGTAAGAAATAATAGCCAGTTCTCCATTGACTGCTATGTCCGAGAGATTATTCAGTTCAAGCGATACCTCATGGTTTTCCGAAAAGGTCATGTCATAATTGACATTGAATTCACCTTTTGCCGATTCTTGTTCGGATTCAGTAAAATCTCAACGCCATTTACCTTCAGGTCTTTAGCAGTAGCTGCTTCAAGTTCAAGCATATCATTTTTTACACCCATCAACACAGCATTTCCATCGGCGACACCTCTATATTCCACCTTCTGATAACGATCCTTTTCGGAGATGCGGCGAATGCTGTACTTGCCGCGTGCATCTTCATTGCTCCGGACTTCATTCGTATTGTCCTCATCGTTGATGCAAACAGTCACAGAACCGGATTCTACGGCAACAGTTGCTCTGCGATATGTATGCACAAGGTCATGCCGATCATCGCGCCGTCTGCGTCATAGGAAACGATCGCCATTTCTCCGCAACGAATCCACCGCCCGTAGGACGGTGGATTCGTTTCCTTATTTGTTTCTTTTTCAAACTCAACACCAACTGTTGATATTGAGTCGCCGCAAGCTCTGCTTCACTTTATTTCGGAATTGGGTTTGACAATCCGGAATTCGGCATCAGTAAGTATGCCGAGTTTATTCACTGTCGCAAACCTCAATTCACCTTGCACTCCGCTTGAGATCTTCTCAAAGCAGTACTCCTTATTCATGTAGATAAAGCTTGCATTATCACCGTTCGGAATGATCGTGATCTGTTCCACATTTGACGGTATCTCATACATGACATATTCTTTACCGTTGATATAACCATCCATTACGTAATAATCATATCCCGGTATGGTCACAGCGCCTTTCGGCGCATACAACGCATGCGTACCGTCAAACTCTGCTGCAAGACCGTAGTACGTAGTGCAGTCGCGCAGTGCAACACATTGAATAGACTGGGTTCTGCCTAAGGATGAGTACGGCGTCTCCCATATATTCCCGGAGGAATCCCTGTAGAGATAGCATTCCACCGTCGGGTAGTTATTGTCATAGACATAGATTCTATCCTGTCCGTTCACGTACTCATACCGCAGGAAATTGATTGCATGACCGCCTACACTGTTTCGGATTCCAACCTGGAGCTTTCCGGTGTTATCGTAACTGTGATCCTTGACATAGTTCACAACACTGTTCCAATCCGAAGCCGCATTATACACTTGACCGTGTAAATACCAGTATCCACCTGCAACAGTCGCGGATTCTCGTTCATATCCTTGTATAGCATGATAATGACAGATCGGACGCCTTACGGTTGACGTATCACTGAAACTATACAAAGGCGTATATGCATTCCCTCCTATTATGCTGATGTCCAACAGTCCAAGATGATAAAACGAACTTGTCATTGACATTCCGAAGCAATGCCCTTCCGCATCACTATCAGAATAGTTTTCAAACGAGTATGTCTCATCTCCCAAGTCGTACGGGTCATTGTAATGCCATGTAGCGTTCAAAAGCGGATCATTGTAATACCCTATGTTTATCTGTTCTTTCTGCGTCTGCGTTCCATCGTACCAGACATCTGTCAACTCATTGCAGGCGCAAAAAGCGTATATTTCGATATCGGTTAAGCTGACCGGAAGGTCAATCCAACTGAGGCTTGTACATTGATCAAATCCCCCTTCTCCGATCCTTGTTACACGACTCGGAATGCTGATATAACTGAGTTCACGACAGGAATAGAACGCATATGATCCAATGTACGTCAGTCCATCCGGTAAATCGACATACGTAATATCGTTGGAGATTCCGTTCGTTACCCACGGATTCTCATAATCGGGATCATAATCATACATGCTGCCGGACCCGGTTATAGTCACCGTACCGTTCTCGAACGTCCAGTAAAGATTACTGCCGCACTGACCGGACATTTCCGCTGAATTAACCGTCAGCGTGACAATGTTCGAATTGACGGAATCGCCGGAAGCGTTACTCACCTCACAGTAGAATTGGTATCCGTTTTGATCGCTCTGTGCCGAGAAGCTGTATGTCGCCGTTTTTCCGGAGGACGACGTGGCAGGTGTCCAGCTGCTCGATCCGGACGACTTATAATACCACTGATACCTCGTTGCGTTTACGGCGACTACACGGAACGTGACCGTATCGCCGGCGTAGACTGTCTGATTTGTCGGCTGTGTGGTAATGCTGGGCCAAGGCTCATATACCGTCAGTGTAGCAACACTCGACGTAACGCTTGCGGTCCCGTTTTTAACGATACAGCGATACTGGTAGCCGTTGTGACGCGATGCAACCTCAAAGCTGTATGTATCGGTTTTGCCGCTTGCGCTCGAGACATCCGTCCAGGATCCCGATGCGGAAGTCCTGTATTGCCACTGATAGCTTTCCGCATTGATGGCATAGATACAGAACACAGCATATTCGCCCGGCGATACATACTGATCCTCCGGCTGTTCAATGATCTCCGGCGCGATGTACAGGATCGTCAGCGTGACTTCTCCCGACTTCGTGTTCCCCGAAGGATTTGCAGCTACACAGTAGTACTTGTATCCGTTGTGTCTTTCTTCCGCGGTGAAGCTGTACGTTGCCTGTTTGCCTGCGGAAGAGGATACCGCCTTCCATTCGCTTGAACCCGTGGCAAGATAGTACCACTGATAGCTTGTCGCATTCTTTGCTACGATGCTGAACGTGACGGTATCGCCTGCATATACACTCTGGTTCGTCGGCTGTGTGGTGATCGTAGGCTTCGGAATGACCGTCAGCGTTGCCGCAGACGACGTCACGGAACCGGCGCCGTTGCTTACGATACAGCGGAACCTACAGCGGTTGACGTCGTAGTCATCATCCATCACGAAGCTATACTGAGCATTCGTTGCAGACGGGATATCGATCCAAGCCGGATTGTCTTCTTTGGGATCGTAGAACTGCCACTGATAACTCTCCGCGTTCGTTGCCTCAACTCGGAATATGACCTGTTCACCCAGATATACCGACTGATTCACGGGCTGCGCAGTGATCGTCGGCTTCGGAATGACCGTCAATGTTGCCACATTAGAGGTCTTTGTGCCTGCCAGATTTGTAACATCGCAGCAATACTTGTAGCCGTTGTGCCGCGCTTCTGTCTTAAGTGTATATGTCGCAGCTCTGCCATTGGTGGTTACCTTGCGCCATTCCTCCGCTCCCGGCGCCAGATACCACCATTGATAGCTTTCGGCGTTGCCGGAAACGACGATGAATGTAACTTCCTCACCGGCATAAACCGTCTGGCTTTGCGGATGCGTACTGATCGTCGGTTCGGAAACAACGGTCAACAGCGCTTCGTTCGAAGTGACCGTGCCTGCTGGGTTCTTGACCTCGCAGCGATACCGATAGCCGTTATGCCGCGCCGCGGTCGTAAAGCTGTAGGTATCAGATCTCCCGTTTGTTGTAACCTTTGTCCATTCTCCAGCTCCCGGTGCCAGATAGTACCACTGATACGTAACAGCATCGGTTGCTTCGACCCTGAATTCAGCGACTTGACCGGCGATCACCGTCAGATCTGCGGGATGCCTCGTGATGACCGGCGCCGGAACAATCGTCAGTGTGACCGCTTGCGATGTAACGCTGCCAGCCGGATTGCTCACGATGCAGCGGAACTTATATCCGTTCTGCCATCTTGCCGTGAAGCTGTAAGTAGCTTCACGACTGCTGTCGGAGGTCAAATCCGTCCATGACGTTTCACCGGGCTTCTGGAATTGCCACTGATATTGCGTTGCATTTGTTGCCGTTACGCTGAACATCGCTGTACCAACGAAATAGACCGTACAATCCGACGGTTGTTTTGTGATCGTCGGCTTCGGAATAACGGTCAGCGTTGCCGTGTTCGACGTGACTTTACCGCTGTCGTTGGTAATCTCGCAGCGATACTTATAGCCGTTGTGTCGCTCTGCCGTCGTAAAGGTATACGTTGCAGCCCTGCCATTGGTGGTTACCTTTACCCATTCCTCCACCCCGGGCGCCAGGTACCACCACTGATACGTCTTCGCGTTGGTTGCTTCTACTGTGAACGATGCCGTTTGCCCCGCATATACCGATATACTTGCAGGCTGTTTTGTGATCGTCGGCTTCGGAATAACGGTCAGCGTAGCCTCGTCTGAATCAATACTTCCGACCGCATTGGTTATCTTGCAGCGATATATGTAGCCGTCATGACGCGCTTCCGCTTTAAAGCTGTAGGTGTCTGTTTTACCTGCGCTCGATGTAACAGGTTTCCATTCATCCGTTCCCGGAGCTTTGTAGTACCACTGATAACTTTCTGCATTTGGCGATGCCACTTTGAATGTCGCGATCTTTCCGATGGCAACCGTTTGATCCGAAGGCTGCTGGGTAATTTCAGGCATCGTAATGACAGTCAGCGTTGCTGTACTCGACATTGTCGTTCCGACACCATTGCTTGCTTCGCAGCGATACTTGTATCCGTTATGACGTGCTTTCGTATTAACGGTATATGTCGCAGCTCTGCCATTGGTGGTTACCTTTACCCAGTCCTCCGCTCCCGGCTTCAGATAATACCACTGGTATTGTGTCGTTTGCGTTGCGACTACGGTAAACGTTACTGTATTGCCGACTACGACCGTTTGGTCCTCGGGCTGCTTCGTGAATTTAGGAGCCGTTATGACCGTCAGCGTTACGGTGCTCGACATTGTCGCTCCGATGCTGTTGCTTGCTTCGCAGCGATACTGATACCCGTCATGCCGTGCTGCCGTCGTAAAGGTATACGTTGCAGCTGTACCATTTTGGGAAACCTTTGCCCAGTCTTCCGCTCCCGGCGCCAGATAGTACCACTGATACTGCGTCGCATGCTTTGCTACGACTGTAAATGTCGCTGTCTCGCCGACATTCACTGTCTTATTCTCTGGTTGTTTCGTGAATTTCGGAGCTGTTATGACCGTCAGCGTTACAGTGCTTGACATCGTCGCTCCGATGTTGTTGCTTGCTTCGCAACGATATTGGAAACCGTCATGACGCGCTTCCGTATTAACTGTATATGTCGCAGCTCTGCCATTGGTGGTTACCTTTACCCAGTCTTCCGCTCCCGGCGCCAGATAGTACCATTGATATTTTGTCGCATGCTTTGCAACGACCGTAAATGTCGCTGTCTCGCCGACATTCACAGTCTTGTTCGCCGGTTGTTTTGTGAATTTCGGAGCTGTTATGACCGTCAATGTTACAGTGCTCGACATCGTCGCTCCGATGCTGTTGCCTGCTTCGCAGCGATACTGATACCCGTCATGCCGTTCTGCCGTCGTAAAGGTATACGTTGCTGCTGTACCATTTCGGGAAACCTTTGCCCAGTCTTCCGCTCCCGGCGCCAGATAGTACCACTGATATTTTGTCGCATGCTTTACTACGACTGTAAATGTCGCCGTCTCACCGACATTGACCGTTTGACTCTCCGGTTGTGTCGTGAATTTCGGAGCCGTAATGACCGTCAGTGTTACGGTATCCGACGTAACACTTTCGTTATCGTTGCTGACGACGCAGCGATATTGATACCCATCATGCCGTGCTGCCGTTGAGAAGCTGTAGGTATCCAATTTCCCACCTGTCGATGTAACAGGTTTCCATTCATCCGTTCCGGTCGCTAAATAGTACCACTGATACTGTTTAGCGTACATTGCCGTGACAGTAAACGTCACCAAATCGCCTGCATTAACGGTTTGATCTGTTGGCTGCGCCGTGATCGTCGGCGCTGTTATGACCGTCAGAACAACTTCGTTTGAAATCACTGCACCGAGTGAATTGCTGACTTCGCAACGGTATTTATATCCGTTATGACGTGCAGCCGTTGTAAAACTATACTGCGCAGTTTTTCCGCTCGCTGCGGTAACGACTGACCATGTGTCCGCTCCGGGTGCAAGATACTGCCATTCATATTTTGTTGCATTGGCTGCTTCGATCGTAAACGTTACCGTTTCGCCTACATTCACGGTTTGATCTGTCGGCTGCGCAACAATCGAAACCGGCAACAATACCGTAAGCGTCACTGCTTTTGATGTTACGCTTCCGGCGTTGTTGCTGACTTCGCAGCGATACTGATATCCGTTATGACGGGCTGCTGCCGTTAAACTGTACGAAGCTGTCTTGCCGCTCGAAGCGCTGACCGCCGTCCACGTTTCCGACCCCGGCGCCAAGTAATACCACTGATACTTCGTAGCGTTGCTTGCAACCACCGAAAACTCTGCGACTTCGCCCGGAAGCACAGTCTTGTTGACCGGCTGCGTCGTAATCCTCGGCGCAGAGGTATATGCATTGACGGTAATCTCAATGGATTGCGTGAGTTCACTGCCGTCCTGTGTCACAGCGTAGACCGTAACCGTGCCCTCCGACAATCCTGTGAACACACCGTCTTCATCAATGATGCCTTCGCCGGTTCCCGCCTCACAGCTCCACGCAACATCGACATCCTCCGTTTCGTCCGTCGTAAGCGTTGCGCTCAACTGAAGTTCTTCATCGATCGAGACGCTTGTTTGCGGTGCGGTGATCGTCAATTCCGCATGCTTTTCCGGTTCGACGGGTGTTTCCGGCTTCGATTCTGTTTCAAAGACATACTCGATCGATGCGCCGAAGGATTTGTCGCCCGTCTCTGCTTCGAGAACGCCGCTTTCGGAGATCATGATCTCCTGTGCATCGGATACATCACATTCAATCCAATCGATCTCCTTTTCGTTCGCATCCGACGGGAACAAACGATACCGGATCACAGTATCTTTCGCGTCTTCACCGTTTACGCTGAAGACCACCTTCTGTTGTTTTTTATCAACGGTCTCGCTTCGCAGATCCACCGCGCCGATCACAACCGTGAGCGTTCGGAATTCGCCTCTGGTGATCGTATGATCCGGATCGGCAGAGACCCTGCGATCGATCCATTGCGCATCGACGCCTTCAACGGACGTCGTTTTCTCTGCACCATCCCACGAGAAGACCGCGTCGGTCGATTGATGATACTTTCCCTTTACACAGAGCGATCCCGTTTTTGTAAGAAGGATTCGATTGTGATTCGTCAGTACAGCACCTTTTGATACCAGAAGTCTCCCGCCTTCGATTGCAAGAACGCCTTCAATCGTCAGAGACGCATCTTTTTCCAGAACGAGTTCTCCGCTGCGCAGAACAACCGTCTGCTCTGCAGGTAAAACCAGATCACCGTTCAGTTTGATCGTCTCATCGGAATCGACGATCCCTGCGGAAAGGATCTTTTCCCAATCCGATTCGTTTGCAGGCTCCTCAATATCCGCTTCCGGATCTTCCGTCGGTTCCTCAACCGGTTCCTCCGGTTCTTCCGTCGGTTCCTCAGCGACGTCTGTGGGATCATCCGTTTCATCGGAAGTACCACCGATTTCTTCCTCTTCCGGATTTTCCGTAGATTCTTCTGTCCGCAATTCATACGTGACGGAAGTGTTTGTTTCCGGCTCAACCGTTTCCGCAACAGCCGGGAACAACAGACAAAGCTGAAGGATTACCAAAATAATGCTCAGAATCTTCTTCATTCATCAACCCTCCGTTCTTATGTTACAAATTTGTAACAATTATATTTTATACATAACAAAGGACAATGTCAATGCAAATCGCGTTTTATTCTTTATAAAAAAACACATTATAAGTATTCAACACCTTATAACGTGTTTTTTATCATTCTTTTGTTCAGAACAAACGCAGGGCATGACCCGTCTTTTTGGGCAGGCGTAGATGACGGGCCGACAGATCTTCGCACGAACGCATTTACGTGTGAGCGGAAATCCGAGTGTGACCATGGTACGCGCGGGAAGCGCGTACCATGTGTCGCGCTGAATCCGTATCAGAGTCGCATTGCAGTTCAAAGGTTTTCGTTTTTCAAGGCGTCGATCGGATTGTCCTTTTTAAGCCTGTTCCGCGCGTAGAGCATGGTTGCGAATACAACGAGGAACACCGAGCCGACAGCGATCGCGATGCTGTGCCATGGCACATAGAAGCCGCGTTGAAGCTCCTGTGCGACGATCCGGTGGATCAGGAACGTGACGCCGATCGAGACCGGAAGACCCAGAAGCAGCGCGCGCAGTCCGTAGATGACGCACTCGTAGCTCAGCATCTTCCGCATGCCCTTCTCCGTCATGCCGATCGATTTCAGCATTGCGAACTCCCTGCGCCGCAGCATGATGTTCGTGCTGATCGTGTTGAACACGTTCGCCGCCGCAATCAGCGAGATCAGGATGATGAAGCCGTAGGCGAACACGTTGACGACGCCGACGATCATGCGGCTCTGTTCGCGCCCCTCCGCAAGATCGCCCGCATAGGCGTTGTAACGGAATTCCGATTCCGAAAAGAGCTTCAGAAGCGCTTCCCTGAGTTCCTTATGCTCGGTCGTCTGAAAGTACAGCTGCGCCTGCGATTCGCTCTTGTACGTCGCTTCCGGCAGACGGGAGAACGGATAGATCAGCGACGCGCGATCGGTCGGGATGCAGAAATCGTCGGATTGTACAAACGCGTCAAAGGAGTAGGTCACGGGCACGCTCACCTCGTCCTCCGTGAGAATCGCGTCTGCCTTTTCGCGGTCGAGCGTATACGAATGCGTTTCCGCCGCTGCCGCCGTCACCTGCCGCCAGTATTCCTCGGGATAGTAGGCGACCTTTATCTCGTCCGCTTCGTGGTCGTACATATATTCCCAGACAAAGCCGTCGCGTTTTTGGATCTCCCTCGTCTCCACCGACGCTGGCAGCGCATCGGCTTTGAACAGGTCGTAGCGGTAGTACTTCACACGCTTCCCGTCGACAACCTGTTCCGTGATCCCCGTGTTCATCAAAACGCCGTAGGGGCAGTCTTCCGCAAAGTATGGCTCCGGATCGACGCCGCTTGCCCTGCACAGCGCGCGGAATGCCTCGTCCTCCAGATAGAGAACGCTCATGTTCATATCCAACAGCTCGTTGTTAAACGTATATCCGTGAGACGGAATGGCATTGTATGCGTCGGTCAACAGCGCGCGGTCGGCATGGAAACCGTCGACGCCGGAATCCAGTATAAAGCTGTATGTCGAACGCGTGACGCCTTCGAAGCCGCGCGCCTGCTGCATCACGTCCTTCGCGGCATAGACCGGCACATAGGCGAACACGTCGACGTTGCTGTTTTCGGCGACCGTTTTGACCATATCGGTGAGGTAGACGCAGAACGACGAGGCGGAGATGAACAGTACCACGCTCATAAACAGCGACAGCACCGTCGCGCGATAGCCCTTCCTGTTGCGCTTGAAGTTCTTCGCGCCCATCGCGCCCTCGAAGCCGAACAGCTTTTCGGTGAGCTTGGAGGTTTTGACCTCCTTCGCCTTGGTCCTGATGTCCGCCGTGCTGCGGATCGCTTCGATCGGCTGCAGGCGCGCCGCCCGCCGTGCGGGAACCGCGGCGGAGATCAGCACCGTAATGAGCGCAATGACTGCGGCGATCAAAAGCGCGATCAGATGCAGCGCAAGCCGCATCTGCGTCTCGGCATTCGGCATCAGCGCCGAAATGGTGCCGCGGATCGCCCAGAGCGTGATCCCGATGCCCGCGCAACCGACGATGAGCCCGATCGGGATGCCGATCGCGGAAAGCACAAGCGCTTCATAGCGCACCGACGCGCGAATCTGCTTTTTTGTCGCGCCGATGGATTTCAGAATGCCGAACTGCCGCGTGCGCTCGGCGACCGAGATCGAAAACGCGTTGTAAATCAGCGAGATTGAGCCGAACATGACGAGCACGACCAGCACTGCCGTAAAGCCGTAGAGCACACTGACAACGACGTCGTCATTGAACACGCCGTACAGTCGCATCAAGGAGGCGTTTTTGCGCCAGTTTTGCGAAACCGTCTGGCTGTTCATGACGGATTTGAAAAAGTACGGATGCTTGACCGTAAAGAATACGGAGGCTTCTCCTGTTCCCTGTCCCTTGGTCAGCGCGCGGCAGCCCGTGCCCCGCACTGAGGGATCGAAGCTCCGATAGACGCCGACGATCGTATAGGTTACCGGTTTTGCGTCGGCGACGGTCTCGCCCTCCCACATCGAATCATACTCGGAAAGCGGCTTGCCGTCCGGGCTCATACGATTGCCGATTGACATGGTAACGGTGCTGCCAATCTCGAACACGTCAAGCGCATTTTGCTTCACGATTCCGTAGAAATTGCTCGAAAGGATCAGCTCACGATCGTTTTCGGGCATTCTTCCTTCTTTGATGCGGCTTGCAATCAGCGGCGAATCGCCCTCGAGCGCGTCTACAAAGACCGGCTGACGTTCGGCTTCGGGATCCTGCGCTTCATAGCCGACGAGCCGCCAGGTCGTCACGACGTCCTTCACAAATTCCTGATCTTTGACGCTTCGCGCGGTCGCTTCGTCGAGACCCGAAAAATAGGCGTGCCAGTCGCCCGTGTCCTCTGTCGTCACGCCGCGCATATAGACCAGTCCGCTGTACGCGCCTTCGATGACTGCGGTCAAAAGCGCCATCGAAAGCACGATGCCGATGATTGTGACCCACGTGCGCATGCGGTTCTTTTTGAGCGCGCGCCGTGTAAAGGTATGCAGAATGTTCATGCCTGCGCCCTCCGGATGCGCTCGTCCTTGGTGATCCTGCCGTCCTCGATCGCGATCACGCGGTCCGCCTGCAGCGCAATCTGCTCGTCGTGCGTGATGACGATCAGCGTCTGGTTGTACTTGCGGTTACTGACCTTCAAAAGCTCCACGATCTCGCGGCTGTTCTTGGAATCGAGGTTGCCGGTCGGCTCGTCGGCAAGCACGATCTCCGGCGCGTTCATCAAAGCCCTGCCGATCGACACGCGCTGCTGCTGTCCGCCGGAAAGCTGATTGGGCAGATTATTTTTGCGATCCTCCAATGCGAGCAGGTGCAGAAGCTCGTTCAAGCGCGCCTCGTTGACCTTGCGCCCGTCCATACGAACCGGCAGCGTCATGTTTTCGACCACGTTCAACACCGGAATCAGGTTATAGAACTGGTAGATGAGCCCGACGTGACGGCGGCGGAAGATCGCAAGCTGCTCCTCGTTCTGCGCGTAGACGTCCTGTCCGTTCATATAGACCTTGCCGGACGTCGGACGGTCGACGCCGCCCAAAGCGTGTAAAAGCGTCGATTTACCGCTGCCGCTCGGACCGATGATCGCAAGAAATTCGCCCTTCTCCACTGCAAACGATACGCCGTCCAATGCGCGGACCTCGGCGTTTCCCGCGCCGTATATCTTCGTCAGGTTTTCGACCGTTAATATTTCCATGGGATTGCCTCCTTCGGTTGTTCTGTTTTCAGTATAAATAACAAAAGTGACAGTTCGGTGACACCACAAGCAGTCTGTTGAAAAAAGTTTTCAACAGACTGGTTTTTCAATTTCTGCCTAAAATGCTGCGCATTTCCGGGCGGCAGAAACTGCAAGGAGTCAAATCCGCCGCACATGTCGCCGGATTTGACCGATTTATATGCCGTTTTTCTCCGTCGGTTTCGCGCGTGCGGCTACACCGCACTTTTCCTGCTATCAGATTGGTAAAAGGATTACAGCACCGTCTTATAGAATGTGATCACAAACTGCGCGCCGCCCGTGTCGGCGTTCTTTGCTACGATCGTGCCGCCCTGTGCGGCGATCACCTCACGCGAAAGCGCAAGCCCGATCCCGATGCTGTCATCCGCCGCGTTTTTGCCGCGGTAGAAGCGCTCGAAGATATGCGCAAGATCCTCCGGATCAAAGCCCGTTCCGGTATCGCTGACCGTAATGCGGCAGAACACCGGGCTTTCCTCCGCGCGCACCGTGATCGTCCCGCCCTCCGGCGTGTGCTCCATGCAGTTTTTCAGAATGTTGGAAAGCGCTTCAACCGTCCATGCCCGATCGACCAAAAGCACGGCGCCGTCGTCCTCGATTATAAAGGCGATATCCTTCAATTCCATGCGGATTGCAAGGGGCTCCGCCGCCTGTTCGATGAGCGTCCGTGCTTTAATCGGCTCCGGACGGAACCGCACCGTTTCGGCGTCCAGTTTGGAGAGCTTCAGAAGCGTTTCCGTGATCCATTGGATCCTCATAAGCTGCTGTTTGAGCTCATGCAGATACCGAAGCCGTTTTTCTGTCGGAAGGTCGTCCTCGGAAAGCAGCGACACAATGAGGTTCATGGAAGTCAGCGGCGTGCGGATCTGGTGAAACAGGTCCGCGATCGCGTCGGACAAAAGGCGTTTGTCGTCCTTCAGCTGCTCGGTCTGCTCCTTCATGCGCACAGTCATCTTGCGGATCTCCGCGGTTAAAATCGCAAGCTCGCCCTCCTCGCTGTCCGTGATCAGGATCCGATCCTGTTCGTGCAGTACACGGTCGACGCTTTTTGAAAGTGCTTCGATCCTTGCATAGCGTCGGCGGCCGAGAAACAGATGCAGCGCGGTAAGCCCGCCGCCGAGCACAAGAAGCAAAACGCCGGCAAGCGGATGCACAAAGAAACCCGCCGCGGAAAGCAGAACCGTCAGCGCGGCGTCGATGATCCATTCGATTTTCAGTTCCCGATTCCGAAACATATCAGTCCATGCGGTACCCGAGCCCGCGTACGGTTTTGATGATCTGGGGTTCCTGCGGATCGTCACCGAGCTTCACCCGAAGGCGCTTGATGTAAACGGTCAGCGTGTTGTCGTTGACGAAATCGCCCGCGATGTCCCAGATGTCCTCCAAAAGCTTTTCCCGTGTCATGAGCTTGCCGCGATGGTTCAGAAACGCCATCAGCAGCCGGAATTCCAGTGCGGAAAGCTTGATTTCGCCGCCGTCCTTTGTCACCACGCCGCGATCCGGATCGACCGCAACGCCGTTGCCGAGCAGCAGCACGGATTCCGCGCCGCTTCTGCGCAGCACGCTTCTGATACGCGAAACAAGCTCCCGCGGACGGAACGGCTTGGTAATATAGTCGTCCGCGCCCATATCGAGCCCCTTGACCACGCTGTTTTCATCGCCGGACGCGGTCAGGAAGATCACGGGAATCCCTTTTGCCTTTGCAGCTTCGCAGACGGGGAATCCGCTTCCCCGCGCAAGCGATACGTCCAGCAGCACAAGATCGAACGGCGTCGCATCGATCGCTGCGATCGCCGGTTTTTCCGACGATTTCGACGCGATCGAAAAGCCCTCGCTTTCCAGAAACTCCGAGAGTGTCTCAACAATCGCCTGATCGTCTTCTACGAGCAGGATCCTCATTCCGCGCCTCCTTTCGATTGTTTTATTCTATCAACATCGACCGCTTTTCGCAAGATGTTTTGTTTACATGCTGATCATACAGACCAAAACAAATACCACCGCTCTGGGTGGTATTTGTTTTGGTGCGATTGGCGGGATTTGAACCCGCAAGGTTTCCCCGACGGATTTTAAGTCCGTTGTGTATGCCGTTCCACCACAATCGCATCGATACTATTGTACACGCATTTCTGCGTTTGTCAACCGCTAAAGCGCGAGGATCGC
>JAZNHI010000048.1:0-3797 GCA_045576895.1 Clostridia bacterium | reverse complement strand
GTTCAACTCCTTGGCCCACAGAACGACCTGGCTACGATCCGACTTCTGGCGGACCTGACCCCGGTCGAGCCGGTCGAACCGGTCGAACCTTCGCCCGCCGGTCCGCACTGGTGGATCGTCGGCGTCGTTGCGGCTGTCGCCGCCGTCACCGCTGCCGTGATCGTGATTCTCGCAAAAAACAAGAAAAAGGGCGGTGAATGAGCGTGCGGATCTTCGGAGATGAGATCATTGAACCGGTCGCCCCGCCGACCGACCCCATGCTTTGGTGGATCCTCGGCGTCGTGGCGGGTGTCGCCGTGATCACCGTCGTCGTGATCGTGATTCTTATAAAAAAGAAGAAAGGAAGATGAACATGCGTATTCTGCCGGACGCGGCGCTGCCGCCGTCCCTCGCTGTGCTTGAATTCTTAGGCGAGCACATTGTTTTGGTGTGCGGCGTCGTGCTTGCCGTCGCGGCGATCACCGTCGTGCTGATCGAACTGCTGAAACGCAAAAAAGGCGGTGACCGGAAATGAATGTCCTTCCGGATCTCGTCATCGATCCGCTTTCCCTGATCGCATACGCGTCCGTCCTGTGGATTATGCTTGGCGTCGTCGCGGGCGTGACGGCGCTGACCGTCATTCTGATCGTCATTTTCGCCCGGAAAAGAAAAAGAAATATAAAGAAAAGCAGAGGAGAATCGAAATGAACGCAAGAGCCTATAAGAAGATCTTTACCGACACCGACTTTGTCCACTGCAGCGGCACGCCGGAGGAGCTGCGCGTTGCGGAATACCTGAAGACGCGCTGCGAGGAGCTCGGCGCGGCGGCGCGCATCGAAGCGTTCCCCGTTCCGATGGGTGAGATCGAGGAATCGCACGTCTATGCCGACGGCAAAGAGATCCCCGCAAAGGGCTTTTTCTGCTGCGGCAGCGGCGAGATCGAAGGCGAGCTCTACTACATGCCCGCACAGGATAAGGTCTCGATCGCGGGCGCAAAGGACAAGATCGTGCTGATGGACACGTCGGGCATCGGCTTTTTCGGTTATCAGGACCTGATCGAAGCCGGCGCGAAGGGCATTCTGTTCCAGTACGGCGATCTGCACAACGGCAACCGCGACATCGACGAACGCGACTTGCGCGCGCACGTCGTCGGCGAACAGAGAAAGTTTCTCTGCGCCATGCTCCACGTTTCCACGGCGGTCGCGCTGGTGAAAAACAAAACGAAGCGCGTGCGCATCGTCATCCGTCAGCGCGAATACGAGGGCGAATCGCATAACGTGATTGCGGAGCTGCCCGGCAAACGCGACGAATGGATCACGCTGTCCGCGCATTACGACACGACCGCGCTCTCCCACGGCTCCTATGACAACATGACCGGCTGTGCCGGGATCCTCGGCGTGCTCGACGCGCTGAAGCATAAGCCCCTGAACTACGGTCTGCGCCTGGTCTTCTGCGGCAGTGAAGAACGCGGGCTTCTGGGTTCGAAGGCGTACGTCCGCGATCACGAGGCGGAGCTGAATAAGATCGCGCTGAACATCAATCTCGATATGATCGGCACGATCATGGGCAAGTTCATCGCCTGCGTCTCCGCGGAGGAAAAGCTCGTGCATTACATCGAATACATGAGCGCGGAGCTCGGCTTCCCGGTCGGCGCAAAGACCGGCGTGTATTCGAGCGATTCGACGCCGTTTGCCGACAAGGGCGTGCCCGCGCTGTCCTTTGCGCGGCTTGCGAGCGGCAGCGTCGCGCCGATCCACTGCCGCTTCGACCGTCCGGACGTGCTCTCCATGGAGCAGATGGAAAAGGACGTTGCGTTCATTGCGGAGTTCACGCGCCGCATGGCGATGTCCGTCCCCTGCCCGGTCGCACGCGAAATGCCCGATTCGGTCAAAAAACAGCTCGACGAATACCTGTTCCGCAAGAGAAAGTCGTAAAACAAAGGCACGTAAAACGGGACCCGCACGGGTCCCGTTGTTTTGTTTATTCTGTTGAAGCGATCGGACTCAGCTCAGGATCTCGGTCAGCACGAACAGCGCCGTAAAGGCAATGCACGCGACGATGAATCCCGCGTTGATGTAAAACGGCCTTCTGAACCGCGGCACGTCCGACGGGATCGGCAGAAACGCCTTGCGCCGCCGAATCAGGAAGATGATCCCGAGCACGCACATCGCAAGCATGAACTGCACGTAAAGCAGCAGGACAAGCGACGATACATACTGCGGCGCGCTTTCCTGGAGCATCGTCAAAAACTGCGGCAAGAGCCCACCGAAGCAGTTGATCACAACGTGCAGCACGATCGTGCAGCCGATGTTCTGTGTGCGGTAGTAGATGATGCCGAACAGGACGCCGAGCGGGAACGCATACAGAAACTGCGTGAGGTTGCCGTGCATCAACCCAAACAGCAGCGCGGAAAGCAGGATCGCGTCGGTTGGATGATACGCGGAAAGCCGGTCGATCATCGCCTTGCGGAAGAACAGCTCCTCCGCGATCGGGCCGACGATTACCGCGCAGAGCAGCGTCGCCCACGGATCGATCGCGCTCATCGTTTCGCTCACCACGTTGGACAGACCGCCTCCGAGCACCGCGTCGATCAGCTTGCCCGTCAGCGAACCGGCATACAGCAGCAGAAACGCACACGGAAAGTAAAACAACAGTCCTTTGAACGACAGCGGCGTCCGCGTTCCGATCTCCGGCGACGGATTCTTCGGGACCCGCCGCAGCAGCAGAAGCCAGCAGAGCGGCATCGCGATCAGGTCGACCGCGACCGTATTGACGAGCATCAGCAGATTGCTGTACGTACGCTCCCCGATCTCGACGTTCCGGATCAAAAACGAAACCGTTAAGATGAGCGCATATGCGATCGTGATCTCGGCAACCGCGGCAAACGAACAGTACGACGCCGCGCGGCGCGCGCCTTTTGCATCCGGGACCCGTATCTCCGGATAAGATGCACAATCCAGTGTGTCCGGTTGAAATTCCATCGTCTGCCTCGTTTCAGCGTATCCGCGCCATCGCGTAGTTCTGGTAGTCCGGATCGTCGGTGACCTCGCGGATCACGCGGAAGTTCTCGGGGATCGAAACCTCAGCGTCCGGATCGTTCAGTTCGACCTGCAGCATCGCCTTGTCCTTCCATGCGGGATAGAAATCGACCTCATACGCGTGCGCGTCGTCGACAAGGCAGTAACGCGTCTTGCGGATCGGCATGCACATCGGGTCCGCCTCCATCATCAGCTGCTGATAGTCGTCGAGCGACAGCCGCTTTTCGGTTTCGATCCGTCTGCCGTCCGTGCCGGTGCAGTGCGTGGTCATATAATAAATGTAGCTGCCGTCGCTGCCGCGCATGCAGATGCGGCGCTTTTCGCCCTGCACGTCCGTGAGATACGTCTGAATGATCTCCACGCGGCGGCATGCGGGATGCGCTTCGAGCCACGCGCGGTCCGGCAGGTCAATGAGAAACCGTCTCGCATGCTCGAACGGCGCGGGCTTGCCCAGAGCCGTCATGACCTCGCGCAGAAGCTTTACAAGCTTGCCGTTGAAGTCGGTCGCGTTGTCGATGATCCGAAGATGCGGATGCCCCGCCCATGCGGCGAGCGTCTTTGCGTCGAGCTCGATCGCCTCCTCGAGCGTTTCCACACGCGCGGTATTGTTGTCGGTCGTATAGAACGCCTCCGCGCCCTTTGCGGCGGTCACCATATGGAACACGGCGTCGTACTTGTCGCGGAACGCAACTTCGTTCTGCCCGAGCTCTTTCAATATCGCGGCGAACTCCTCCGGCTCCATGTAGGGCTTGTCGTCCATTGAGCCGCGGTCGCAGACGA
>JAZNHI010000047.1:0-4394 GCA_045576895.1 Clostridia bacterium | reverse complement strand
CGCGATGTCCGAAACGCTGTCCGCGTACCAGTAGCGCAGAATAAACATGTATCGCTGTTCCTTCGGCAGGCGGGAAAGAAACCGGTCGATCTCCTCTTTCAGTTCTTTTTCCTCCCACCGGCGTTCCGTATCGTCGCTGCCGGATACGCATTCCGCGAGCTCATCCAATACGACGTCGAGACTCCCGCCGCCGCGCTTTTCCCGGTGAATCTTTCTGAATCGGTCAAATGAGAGGTTCCTTGTGATCTTTCCGAGAAAGACGGACAGCACAGACGGCATGTGCGGCGGCATTGCGTTCCACGCGCGGAGCCATGTATCGTTGACGCATTCCTCCGCATCGGACCTGTTCTGCAGGATGTTCTGGGCAATCGCAGTGCAGTATGCGCCGTACTTCCTTGATGATTCCGAGATTGCATTTTCGTTCCGGTTCCAGTAGAGCCGAACAATCATTTCATCATCCAAACGAACTCGCCTCCTTTCACCCATATACACGACAAATCCGATCCGATCTTACCGCTCCGCTCAAAAAAAGCGGAATAGAGCGCAATTCGCCCGTCATACAAAGAAAGGGGCTGCTCTGAATCCAGAATAGCCCCTGCCTTCCCGCAAAGCCCTGCGGGTCGTTCAAAACCGATGGATGCCGATCGCCGTCATTCCTCGACCTTTTCAAACATGTCCTTGCCTACGCCGCAGATCGGGCAGCACCAATCCTCGGGCAGATCTTCAAACGGGGTGCCGGGCGCGATGCCGCCGTCCGGATCGCCCTCCGCCGGATCATAGATATAGCCGCAGGGGCCGCACTGATACTTCGCCATATTGTTTCCTCCTTGCAATGGATTTATCTGATTCCCGATCGGGTATCATTCGATCTCCCAGATCACCGCAACGTTGTCCTCCGCCTCGATGTCCTCCGGCACGATCCCGGGATTGAAGTTGTCCGCGCACATCTTCCGCGCCTTTCCGGCGTACAGGACCGGCTGCACGGCGAAAGCGTTCTCGCCGATCGAATAGTCGATGTGCCGGATGCGTCCGAGCTTCACGTTTGCGGCTTCCGTGAGCGCCGAAGCCTTTTGCTTTGCATCGGCAACCGCAAGACCCAGAAGCGCGTTCTTTGCCGCTTCGCGGTCCTTCACGGTATAGGCAATGCCGATCTCCGGCGTCAGTGCGGCGTTTGCAAGCGCCGCAAGCACCTGCCCGAGCCGTTCGTCGTCAAGCGGGAATTCCAGCTTCAGTTCATGGCGGAAGCGGTAGCCTGTAAGCCGCTGCCGATAAACGCCTTCCTCCTGATAGCCTTCGTACTCCGCCTCCACATGAAAGTTCAGCGTCCTGAGATCCTCCCGCAGAAAACCGAGCGGCGCGATCGCCTCCCGCACCTTGCCCGTATCGGCGGCGGAGCGTTTCAGCGTTTCCGCATAATCTGGATCCATTCCCTCAAGCGTCATCGTAACGCGCACCGTATCGGGCTTCAGGCGGATCAGTCCCTTTCCCGTCACGCGGATCGTTCCCGGTTCGTTCACGGCGATCTCCTTTCCGGATTCTTTATGATTCATTATACTTCATCCTTTCCTTTGCGTCAATCGTGCAAAAGCGGCGGATCGTCCGCCGCCCTTGAATCATGCGTCAGTGTTTGCCGCGCTTTTCGTAGTCCTCTTCGATCTCCGCCTTCCAGTCTGCCGCAAGCGGTCTTCCCGCGCGGACGTGCCCGATCGTTTCGCTGACTACCTTGTAATTCAGCGCCGTGCCCTTGGCGTCGCATTCATAGCGCACCGCGCGATCCTCGCGGATCCCGAACCGCCGCGCGGCGGAGACGGCGTCCATGTTTGCGCCGAGGAACAGGAATTCCCAGCCGAACCGCTCGCGCTGCCGTTCGATCAAGCTGCGCACCTCGTCGTAGGTATGGCGGCGGCTTGCGTTCTCCATGCCGTCGGTGGTGATCACGAAGATCGTCTTTGCGGGACGATCCTCCTCGCGGGCATACTTGTGCACGTTGGCGATGTGATGCACCGCATCGCCGATCGCATCCAGAAGCGCCGTGCAGCCGCCGACATAGTACTGCCGTTCCGTCATCGGCTCGACCTTCTTGAGATCGACCCGGTCATAGAGGACGCTGCTCCTGTCGCTGAACAGGACCGTCGAAAGATACGCCTCGCCCTCCTCGCGCTTTTGCTTTTCGACCATGGCGTTGAAACCGCCGATCGTGTCCGTCTCGAGCCCCGCCATGGAGCCGCTGCGATCCAGAATAAAAACGAGTTCGGTCAGATTGCTGTTCATAAGAAGAACCTCCTTTGTTTTTGTTGACTGCATCATACCAAATCCAAAGGAGGTTTTTGTCAATTCCCGGTTGACATTTTTTATAAAGCGCCGCCGGTTTTCAGAAGCGGCAGTCCGCAGTCGTACAGCGCCGTGTTCACCGTGACGATGCTGTATTCGCCGCGCTCGATGAAGTACTGCACGACCAGGTCCGTTTTGCTGCTGCGCGTCAGCGAATACCCCGCCTTTTCGAGCAGCTTCTGCGTTTGCACAAGATCGAGGCGCAGCCCCAGCGCGAGCTGGATCGCCGTGCTTTTGGTCGGCTGATAATCCTTTTTATTGATGATCTTGTGGAACAGCTGACGGCTGATCTCCGCGCGGCGATAGACGTCCGAATCCTTTTCCCCGCGCTCCTTCAGAAGATCCAGAAGATGCTCGGAAAACGTGCTTTCGACCCCGCCGAGGATCGCGTCAAGGCTTTGCGGCGCAGGCGCTTTCGGCGCCGCCTGCGGGACCGCCGCGCCTTTTGCATGCGGAGCCGGTCGGTGCATCATCGGCTTTGCGGCGTCGAACGACGCTTCGCATGCCGCGCCGTCTGCTTCGGGTCGGATCAAGTCATCCTCGCGCATCGCCTGCAGCATTGCGCGTCTTCTGCCGTTCGACACATAGCGGTCCGCGCCGTACTCGGCTTTTTCCGCATCGCCGACATAACGGTCGTCGATGTATGCCTTGAGGTCTCCGAACAGCCCGCGGGCAAGCGAATACGGCTCGTGTCCGAACACGACCAGAAGGATCTGCATGTCGTGCGTCAGCAGAAAATCGGTGAACGCGGAGATCGCGGTGCGAAGCGCGCGCTCGCGCGGGAAGCCGTACGTCCCGGCGGACAGCAGCGGAAACGCGATCGATCGGCAGCGCAGCCGATCCGCCAGCGAAAGCGCGGCGTCGTACGATCGCCGCAGAAGCGCTTCCTCGCCGTGCGCGCCGTCGATCCAGACCGGCGAGACGGTGTGCAGCACGTACTTTGCCGGAAGATCGTACGCCTTTGTTTCCGCCGAAGTGCCGACGGCGATCCGCCCGATCCGTTCGCGCGCCGCAAGCAGGCGCGGACCGGCGGCAAGATGGATCGCGCTGTCCGTTCCCCCGCCGACGACCGGTTCCGGATTCGCGGGATTGACGATCGCGTCCGCGTGTACGCGCGTGATGTCGTTTCGGATGATCTCAAACGGCATAAAAAAGCCCTCCTCCCCTCTTGGTTTCGCTCGTTTGCGGACATAAAAAAAGATGCCGAATCAAGGCATCTTTCGATCCAAAATCAATAGCGCAATTCGGAGATCAGATCTTCAAACGGAACTTCCTTGTCCTCTATCACGGTGTCGTCCGTGAGGATCGGCCGCGTCGTTTTTTCTTCCATCGTATCGTCCCCCCGCTCTTGTTTTCATCTGTATTTTACTCCGAAACGGGGTGCCGGTCAACGGGTTCCGGGCTCTGTTAACGGAAAATTAAAACCCTCTTCACACATGCGCACAAGCCTCCGTTTTCAGATCTGCACGCGTGTAAAAAGGTCGCTTTCGATCTCGATCACGTCCCCGATATCCAGTACGCGGCCGGAGTCGAGCGTGAGATATCCGTAGAGAAAATCGGCGTTTTCGATCCTTCCCGCCACGTCCTCGTAGGTGCCGCCGCTCTTCTGAGCATCGGGTACGAAGCAGGTGAAAACCGCCTCGCGCGGCTCGTTCAGAAGCGCGTGCAGCTTTCGGTTCAGCTCCTCCTTCTTGTTCTCGTCGAGCACGATCCGCCGCTCCGTATACCGCGCCGCCTCGTTAATGAGATCGTCGTAGCCGGTCAGCGCGGCAAACGGCGCAAACTGGGCGGCGCGATTCTTCCGGAGCATCCTCGGATGCTTCGGAGAATCGGGATGTTCCCGGTCGATGATATCGCCGTACTGCGTTCTTGCGTCGTTCATGCCGCGTTTCCTTTCTTTACCCTGCGATCTCGGCGATCGCTTCGATCTCGACGAGCACGTTCTTCGGCAGGGTCTTCACCGCCACGCAGGAACGCGCCGGCGCGCCCTTGATGTACTGCGCATAGACCGCGTTGAACGCGGCAAAATCCGCCATGTCCGCAATGAAGCAGGTCGTCTTCAC
>JAZNHI010000046.1:0-6811 GCA_045576895.1 Clostridia bacterium | reverse complement strand
TCCTGCCGATTCCGGGCTCGTGTCGGTCACGCTGATCGGCACGGACGCGACCGCATTGGACGCGTTTGCCACCGCGGCGTTCATCCTCGGACCGTTCTGCGCGATGCCGTTTTTGCGGCGTCACGGGATCGACGCGATCTTCATCAAATCCGACGGCAAGGTGCTGAAGACCGAAGGGCTGTCGGACACATTCCGGCTCCGCGCAGGCGCGCATCCGGCATAAGAAAGGAGATACAGAATGTTTCAATATAAAAACGGCACAATCGTCACAAAGAACGGAAAACGCTTCTCCGTCACACAGATCCTGCGTCACACGATCCAGCTCGGTGCGTTCCTCCTGTTTCCGGGGCTGTTTCTGACCGTGTTCCACGCGCTCAGGGATCTGATCGTTTCCCTGATCCAAGGGACGTTCTCGTTCGCGGCGCAGGCGCCGGGTCTCGTTACCCTTGCGATCCTCTTTGCGGTCACGGCGCTGTGGGGACGCCTCTTCTGCGGCTATCTGTGCTCGTTCGGCGCGATGCAGGAGCTCCTTGCGTTTGTGTCGAAAAAGCTCGTCCCCCGCAAAAAGCGGATCTCCGCAACGGCGGACCGGATCCTGAAGTTTCTGAAGTACGCGGTCCTGTTCGCGATCGTGCTCCTTGTCTGGGCGCTGCAGCTTCCGGTCGACAGCTCGTTCTCTCCGTGGGGCGTGTTCGGCATGCTGGTCTCGGGCAACGGCAGCGTGATGCTGTCCGCGATCCCGACCGTCGGGTTTGCGATCCTTGTCGCGATCCTGATCGCTTCGTTCTTCGTCGAACGCTTCTTCTGCCGCTATCTCTGCCCGCTCGGCGCGCTGTTCACGCCGCTCTCCCGGGGCAGGCTGTTCCGGATCCGCCGGAAGGAAAGCGCCTGCAGCGGCTGCGCGCAGTGCTCCCGCGCCTGCGCCATGGGCGTTGCGGTGCATGAAAACGAGCGCGTGACAAGCGGCGAATGCATCGACTGCATGCGCTGCACGGACGTGTGCGTGCCGGAAGCGCTGACGGCAAACCCGCATCCCGCGATCGCCGGAACGGCGTCCGCGCTGATCCTGTGCGGAGCGCTGGGCGTCGGCCGTCTGATCCCCGCGAAAAACACCGCGGCGGAAGCGGCGGCGTCCGGGCAGACCTTCTCCGAAACGACCGGACGCTATGCGGACGGCGTGTATGCCGGCAGCGGCGCGGGCTTCCGCGGGGAGGTCTCTTCGCGGGTCACCGTCGAAGGCGGCAGGATCACGGATATCACGGTCCTTGCGTACAGCGACGATACGGACTATTTCGAAAGGGCCGCGTCCGGCGTGATCCCCGCGATTCTCTCTTCGCAGACGCCGCAGGTCAACGCGGTCAGCGGCGCGACGTTCTCCTCCTACGGGATCATGGAATCTGTTGCGGACGCGCTGCAGCTTGTTGAACGCGGAACGTCGGTCGCGGAACAGCCGCAGACCGGCGAACAGGACCGACCTTTTAGCGGCGAAAGCTTCACGATGCAGCCGGACAGCAGCGGACAACGCGGCAAAAAGCGCGGCGGGGACGGATCCTCCGCGCAGCCGGACGGCAGCGGACAGCGCGGCGCGCACGGGGGCGGAAAGGGCAGCCGCGGCGGTCACCGGCACGGCGGAAACGGCGGATCCGACAACGCAGACCGGGAGCAAAGCGGAAAGGCGGAGGAAGGGACCCTCGTGATCGACCCCGAAACGCTTCCGCAGGACACGCAGGAAACGCCGGAGGAGCCGATCTCCGTCGCCGACGGCGTCTATACCGGCAAGGGAACCGGCTTCCGCGGTGAAACCGAGGTCTCCGTTACGGTGGAGGGCGGCAGAATCACGGATATCACGATACTTTCCTATCGGGACGACGAGCGCTACTTTTCCCGCGCGTCGGATTCCGTGATCGAAGCGATCCTGCATAACCAATCCCTGCGCGTCAGCACCGTCAGCGGCGCGACGTTCTCCTCGAACGGGATCCTGGAAGCAGTCGCCGACGCGCTGGATCTGACGTTCACCAACCCGAACGCAACATCCGGCGGGCACGGACGGCACTGAGCCCGAAAAGCGGACGTCCGGACAGAAAAAAGCTTCCCTCCCGATCGGGAAGGAAGCAAAGGAACGTGATGATCGGAACGATCGGATGAAAACGCAGCCGGCGCAGAGCGGCATTACCGCAGTGCGTCCTCATAAAAGCGCAGCACCGTTTCGAGGAACGCCGGATCGAGCTCGTTTGCAAGCGCCTTGTCCGCCGTCTGCGCATCGGTCAGCTCGGCGCAATAGCGCGCCGCGCCTGCGGACAGCCACGGCGTGGAATGCTCGCTGCGGAACGCCGAGGTGATCAGCATGCTCCGGACGTTCGGGTTTTCATACCGCTCCGGGTCGCGGATCAGGCTGTTTTCGTACGGGACCAGATCATCCGAATCGCCGCCCACGATCAGCACCGGCACGGAGACCGCGGAGATCGCATCCCGCGCCGAATCGTTCGCGTTCCGTCCGAACAGAAGAACGCTTTCCAGATGCAGAAACGGGTATTCGAGGTCGGCAAGGAAGCCGACGCGGTCCTTTGCGTGTCCGTGCATGAGCGTCACCGGACGGTCGAAGCCGGAGATGCAGACGGCGGCGCGGATCTCCGGATGCGCCGAAAGCTCCGTCGCCGCGGCATATGCGCCCGCGCTGTGCCCGTACAGCACGACGGGAAGCCCGTCCCGCTCGTTCGATTCCTGTCGATCATCGAGGAACGCGGCAAGATCGCGGCGGATCTGCTGCAGTCCCACCGACCAATCGCCTTCGCTTTCGCCGACGCCGGTCGCGTCCCATGTTGCGACGGACCATCCGGCTTTGACAAATTCGACGATTTCGGGAAGATGCGCGTCCGCGCCGTCGCCGATCCCGTTGACGATCACGATCAGCCCTTTCGGATCCGCTGCGTCGTAGCGGAAGCCGGACAGCATATTCTTTCCGGAGGAAAACGCAAACGCCGTCCGCGGGCAATCCGGCTTTAACTCCGCATAGGTATACCGCAGCGGGGAAAGCCCGTCCCTGCGGGCAAAGATCACGCGGAATACGACCGCCGACGCCGCCGCGGAAAGCGCGCAGTACAGCAGCAGCGCGCCGAGCGCGATGCACAGCGCTCTGCGAACCGGATGCTTTCGTTTGACTTCAGGCGTCGAAGGCTTCATGCCGCTCCTCCCGAATGAAAAACGTGACGCCGGAATTCGGCATCACGCATACTGCAGTTCTTTCAGATCAAAAACCGTATTCCGCAAGAAGCGCGCTGCGGAATTCCGGGCTTGCGATGCACGCGATGATGATGATCGCATAGCAGACGAGGCTGATGATTCCGAAAACGAACGCGATCTTGCTGAGAATGAAACCGACCTTGGACGCGCCGGTAAGCTGACCGCCTTCCGCGATGAATTTCTTTGCCTTGCTCTTGCCGATCGCGCCGAAGATGACGGCGAAAATGCCGAACGCGGAGCACAGCACAAGACCGAGAATACCGAACACCAGCGTATTCGGCTGCTGCAGACTGTTTTGATTGTAATTGTTTTCCATTGTAATTGCCCCCTTTTTGAGATACACCGGTATTATACCGCGCCGCGCCGGAAAAAGCAACCGCCGCCGGTCCTTCGATACAAAAAAACGTGACGTCGGAAATACGACGCCACGTTTTGCTGTCTTATGCTCAATAGTTTATATAGTTCATTGCGCCGGACTTACCGAGGACCACGACAAACACGACGACGTAGATCACAAGCAGAATCGTGCCGATGATGCCGAGGATGAAGCCGATCTTGCTGAGAATGAAGCCGACCTTGGATGCGCCGACGAGCTCGCCGCCCTGTGTGATGAATTCCTTGCCCTTTTTCTTGCCGATTGCGCCGAAGATGATGGCGAGGACCGGACCGAGGACCAAGCTCAGAATACCGAATACGAGGGTGTTCGGCTGCTGCAGATTGTTTTGATTGTAGTTATACTCCATGATAATTTCCTCCTCCTTTTGGATTCACGATACAGTATATCGCGCTTTTTCGCAAAAATCAACAAATAACATAAAAAGTTCATAAAACAAGCGCGACGCCGGAAAGCGCCGCGCCGTCGATTCACTTTGCCGCCTTTGCGTCCAGCTCCCCGAGGAAGCCCGTGATCGCGTCGTCGTAGTTCTGCATATCGTTGATGCGGATGCGCGAGTGCGCGCCGTGCGGAAACCACACAAGCTTTTTCGGCGCCGTGCAGTGCGCGTAGAGGTATTCCGCCTGGTCCGGCGTGGAATAGGGATCCTCGCGGCTGTGGAGCATGAGGATCGGCTTTCTGAGTCGCTCTATGCGCTTGAAGGGACCGTCGGTGACGACGTTCGCGTGCGAGCACAGACGGATCCAGAGCATGACCTCCTGCACGACCGGGAATTTCTTTTTCTCGGGCCGGTCGAGGTCCATGTGCTTGTCGAACGAGCGATAGAACGAAGTGTACATGCCCTCGCAGGACATGCCCTCGATATAATCGGGACAGTCCGGCGCGGTCAGCGCAAACAGCGCGGTCGACGATCCGATGCAGATCCCGTGCAGAAAGACACGTTCGTTGTGAAGGTCGTCGTGCAGCAGGCGGCACCATCCGAGAATGTCGCGGTATTCGCGATACCCCAGACAGCTGACCTTGCCTTCGGAAAGCCCGTGCGCGCGGTTGTCGATCACAAGCACGTTGCGTCCCGCGCGGCGGAACGGTTCCGCAAAGAAGTAGGAATACAGCAGGCATTCCGTGCGTCCGGCGATGATCAGCGCGGCGGAGCTCCCGCCGAAATCGAAATACTCGCCGACGAGACGGAGCCCGTCGCTTTCGATCGCGACCTCGCGGATGCAGTCTTTATATTTCTCGCCCCACGCGATGCCGATGTCGTGCATGCGGCAGTATTCCTCATCCTCCGGGAAGCTGATCCCGCGGTCCCATTTGCCGGGCTTGTTGCGCCGCAGCAGCGTTGCATAGATGATCCATGCGATGATCATCGTCATCACGACGCCGGAGAGCAGCAAAAAGCCGAGCACGCCGACGATCCAAGGCCAAATCATACCGTTTCCCTCATATTATTCCGATCACCCAATGGTAAATCTCCTGTCCCGCGTCGACGAATTCGAGCTCCAGCATCGGGTACCGTTCGGCGACCGCTTCGCGCAAAGCGTCCTCATCGTCGACCGAAACGCCCTTGCCGCGCAGCACGATGCCGGTCTCGCGGTCGTCCGCGTCCTCGACCATGGACAGCGCGCCTAAGATCGCGTCCTTGAAATCGCTGTTGACGCAGACGAGCTCGCCGGAAAGGAACGCGATCTCCTCGCCCTTTCTGCAGCGGATCTCGTGGTACGCATAATCGCGCGAGGCGGTCGTTTCGCTGAGCGTCACGACGTTTTCGATGCCCGCGCGCATGGAGGCGATCCGTTTCTCAAGATCCGGCTCGGTCGGCACATCCATGGCGATCGCGTAATAGCCCTCGACAAAGCTCTTCGACGGCAGCACGGTCACGGTTCTGTCCGGCACAAGCTTCGCCGCCTGTTCCGCGGCAAGGATCACGTTCTTGTTGTTCGGCAGCACGACGATCCGGTCCGCGTCGAGCGATTCGAACGTGGACACGAACTCCTGCGAGGAGGTGTTCATGGTCGCGGTCCCGTCGATCACGCAGTCCGCGCCGAGGTTTTCAAACAGCGTTTTCATTCCCGCGCCGTTCACGACGGCAACGACGGACAGCGCCTTGTGCACCCTCGGCTTCAGGATGCGGTCACGCTCGTTGTGCTGCACCTGCATGTTTTCGAGCTTGAAGGTCAGAAACTCGCCGTACCGCTGCGCCTGCTCGATGACGAACGCGGGCGCTTTCGTGTGGATGTGCACCTTGACGCGCTTGCCGTCCTGCACGCACACGAGCGAGTCGCCGAGGCGATCCAGCGCGCCGATGAAGGATTTCAGCCGGAAATCCTGATCGTAGGACGAACCGTTCATCAGCTGCAGGATGAACTCCGTGCAGTAACCGTCGATGAAGAGACTGTTCTCGTTGAACAGGCTGAGGTCTGCCGCGGGCGTCTGTTCGGGCGCAGCCTTCGGCGCCGCGTCCTCTAAGATCTCGCCGCGCAGGTACTTCACCATGCCCTCAAAGATGCGGATGAATCCGGTCCCGCCGGAATCGACGACGCCCGCGTCCTTCAGCACCGGAAGCATTTCGGGCGTCAGGATCAGCGTCTTGTGCATCTCCGCGACGTACGCGGAGAGGATGAAGTCGATCGACGAGTTCCTTGTGATCTGTCCGCGAATGTGCTCGATGCCCTCGCGTGCGACGGAGAGGATCGTGCCCTCGACCGGCTTCTGCACCGCGGAATATGCGACGCGGTACCCGCGTACGAGCGCGTTCCGAAGCTCGCCCGGTCCGATCAGGACCGCGCGGGAAAGCCCCTGTGCAAAGCCGCTGAAGAACTTCGAGAGGATGACGCCCGAGTTTCCGCGCGCGCCCAAAAGCATGCCGGAGGCGAGCGATCGGACGAAGGCGTTGACTTCCGCGCTGCTTTCCGCATGCTCCAGTCCGTGCTCCAGCGTCTTCACCATGTTGGTGCCGGTATCGCCGTCCGGGACGGGGAAAACGTTCAGCCGGTTGATCTCGTCCTGCTCCGCGCGGAGGTTCGCAAGTCCGTTCCGGAGCATCTGTTCCAATTCGGTTCCGTTCATTCGTTTGACAGCCATAAATGCGTTACTTCGTTTCCTTCTTGCCCATCAGCGTAACGGACTTCGGCAGCATGAAGGAGAGCACGAACGCGACGAGCACCGCGATCGCGCAAA
>JAZNHI010000045.1:0-24168 GCA_045576895.1 Clostridia bacterium | reverse complement strand
CCGTTCCTGCATTTCGGCTTGAACTCCTCGGTGTAATCCAGAACGTCCACGTCAAAGCCGGAGCCCGCGATATTGAAGAAGACCTGGTCGTTTGCCATGCCTGCGTCCACGACCTTGTTTTCGCCGTGCAGAAGGATGTCGAGCGCGGTCTCCGCATCGGTCGGAATGCCGACCGCACGCGCATAGTCGTTGCCCGTGCCGCAGGGCAGAAGCCCCAGTATGCGGTCGGTATCCACCACGCCTATCGCGGTCTCGCGCAGCGTGCCGTCGCCGCCGACGGTAACGATCACGTCGAAGCCTTCCGCGACAGCCGACTTTGAAAGCTCCGTGGCGTGACCGGGGTACTGCGTTTCGCGAACTTCAATGTCGACTCCGCGCGCTTCGAGCATGAACTTTACGCGGTCGATGTATGCGCCGGCGCTTCCGCTGCCGGACGTGCGATTCGCGATCAGACAATACCGTTCCATAGAATGCCTCCGTCTCCGATGATCCGTTCCAATACTTTATAATAACACAGATCAAAGTGCGGGTCAAGATGAACGCACCCGCCCGAATGCGCGGCGCATTGCAAACTTTTTGCAACAGAAATGCAAAAAACATGTTCTGCGCTTGCAAAAGCACGGGGCTTGTGGTATGATACCACAATCCGGCGAAGTATACCGACACGATCGGATTGCATGGAATATGGATAAGGAGAAGGAACATGGCACAATTTGAAAAACTTGAGGGGAACAAAGGAAAACTCACGATCACCGTTGATGCGGAAACCTTCCGCAAAGCGCTGAACGAAGCGTATAAGAAGACCGCAGGCCGCTATGCGGTCCAGGGCTTCCGCAAGGGACACGCGCCGCGCAAGGTCATCGAGACCTACTACGGCGAAGGCGTTTTCTATGAGGATGCATTTGAGCTCTGCTGGGGCGAGGCGTACGACGAAGCGGTCAAGGAGCACGATCTGTTCGTGGTCGACCGTCCCGACGTCGACATTCTCTCGATCGGCGAAAACGAAGGCGTCACGTACGTGGCGGAGGTCACCCTGAAACCCGAAGTCACGCTCGGCGAATACAAAGGTATTGCGGTGCCGAAGGCGGACTATACTGTAAGCGACGAGGACGTTCAGAAGGCGCTCGAAGCCGAGCGCGAGAACCAGGCGCGCTTCGTGGACGTGGACCGTCCGGCGGAGAACGGCGACCGCGTTCTGCTCGACTACTCCGGCTCCGTGGACGGCGAGAAGTTCGACGGCGGCACGGCGGAGGACCAGACGCTGGTGCTCGGCAGCAACACGTTCATCCCGGGCTTTGAAGATCAGCTCGTCGGCGCAGTTGCGGGCGAATCCCGCGACGTCAACGTAACGTTCCCGACCGAGTATCACGCGGAGCATCTGGCGGGCAAAGCCGCGGTGTTCGCATGCACCGTGAAGGCGGTCCAGAAGAAGGAGCTGCCGGAGATCGACGACGAGTTCATCGGCGACATCTCCGAGTTCGAGACTGTCGACGCATGGAAGGCAGACAAAAAGGAAAAAATGCTTGCGGAAAAGAAGCAGAGCCTTGACAACATGCGCGAGAACCTTGCGATCAAGGGCGCGTGCGACAACGCGACCGTCGACATTCCGGACTGCATGATCGAGCGTCAGGTGGATTACATGATGCAGGACATCAAGTACCGTCTTGCGGGCAGCGGGCTCGACTTCAACACGTACCTGAAGTACCTGAACACCACGGAAGCCGATCTGCGCAAGACCTACCGCACCGAAGCGGAAGCGCGCGTCAAGATGCAGCTCGTGATCGAGGCGATCTCGAAGGCGGAGAACGTGCAGGCGACCGACGAGGAGATCGAAGAGGAGATCAAAAAGTACGCCGAGAACGGCAGCACGGACGTCGAGACCTTCAAGTCCACGCTCACCGACGCCGATCGCGAGTACTTTGCGGACCGCATCGTCGTCGACAAGACCGTCAAGCTGATCGTCGACGCGGCGGTCGAGACCGAAGAGAAGGCGGAGTAAGGGAGACAATCCCTCCGTCAGCCTGACGGCTGCCACCGATGGTCTCACATGGTCGAAAACCACGCGCCGTGTGGTTTTCTCCCTGTTCGACCCGCGCTTCCGCTTCGCTGCATCCCGCACAGCGGGCGCTCAGCTCCGCGCCCCCTTACACAAGGGAGGCAAGGACTTTTAAAGATCAACGGCACACAAATCCGTCAAATCCGGCGACATGCGCGGCGAATTTGACACCTTGCAGGACCGCCGCTCGTATAAACCGAAGGGTTATAGGCGGTCCTGAATAACCACTCTGTCAAAAGACTTTTTGACAGAGTGAATCAAAAAAAGGAGGTATCTACATGAACCTGATACCGATGGTGGTCGAACAGTCCGGCCACGGCGAGCGCTCCTACGACATCTGGTCGCGTCTTTTGAAGGATCGCATCATCTTTCTCGGCGGTCCGATCGACGACGACACCGCAAATCTCGTCATCGCGCAGATGCTGTTTCTGGAAGCGGAGGATCCCGACAAGGATATTTTCCTGTACATCAACAGCCCCGGCGGCTCCGTGAGCGCAGGGCTCGCGATCTACGACACGATGCAGTACCTGAAGTGCGAATGCTGCACGATCTGCGTCGGGCTTGCGGCAAGCATGGGCGCGTTCCTGCTGGCGGCGGGCGCAAAGGGCAAGCGCAAGGCGCTGCCGAACAGCGAGATCATGATCCACCAGCCGAGCGGCGGCGCGCAGGGACAGGCGACGGAGATCCGCATCCATGCGGAACAGATCATCAAGATCCGCGAACAGCTGAATCGCATCCTGGCGGAGCGCACCGGTCAGCCGATCGAAACGATCGAGCGCGACACCGAGCGCGACAACTTCATGACGCCGGAGCAGGCAAAGGAATACGGTCTCGTGGACGAGATCATTGCACCGAGGAGATAACAGAATGGCAGGCACAAGAGACAGAGACAATTTCGATAAGGTACGCTGCAGCTTCTGCGGCAAGCAGCGCAGCGAGGTCCGCAAGCTGATTGCGGGCCCGAACGTGTATATCTGCAACGAGTGCGTCGAGCTGTGCCGTGAGATCGTGCAGGAGGATATGCGCTACGAGCAGCCGAACGACAAGAAGGGCGCATACACGAAGGAAGACATTCCGAAGCCCGCGGAGATCGTCGCCGCGCTCGATCAGTACGTGATCGGGCAGGAGGGCGCAAAGAAGGCGCTTGCCGTTGCGGTGTACAACCACTACAAGCGCATCCGCATGATGGGCGAAAAGACCGACGACGTCGAGCTGCAGAAGAGCAACATCATCATGCTCGGACCGACGGGCTGCGGCAAAACGCTGCTCGCGCAGACGCTCGCGAAGATCCTCGACGTGCCGTTTGCCGTGGCGGACGCAACCGCGCTCACCGAAGCGGGCTACGTCGGCGACGACGTGGAGAACATTCTCCTAAAGCTCATCCAGGCGGCGGATTACGACATTGCCAAGGCGCAGATGGGCATCGTCTACATCGACGAGATCGACAAGATCGCCAGAAAGGGCGAGAACGTTTCCATCACGCGCGACGTTTCCGGCGAGGGCGTGCAGCAGGCGCTGCTGAAGATCCTCGAGGGCACCGTGGCGAACGTTCCCCCGCAGGGCGGCAGAAAGCACCCGCAGCAGGAATGCCTGCAGATCGACACGACGAACATCCTGTTCATCGTGGGCGGCGCGTTCACGGGCATCGAAAAGATCATCCAGAAGCGCACGGGCTCTAAGCTCATGGGCTTCGGCGCGGAGGTCCGCTCCACAAAGCAGCAGGACGTCGGCACGATCCTCAAGGGTATCCTCCCCGAGGATCTTCTGAAGTTCGGTCTGATCCCCGAGTTCGTCGGCAGAGTGCCGATCATCGTCACGCTCGAAAACCTCACCGAGGAAGCGTTGATCCAGATCCTCACCGAGCCGAAGAACGCGCTGACGCGGCAGTATCGCCGCCTGTTCGAGATGGACGGCGTCGATCTCGTGATCAACGACGACGCGCTGAAGGCGGTCGCGCAGAAGGCGATCGAGCGCAAGACCGGCGCAAGAGGTCTCAGAGCCATCATGGAGGACGTCATGCTGAACATCATGTATGAGATCCCGTCCCAGGAAGGCGTCAAGACCTGCGAGATCACGGCGGACACGATCAACAAGATCGCCCCGCCCAAGCTGATCCGCGACGGCGAACCGCAGCCGAAACTGCCGACCGCGCGCAAAACACGCGCGAAGACCGCAGCTCCCGCGGTGAAGAAAGCCGAATAACGCAACCCGAAAAAGAACGCCCCCGCAAGGGCGTTCTTTTGTCATGGTCCGTGCGATCCGACGTTCGGGCCGCTTTTTATTGTCCGCTGACCTTCTGTGCAAAGCGGTTGTTCACAAGCTTGTTGAAGTCCGGACGTCCCGAAAGCTCGCCGTTGAAGTCGATGACGGAGAGCAGCCGTTCGTAGTCCGCTTCCTGCATGACGGGATCCTTCTTCCACGAGTCCGTTTCGCGGTACGATTTCACGACCGCCATGAGGCTTTCCAGCGACGCATCGGGGAAGTACGGCTGCATCGCCTTTGCCGCGTCCTCGTCGCTTGCGGTCTCGATCCACTGCTGCGCCCGATAGATCGCGCGCAGGAACGCTTCGATGCGTTCGGGGTGTTCCTCGATCATCTTCTGCGAGGCGAAGTAGCAGGTATAGGGCACTTCGCCGGATTCAAGCCCGATGTTCGCCACGATATAGCCCTTGCCCGCTTTCTGGAATTCGGTCGCGGTCGGCTCGAACAGCGTCACGTAATCGCCTTCGCCGCTTTCAAACGCGCCCGCCATCAGATTGAACTGGATCGAGTCGATGATCGTGCAGTTCTCGCCGTCTATGAGACCGTTGTTTGCCATGACCCAGCGCAGCGTCATGATCGGCATGCCGCCCTTTCGTCCGCCGATGATCGTCTTGCCGATAAGATCGTTCCACGAAAAGTGATCGGAAGGCGCGCGTGCGATCAGAAAGGAGCCATCGCGCTTCGTAAGCTGTCCCACGATCACCGGATGATCGTCCTTGCCCTCGTTCATCACATACACGCCGGTCTCCGGACCGGCAAGGCACAGATCGGCGTCGCCGGAAAGAAGCGCGGTCATTGCCTTTTCACTGCCGCCGGAGGTCGTGATCTCCACATGCAGACCTTCTTCCTCAAAATAGCCCAGCGACATTGCGATGTATTGCGGCGCGTAAAACACCGAGCGCGTTACCTCGTGCAGTTCAAGCGCGACCGTCTCGGTTTCCGCCGGTTTGCAGGCGAGCGGCAGAATGACAAGCAGCACCGCCAGCACGATCAGGATCGTTCGTTTCATAGGTTCCTCCTCGTTCGTTTTTCTGCATGATATGCGCTTTGCGAAAAACTTGTGATTGCATTCGGTCGGCAGAAAGGAGTCAGATCCGCCGCGCATGTCGCCGGATTTGACGGATCGTTGTTTTCCGTTGGGATGCTTCCTGACGGATCCGGACGGTGATAAAGGCGTTTCCCGGTCTGCACAGTTATTACGCTTTGCGAAAAAACTGTGATTTTACAGGATTCGGGTTTACAAATCCGAACAAAATACGTTATAATCATATACGGAGGAATATGCTATGGAAAACAAAGGCGATACCATTCAATTCACCGCTCCGCGGGATGTCAAGACGGCGGAAGACGTTTTGATGACGGCATACGCGGCGATGCGGGAAAAGGGCTACGATCCGGTCAATCAGATCGTGGGCTATCTGCTGTCCGGCGATCCGACGTACATCACCAGCCACAACAACGCGCGCTACATGATCCTGCGCATGGAGCGGGACGAGCTCATTGAAGAGCTTGTTCGCTTCTACGTACAAAAGCATTGAAGCCGCGCATGGTTGCGCTGGACGTCGGCGACAGGCGCATCGGCGTTGCGGTGTCCGATCCCTTGTGGATCACCGCGCAGGGCGTCGAAACGTACCGGCGGACGGAGAGCACAAAAAAAGACGTTGCGCATATCGTGGAGATTCTGAACCGTTACGCTCCGTGCCGGCTCCTTTTGGGGATGCCCATGAACATGAACGGAACGGTCGGCGAGCAGGGGGAGAAGGTGCAGCGCTTTGCCGAAGCCATTCAAAGGCAATGGGACGGCGAGCTGCAGTTCTTTGACGAGCGGCTTACCACCATGGCGGCGCGGCGCGTGCTCGTCGACGCGGACATCTCGCGCGAAAAACAGAAAAAGGTCATCGACAAGCTTGCAGCCGTGCTGATCCTGCAGGGCTATATGGACTCGCACCCGAACGGCTGACGCCGTTCGGTCCGATGAAAACAGGTTTTCACCGGACCGGTTTTCTGCTTCCGCCTCCCATGCTTCGCATTCCCGGGCGACGGAAGTAGCAGGGAGTCAAATTCACCGCACATGTCGCTGAATTGGCGGATTTGCATGATGTTTGCCTCCCGCTTGCGGGATAAACGGCGGATAGGATCGTCATAGAGACGTGACACCTCATCAGCCCCTGCGGGTGACAACTCCGCTTTGCTTCGGCGGAAGATCGCGCGCTTCCCGCGCGTACCATGCTTCCCCTCAAGGGGAAGCCAAGGCTTAAGCCTTCTCCTTGAGGAGAAGGTGGATCGCGAAGCGAGACGGATGAGGTGGAATAAATGATGGCTTTGCCGCATGAGACCGTAGGGACGGGCAATGCCCGTCCGCACCGCCGTCATCCTGCGCGGAGCGAAGGATCTTTGAATAACAATAGGAGAAATACCATGGAAGAACAAAACACGCTGGTCACACTGATCGACGAACAGGGCAAGGAGGTCGAATTCGATCTCGTCGCCACGTTCGATTACGAAAAGAAGCGCTATGCCGCGCTGATCCCGATCGACGAGGTCGAGAACGTCGACGAGGACGAGGTCGTGATCCTCGAGATCGTCAAGGACGCGGACGGCGAACGCTATCTGCCGATCGAAAACGACGTCCTCCTGGACGAGGTCTTCAACGAGTTTTTGGAGATCCTCGACGAGATGGCGGACGGCGACGAAGAGGAGTAAAAAGAGAAACAGAACCGAAAAACAGCGTACGGAAAACCCGTACGCTGTTTTGTGTTGCCGTTATTTCCCCACGCAGAAGTTGGAAAAGATCCGGTCGATGACCTCGGCGTCCACGTCCGTGCCGGTGACCGTGCCGAGCGCATGCAGCGCTTCCGAAAGGTCGGTTGCGATACAGTCCGGATCGGTCTGCGTTTCGGCGTGCCCGATCGCCTCGCGCGCGGCTTCCAGCGCAAGGAGATGCCGCTCGTTGGTGATCGCCGCAGTCGATTGGAGAGAGGGTGCAGCAATCTCCGCAATGCGGGCTTTCAGCGCGTCGATCCCTTCGCCGGTTTTGCAGCTTATGGGAAGCGCGTCGATAGCGCCGGTCCCGAGATCGCACTTGTTCGCGATCACGATGCGCGTGCGTCCTTCGGTCTCCGAAAGCAGCGCTTCATCCTCCTGCGTGATCGGCTCGCTGCCGTCCAGCACGAGCAGCACGGCGTCCGCCGTTTCCAGCGCCTTTTTCGCGCGGTCCACGCCGATGCGTTCCGCCTCGTCCGCCGCTTCGCGCACGCCCGCGGTGTCGATGAGCCGCACGGGCACGCCGCCGATCGAGATCCGCTCGTCCAACACGTCGCGCGTGGTGCCCGCCGCCGCGGTGACGATCGCGCGGTCCTCGCCCAGAAGCGCGTTCAGAAGCGAGCTTTTCCCGACGTTCGGGCGACCGAGGATGACGAGCTTCATGCCGTCCCGCAGGATGCGGGCTCTGCGTCCCTCCTCGATCATGGCAAGGAGCTCGGTCTTTGCCGCCTGCAGCGTGTGCGGCAGGGAAGCGTAGGCGCTCTCTTCCGCCTCGTCGGGATAGTCGATCGCCGCTTCGATCGCGGCGCGCGCGTCGAGAAGCAGCTCCTCCGCGGCGCGGATCCGGCGGCTGACGCTGCCCGCAAGCTGTTCCAAAGCGGAACGGAGACTGCTTTCCGCCTGCGCGTTGATCACGTCCATGACGGCTTCGGCTTCACTGAGGTCCATCTTGCCGTTCAGAAACGCGCGCCTGGTAAATTCGCCCGGCGCGGCGGGCACACCGCCCGCCTCCGAAAGCGCGGCAAGCACGCCGCGAACGGTCTGCATGCCGCCGTGGCAGTGCAGCTCCAGCAGGTCCTCGCCGGTGTAGCTGTTCGGCTTTTTGAAAAAGACCGCCATGCAGTCGTCGAGCACGTCGCCGTTTTGAAGAATGCGCACATGCCGCACGCGGTTCGGACGGTCGGTCACGGGCTTATCGAGCAGGGTTTCCGCGATCGCGCGCGTCCGTTCGCCGGAGACGCGGATCACGCAGATCGCGCCGCCGATCGCCGAGGACCGGGCAAAGACGGTGGCGAAGGATGTGTTCATAAGAATAAAGAGAAGGCCGCAGGTTTTGCGGCCGTCGGTTCTGAATTGTTATTTGTCCGGCGTGATGATGACGCGGCGGTTCGGCTCCTCGCCTTCGCTGTGCGTCGTGACGCCCTTGAAGCCCTGCAGTGCGGAGTGCAGCACGCGGCGTTCGTAGGGGTTCATCGGCTCCATGGCAACGGAGCGGCCGGTACGCGCGACCTGCGCGGCGTTCTTCCGGGCAAGCCTCCTGAGCGTTTCTTCGCGGCGCGCACGATAGCCCTCGGTGTCGACGGAGACGCGGCGGTAGCCGTTCTCCTTGCGGTCCTTGTTCATGTACAGCGAAACGATGTACTGCAGCGCGTCGAGCGTTTCGCCTCTTCTGCCGATCAGCAGTCCGTCGGTTGCGGAAAGGATGTTGAGCCTGAGCCCGTCTTCGGTCTCCGCCGCTTCGACGGTCGCTTCGATCTTCATTTGCTTCAGAAGGTCCGAAAGGAAGATCGCGGCGTCGTTTTCCTTTGCAAGCTCCTCGCTGTATTCGATCGCGGGCGCTTCCGGCTGCTTTTCGCGGCGTTCTGCGCGTTCACGGCGTTCGCCGCCTTCATGCTTCTGTTTGTCGCTGCGCGGCTTGCGCTCGCGGCGTTCGCTGTTTTCGCGCTTCGGACGGTCGTTTCTGCGCTCGTGTATCGCCGCTTTTTCCGCCTCGAAATCCGGGACGATCGGGACCTCGCGCTCGGTCAGACGCACGATCGCGTTCTTTGCGCCGATGCCGAACAGCCCCTTGCTTTCCTTCTGTACGATCTCCGTATCGACCTCGTCGATCGTCAGCCCCATTTCGTTGAGGCCGTGAAAGATCGCCTCGTCGATGTTGCGGCCGGAGAATACCATACTTCTCATTTCTTGATTACCTCCACAGTACCCTGTTGCATTTGCATTTTCTTGAAGACCGTCGCGTTCAGGATCAGGGTGATCGCCAGCGAAATGACATTGCTGAAGATCCAGTAGAACGCAAAGGTCGAGTCATACTGATAGCAGAAGAAGATCGACATCGCGGGCATCATGAACATCATCATCTTGTTCATGCTCTGCGACTGCGCCGCCGGATCGCTCTTGTCGTCGGACTTTGCGGGCTGTCCCATCATCTTCTTCTGGTTCTGTGTCGTGATCCAGGAGCTCAGGAACGTCGTTGCGCCCGCAACGATCGGCAGGACCGCAAAGCCGTTGGACATCTTCTCGTATGCGCCGCCGATCAGATCGACGTTCAACGTGATCGGGGAAACGAAGCTCTGATACGCTTCCATGAACGCTTTGCCGCCGTCCGTCGCCAGCACGTACTGCACGGTGCCGTCTTCGGCGATCGTCTTTGTGAAGAAGTGCAGCTCATAGAGGATCCGGGACAATTCCGCTTCGTTGTTTTTGAAGAAGATAAAGTCCTTGATGTTGTTGGTCGAGCTGAACGTGGTCCAGAATTCCTGACCGCTCATCAGCGTGCCGCCCGCCCTCAGATTGTCCGGACGCCAGATGTTCGTGATCCAGAGGAAGCGGGACGCCGCAAACGCCTCGGGACCCTGTCCCGCGTCGATCTTGAGCATCAGATCGAGCGTCTGCTGGTTCGACCATGCGCGGAACGCCGCGAAGAACATGAACAGCAGCGGCATCATGATGAGCATCGGAAGGCAGCCGCCGAGCGAACTGACGCCGCGCTCCTTCATAAGCTTGCGCTGTTCGACGTTCAGCTTCTGCGGATCGTTGCCGTATTTCTTCTTGAGCTTGTCGATCTCCGGCTGGATCGCCTGCATCTGCATACTCGATTTGCGCGATTTGATGTCGGAGAAGATCGTCAAAAGCTTGATGGCGAACGTGAAGAGAAAGATCGTCAGAACGACGACCCATCCGCCGGTCGAGAACAGACTGCACATCTGCCGATAGACCCAGTCCATCGCCTGAAACAGCCATTTGACGAGGAAAAAGGATGAATTCATGAAATGCTCTCCTTGTGTTTTTTCGGTTCGGGAACGGGATCGTAGCCGCCCTTGCAGAACGGGTTGCAGCGAAGCACGCGCCAGATCGCAAGCCCCGTGCCCTTCAGGGCGCCGTGCTTTTGGATCGCTTCCATCGCGTATTCCGAACAGGTCGGCGTAAACCGGCACGCGTTCGGCAAAAGCGGAGAAATGCTTCGCTTATAGAACCGCAGCATGGCAAGCAGGATCCGCTTCATGCTTCGTCCCTCCAAAGCCCCGCGCGCTTTAAAAGCGTTTCCATCTGTGCGCCGAGCTCCGAAAACGGCGCTTCGAGCACCTCCGGCTTTGCGACGAAGATCACGTTGAACCCTCCCGCAATGCGGGGGAGGAGCGGGGTCAGCGCGGCGCGCATACGGCGCTTTGCGCGATTTCTCTGTACGGCGTTGCCGACCCGCTTCGACACCGAGAAGCCGACGCGGACCGTTTCGTTCCGGTTCTTGACGTAAACGAGCGTGAACAGCGAAAGGCTTTGTGCACGCCCGCGCGCGTAGGTATAGCGGAATTCCTTATGCCGTTTCAGAGAATAGGATCGATCCACCGAATACGAGTTCCCCTATAAAGCAACATACGGCAAGCGAAATGCCTGCCGCAAGCGCTCTGTCTCTGCATTTTGGACAAAATAAAACCTGCCGGAACGCGTTACGCGCTCAGCTTCTTGCGGCCCTTTGCGCGTCTGCGCTTCAGAACGTTACGACCGTCCGCAGTCGCCATACGCTTGCGGAACCCGTGGACCTTGCTGCGCTGTCTCTTTTTGGGCTGATAGGTACGTACCATACTCACACCTCTTTCTTCCGAATATAGTGATGGCGCATAACGCCAAATTAACCTTTCCCATTATAGAGGAACCCCCGATAATTGTCAAGGACTAATTTTCATACAATGCGGCTTTGCCGCAATTCACGCAGCGCCGTAACGGCGGCAGCTTGCGCTTACTTTTCCGCCGAGAAGAAGAACGGATTTTGGATGCGATCCTTTTGCCAGAAGGTGATCGCGTGGCGCCAGAGCGCGTATGCGTGGATGCGGTCGTGCCAGAGGAGGCGGCGGAGGAGCTTGCGGAGCGTCCACAGCTCACCGTCGGAGGCTTTATGCACGCGGGGCAGCAGGAAGTTCGGCGTCGCTTCGATCGCCCGGAACAGCCGCCTGCGGTTTTCCAGAAGTCCGCCCTCGTTTTCGAACGCAATGCCGAGCCCGTCTGCGTAATACGAAAGCGTGCGGTTCGTATGGTCCGCCATCTCGCGCGCCGAGCACGGGATCTTGCCGTAGAACGTGCGCCGGGATTTTCTGAGCGCGCGGTCCTTCTGCGGGATCGAATTGAGCAGCTTTTCAAAGTCCTGCGCCGAGCGCAGACAAAGCTGCTTCTTCTGCGTGTACTCGGTCATATCCATCGGCAGGCGTTCCGACGGAAACAGCACGTCGCTGTCCGCGTCTTCCACCTGAAGATCCGATTTATAGGCGTGCGTTATGACGAAGTCCGACTCCGCAAGGTTCGGGAGCGGCGCGCCGTGCGCCCACTGCGCGTATTGGGACAGCGCCTTCGGAAACTTCTCCAGTGCCTTCGACACCGTTTCCCCGCGGGAGAATGCGCCCGGGTAGGAATCCGCCCAGAGCATTGCGCCGCGCTCGTTGTATTCCGCTATGACCTCAATGTGCGCCATGCTTACCGTCCCTCCGATTTCCGGATTCTTGTGATGATCTCATTCGCCTTTGCGTAGACCGCCTCGGGATCGACGTCGAAGGTGTATTCGCCGCGCTCGTAAAGGATCCTTCCCGCGACCATCGTCAGCGCGACGTTCGCTTTGCTGCCGCTGTACACGACGTTCTTTGCGATGTTGTTGATCGGCTGCATGTTCGGCGTATGAAGATCGAGCATCACGACGTCCGCCTGCTTGCCTTCTTTGAGACAGTTGCAGTCGGAGCGCCCCATCATATCCGCGCCGACGGAACATGCCGAGTGCAGCACGCGGATCGGGTCCGCCGCCGCCGCGCCGACGGTCAGCTTCTGCAGTCCGGTCGCGAGGAACATCTCGCGGAACATATCGAGACAGTTGTTGCTTGCCGGTCCGTCCGTACCGATCGCGACCGGGATGTTTTCCCGGTAATACGTCTCGATCGGCGCGATGCCGCTCGACAGCTTGACGTTGCTGCCCGGATTCGTACAGACATACAGCCCGCGCCGCTTCATGATCTCGAGATCGCCCTCGCGCGGGTGCACCATGTGGAACCCGCCGCCGCCGTAATTGAACATGCCGAGCGAATCGAGATACGCGATCGGAGACATGCCGGTGCGTTCGAAGCACCCGTCGACCTCCGCCGCCGTTTCGGAAAGATGCGTAAAGACCGGTTCATGAAGCTCCTGCGAAAGCGCGGCAAGATCCCTAAGAAGCGGTTCGCTCGTCGTATACTCGGCATGGAAGCCGATCCGGCAGTTGACGAGCGGACCGAAGCGGTTCAGCAATTCAAAATCCTGTTTTGTCGATTCCGCCGTGCCGCCGAAATCGTTCGCCGCACCGCAGATCACGAAGCGAAAGCCCGTGTCGCGCGCGCATTCGGCGATGCGCTCCACGTGGTAGTACATATCGAACGCCGCCGTGACGCCGCCGGACACATATTCGAGCACGGCGAGCTTGGTGAGGTCGTAAACGTCGTCGCCGGTCAGGTGCGCTTCCATGGGGAAGACGTCCTCGTGCAGCCAGTTGTGCAGCGGCTTGTCGTCGGCAAACGAGCGCAGAAACGTCATGGCGGAGTGGGTGTGCGCGTTCTTGAAGCCGGGCAGCAAAAGATTGCCCTTGCAGTCGATCTCACGGTCGAACGCAAGCGGCTCCCTTCCGTTCGGATCGCCGGCCAGCGCGATGCAGTCGCCCTGCACCCAGAGCTCGCCTTCGAGTACCGTTCCGTCCGCCGTTTCCATCGGCAGGATGCGCGCGTTGTAAAACCGAATGTTCATGCCGTCCCCTCCTCGTGTTGGTACCGTTCAGTATAGCACGCAAAAGGCGACTATTTCGTGTCGGAGGGATGAACACTCTGTAAACACATGCGGCACAGCCGTGAATTGTCCCTGCGGGACATAACTATTATATATTATTGAAAAGACGGTCCGCCGGTTTGACACCGATCGGCGCAAATGATATGATAAATAAGTACGGTTATCGAAACCGAAAACTATGTGTATCGGGAAGGAATGTGCATGAATCATCTGACAGAAAACATTCGTCACGTCACCCTGGACGGCGAGTCGCTTCGCATCGAACAGGTCGTTGCAGTCGCACGTTTTCACGCGCGCGTTTCGCTCTCACCCAAGACTTTTGCCCGCATCGACGCGTCCCGCGCGCTGGTGGACAAGATCGTCGCGGAGGGACGCACGGTCTACGGCATCTCCACGGGCTTCGGCGAGTTCAGTAAGATCACGATCAGCAGCGACAAGAGCGCGCAGCTTCAGGAAAACCTGATCCTAAGTCACTGCGTCGCCGTCGGCGAACCGCTGAACGAGGAGACCGCCCGCGCGATGATGCTGCTTCGCGCAAACGCGCTTTCGAAGGGCAATTCCGGCATCCGCCGCGAAATCATCGAGACGCTGATCGGCATGCTGAATAAGGGCGTGCATCCGGTGATCCCGGAGCAGGGATCCCTCGGCGCGTCCGGCGACCTTGCGCCGCTTGCGCACATGGCGCTGGTGCTTCTGGGCAGAGGCGAAGCGATCTACAAGGGCAAGCGCATGCCCGGCGCGGAGGCGATGGCAAAGGCGAAGCTTCCGACCTTCCACCTGCTGGCAAAGGAAGGGCTTGCGCTCATCAACGGTACGCAGTGCATGACGGCGATCGGCACGCTTGCGTGGTACGATCTGAACCGCGGCGCTGTTCTTGCCGACATCACCGCGTCGATGACGATGCAGGCGCTCACGGGGCTTCTTTCCGCGTTCGACCCGCGCATCCACGCGGTCCGTCCGCATGCGGGACAGGCGCTCGTTGCAAAGAACATGCGTACGATCTGCGCGAACAGCCCGTCGATGGAGCGCAACCGCAACCTTCGCGTGCAGGACGCCTACGCGCTCCGCTGCATCCCGCAGGTGCACGGCGCGGTGCGCGACGCGCTTGCGCACGTCCGCAAGGTGCTTGAAACCGAGCTGAATTCCGTCACCGACAACCCGATCCTGTTCCTGGACGACGAAAGCGTCATCTCCGGCGGCAACTTCCACGGCGAGCCGATCGCGCTCGTGATGGACTATATGTCCGCCGCGGCGGCAGAGCTATCGAACATCTCCGAGCGCCGCATGGAGCGCATGGTAAATCCGGCGCTTTCTAACGGTCTTCCCGCGTTCCTTGCGCCCGACGGCGGCATCAACTCGGGCTACATGATCTGCCAGTACTCGGCGGCGTCGCTTGTCTCCGAAAACAAGGTCTTTGCGCATCCGGCAAGCGTCGATTCGATCCCGTCCTCGGCAAACCAGGAGGACCACGTTTCGATGGGCACGACCGCCGCGCGCAACTTCCGCCGCATCGTGAACAACCTGTACTCCGTCCTCGCGTTCGAGCTGATGGCGGCGGTGCAGGGCATTGATCTCCGCAAGAACGTCGAACTGAGCCCGGCGCAGCAGACCGTGTACGACAAGGTCCGCGCTGTCGTGCCGTTCTATGCAAAGGACGAGGAGATCCATCCGATGATCGAAGCGCTGAACAAGCTGATCCGCACGGGCGCCATCGAAAACGACGTCAGAATGATGCTGCCCGATTTTCATTGATTTTTATAAGGAGGATGTTATGGACTGCGTATTGAAGCTGGATCGGCTTCCCGAAAAGAAGCCCTTTCTCGAAGGCATTCGCCGCGCGCCGCGGCGTGACTCCGTACTTTCGGAGCACGACATGGAGATCGCGCTGAAGAACGCGCTGCGCTACATTCCGGAACGGTTCCACGAGGAGCTTGCGCCGGAATTCATGGAGGAACTCAAAACCCGCGGCAGGATCTACGGCTACCGCTTCCGTCCCGAAGGACGGCTGTGGGGCAAGCCGATCGACTGCTATGAGGGCAAGTGCATCGAGGGCAAAGCGTTTCAGGTCATGATCGACAACAACCTCGATTTCGAGGTTGCGCTCTATCCCTACGAGCTCGTCACCTACGGCGAGACCGGTCAGGTCTGCCAGAACTGGATGCAGTACCTGCTGATCAAGCAGTATTTGAAGGAGCTCACGAACACGCAGACGCTCGTCATCGAGTCGGGTCACCCGCTCGGCGTCTTCCGCTCGCACGAGAACGCGCCGCGCGTCATCCTGACGAACGGGTTGATGGTCGGTCTCTTCGACAACCCTGCCGATTTCAACCGCGCCGCCGCGATGGGCGTTGCGAACTACGGACAGATGACCGCCGGCGGCTGGATGTACATCGGACCGCAGGGCATCGTCCACGGCACGTTCAACACGCTGCTGAACGCGGGCAGACTGAAGCTCGGCATTCCGAAGGACAAGGACCTTGCTGGTCGTCTGTTCGTGTCGGCCGGTCTCGGCGGCATGAGCGGCGCGCAGGGCAAGGCGGCGGAGATCGCCGGCGCAGCTGCGATCATTGCGGAAGTCGACTATTCGCGCATCGAAACGCGCTATAAGCAGGGCTGGGTCAGCCGCGTGAGCGACGATCTCGCAACCTGTGTCGAATGGGCGCAGGAAGCGCAGAAGGAGGGCAAGCCGCTTGCGATCGCATATCACGGCAACGTCGTCGATCTGCTGCACTACCTGATCAACAACAACATCCACGTCGATCTTCTGAGCGATCAGACCTCCTGCCACGCGGTGTACGAGGGTGGCTATTGCCCGGTCGGCGTTTCGTTCGAGGAACGCACGCGGCTGCTTGCGGAGGATCACGAGGCGTTCAAGGCGGCGGTCAACGCATCCCTGAAGCAGCACATCGCCGCGATCGACGAGCTGCATCGCCGCGGCACGTACTTCTTCGACTACGGCAACAGCTTCCTGAAAGCGGTCTATGACGCGGGCGTCACCACGATCTGCAAAAACGGCGAGAACGAGAAGGACGGCTTCGTCTATCCATCCTACGTCGAGGACATCCTCGGTCCGCAGCTCTTCGACTACGGCTACGGTCCGTTCCGCTGGGTGTGTCTTTCCGGCAAGCCCGAGGACCTCGACAAGACCGACGCCGCGGCAATGGACTGCATCGACCCGACGCGCCGCTATCAGGACCGCGACAACTGGGTCTGGGTCCGCGACGCGAAGAAGAACAAGATGGTCGTCGGAACCCAGGCGCGCATCCTGTATCAGGACGCGATGGGCAGACTGAAGATCGCGCTGCGCTTCAACGAAATGGTGCGAAACGGCGAGATCGGACCGGTCATGCTGGGCAGAGACCACCACGACACCGGCGGTACGGATTCCCCGTTCCGTGAGACGAGCAACATCAAGGACGGCTCGAACATCATGGCGGATATGGCGACCCAGTGCTTTGCGGGGAACGCCGCGCGCGGCATGAGCCTCATCGCCCTGCACAACGGCGGCGGCGTGGGCGTCGGCAAGTCGATCAACGGCGGCTTCGGCATGGTGCTCGACGGCAGCGAGCGCGTGGACCGCATCCTCTCCTCGGCAATGCCGTGGGACACGATGGGCGGCGTCGCGCGGCGCGCATGGGCACGCAACGAGAACGCGATCGAAACCTGTCTCGCCTATAACCGCGACAACGAAGGAACCGACTGCATCACGATCCCGCACATTGCGGACGACGCGCTGGTGCACGCAACCGTACTGAATGCTTTGAAAGATTAAAGGAGAAAATCACTATGGCAAAAATCATGGAATGTATTCCGAATATCAGCGAAGGACGCCGTCTCGACCTCGTCGAGGAGTTTGCGGACATCGTCCGCGCCGTTCCCGGCGTCACCCTGATCGACTATTCGTCCGACGCGAGCCACAACCGCTCGGTCTTCACCTTCCTCGGCGATCCCGATCAGGTGACCGAAGCGGCGTTCCTGTTCGCAAAGCACGCGGTCGAGAAGATCGACCTTCGCGTGCACGAGGGCGAGCATCCGCGCATGGGCGCGGTCGACGTCATCCCGTTCGTGCCGATCCGCGACATGGACATGGCGGAGTGCGTGGAGCTTTCGAAGAAGCTCGGCGAACGCCTTGCAAACGAGCTGGAGCTCCCCGTTTTCCTCTATGAGGAGAGCGCGTCCGCACCGCACCGCAAGAACCTCGCCGCGATCCGCAAGGGTCAGTTTGAGGGCATGGCGGCAAAGGTACTCGAGGACCAGTGGCATCCCGATTTCGGCGGCAACCGCATCCATCCGTCCGCGGGCGTCGTCGCCGTCGGCGCGCGACAGCCTTTGATCGCGTTCAACATCAACCTCGACACCTCGGACGTGTCGATCGCCAAGAAGATCGCAAAGATCATCCGCGAAAAGGACGGCGGCTTCCGCGCGGTCAAGGCGCTCGGCGTCATGCTCGAGGAGCGCAACATCGCGCAGGTCTCGATCAACATGTGCGACTATAAGCAGACCCCGCTCTATCGCGTGCTGGAGTTCGTCCGCTTCGAGGCGGCGCGCTACGGCGTACACGTGGTCGGCACCGAGATCATCGGTCTTGCGCCGATGATGGCGTTCGTCGACGCGGCGGATTACTATCTGCAGATCGAAAAATTCGAGCCGTTCAAGCAGGTATTGGAGTGCCATCTTCTGTGAAACAGGTATTCTTCAACATCGGCGAACTGAAAACGGCGACCGGAACGACGCCGGTCGGCGGCAAAGCGCAGGGCGAGCTCCGCTCGCTTCATAACGCGTGGATCCTCGAAGAGGACGGGATCATCTCCGCGGTCGGGGAGGGGTTTGCGCCGAAGGCGGACAAATCGATCGACTGCCGCGGCAAGTTCGTCACCCCCGGTCTGGTCGACTGCCACACGCACCTCGTGTTCGGCGGCTGGCGCGAGTACGAGCTTGCGATGAAGCTTGCCGGCAAAAGCTATCTCGAGATCCTCGCGGCGGGCGGCGGGATCCTTTCCACCGTGCGCGAAACGCGCAGGGCTTCGGAAGCCGAGCTCTATGAAAAGACGCGCGGGCTGTTCCTTGAAATGCTTGTGTACGGCACGACGGCGGTCGAGATCAAGAGCGGCTACGGGCTTGATCTCGAAACCGAAAAGAAGCAGCTTCGCGTGGTCCGGCGTCTCAAGGAGGAATTCGGCGACGTCGCGGCGACGTTCTTAGGCGCGCACGCGTTCCCGGAGGAGATGGGGCACGAGGCATACGTGAACTGGCTCTGCGAGGAGGCAATCCCTGCGATCGCCGAGGACGGGCTTGCGGATTTCTGCGACGCGTTCTGCGACGAGGGCGTGTTCACCGCCGAGCAGTCCGAACGGATCCTGAACGCCGGAAAGCGCTTCGGTCTCAAACCGAAACTGCATGCCGACGAGATCAAGGAGATCGGCGGCACACAGGCGGCGGCGCGTGTCGGCGCGGTGAGCTGCGACCACCTTTCCGAAACGGGGGAGGAGGGGATCAAAGCCCTTCGTGACGGCGGCGTGATCGCGGTCATGCTTCCCGCGACCTCGTTCTATCTCAAAAAGCCGTACGGCAATTTCCGCGGCATGATCGACGCGGGCGTGCCCGTTGCGGTTGCGACCGACATGAACCCCGGCTCGAGCCCGAGCCTCGCGCTGCCGTTTGCCATGACGGCAGGCTGTCTCTACGGACGGCTGACCCCGTCGGAAATGCTGACCGCGGCGACGTTGAACGGCGCGGCGGCGATCGGCATGGCGGATCGCATCGGAACGCTCGAACCCGGCAAGCAGGCGGACCTCGTCGTGTGGGACACCGAGAACCTTGACCGGCTCATCTATCGCTACGGAACCAATCGCGCAGTCGCGGTCTTCAAGCGCGGCGTGCGCATGACAGGAAAGGAGAACCTATGGAACGTTTAACCGACTTGACCGTAACCGGGTTTGCGGACGTTCTGGCGAGCGACGCACCCGCTCCGGGCGGCGGCTCCGTTGCCGCGCTGTTCGGCGCATGCGGCGCATCGCTTGCCGTCATGACCGCGAATCTTACAATCGGAAAGAAAAAGTACGCCGACCACTGGAACAACGCGGAAACCGCGAGGACCGTCGGCGCACCGCTGATCGAACAGTTTTTGAAGGCGATCGACGACGATACGCTTGCGTTCAACAAGCTCTACGAGGCGATGCACCTCCCGAAGGAAACCGACGAGCAGAAGGCGATCCGCCGCGCGGCGATCGCGGAGACGACCAAGGAAGCGGCGAACCTGCCGTTCCACACGCTCTTGCTCTGCGAAAAGACCGTTGCGGTTCTGGAGCGGCTTGCGGGGCGGATCAATCCGAACTGCGCGAGCGACTTCGGCGTGGGCGCGGCGTCGATCGTGTCCGCGGCGCGCGGCGCGTGGCTGAACGTCTGCATCAACCTGCAGGGACTTTCCGACGAAGCGTTCGTGAACGATCTCTATACCCGCGCGAAGGCGATCTATGACGACGTCACCGCGCGTGCGGACGCGCTTTATCGCGCGATCGACGAACAATGCCGTCCTGTTTGCAACCAAATCGAAGGATAAGCGGTATTATTGGCAAACAAGGAAAGGAGCAATGCCTATGAAACGCTTGCTTAGTGTATTACTTGCAGGACTGATGCTGTTCTCCGCAGCAGCCTGCACCGAAGGTGCGATCCCGCATGCCGAGACGCCGAACGAACCGAAGGAGGAACCGACGGTCGGAACGACGGACGAACCGGAGGTTGAACAGCCGGAGGAAACGACCGCTCCGATCCAGCCGATCGACAACCCGCCGATCCGGCCGGGCGAGCCGATCGACGGTCCGATCGACCTCACCGATCCCGTGAAGCCGGTTTACGATCCGATGGGCAAGGTGCCCGCGGTCGGCGGCTACGGAGACTTTGCAAATCTGCTCTCCGCGTCGCTGCTTTCCGGCACAGAGAATCGCAACCTTTCGCCGATCAGCGTATACCTTGCGCTTGCAATGGTCGCCGAAGGCGCGAAGGGCAGCACACAGGCGGAGCTTCTGACGCTTCTCGGCTGCAGCAGCATCGAAGAGCTGCGCGGCATCTGCGCCGGCATGCTCGAGACGCTTTCGATCGATCAGGAGCACAGCACGCTCGACATCCACAATTCGCTGTGGATGGCGGAGACGATCGGCGGACAGAAGGCTTCGTTCCATGCGGACTACCTGAACACGCTTGCCGATTCGTACCGCTCCGAAGCGAACGTCGTGGAGTTCGGCTCCGAATCCGCGTCGGAGCAGATCGCGGACTGGATCAATCGCCATACCCGCGGCAAGATCAACGTCGATCCCAAAGCGCTGCAGTTCGATCCGTCGACGCTCGCCGTGCTGATCAACACGATCTATCTGAAGGACGGCTGGTCCTCTGTGTTCGATCCCGAACGCACCGAGCAGGATACGTTCTATGCGCCGGATCGCGAAATGACCGTCGATTACATGCGCCGCTTCGATCGCAACTCGAGCGTGCGGTTCGGCGACGGCTGGATGGCATACCGCGTGTATCTGAACAGCGTCGGCTACATGACGTTCATTCTGCCGGACGAGGGTGTCTCCCTCGATAAGCTGTTCGGCTCGCCCGAAGCGATCGACAAGCTGCTGCATCAGGGCTTCGAAAAGAAATACGACGTCAGCCTGAAGATCCCGAAGTTCAAGTTCCGGGACAAGATGGAGCTGACCGGCGTGCTTTCCGCACTGGGTCTTTCGCTCAGCTTCACGCCTGAGGCAGACTTCTCGGGCATGTCCGACGTCCCGTGCTGCATCGACGAGGTCATTCAGGAATCGTACATCGGCGTCGATGAAAACGGCGTGGAAGCCGCGGCGTACACGATGATCTCGATGCGGGCGACGAGCTTCAACCCCGTTGAGCTTGAAAAGCTTGAGTTCCACCTGACCCGCCCGTTCTTCTACGCGATCGAATCGTTCGACGGCACGGTACTGTCCATCGGCACGGTCACGAACCCGGGCACGCAGGCATAATACCACCGAAACAGAAAAGCCGGAGAAAATGCTTTCCGGCTTTTTTGTGGGCATCGTATTTCTGCGCCGCAGGCTTCCCCCAAGGTGTCATTCTGAGCCGTAAGGCGAAGAATCTTTTGTTTTCCATGCAGCGCTTTTGTTCTCCGGATTGTCTTTATAACAGGAACCGAAAGGAGAGAATCCATGAAACGTCTGATCTCGATTGCTTTGACCCTGCTTCTGCTGTTCGCCTGCGCGCCGTCGGATAAACAAGCGGCGGATGATTCGGCGGACGCTGACGTAAAGCCCGTCGCGCTCGGCTCCGAAACGCCGGAGATCGGCGGCTATGAGGACTTCGTCTGCACGCTGTCCGCGGCGGTGCTGTCCGGCACGGAGAACAAAAACTTCTCGCCGATCAGCGCGTACTTTGCGCTTGCCATGGCGGCGGAGGGCGCGAACGGCAGGACGCGGCAGGATCTGCTGCAGTTCTTGGGCTGCAGGGACCTCGACGAGCTGCGTGCGCTGACGAAGCAGATGCAGGAGCGGCTGACCCGTCCCACGGAGACCGGCGAGCTTACCCTCTGCAATTCGCTGTGGATGGGCGAAGCGTTTCCGGTGAAAAAAGAATACCGGACGCAGCTGTCCGAACGCTACGACGCGACGGTCGAAACGGTCGCATTCGGCACCGACGCGGCGGCAAAGCGCATTGCGGATTGGATCGCGGAAAAGACGAACGGATTGATCGCGCCGGAGGCGATGGACTTTGATCCGCTCACCATTGCCGTGCTGTTCAACACGATCTATTTCCGGGATCAATGGAGCCGACCGTTCGGCAGCGCGCAGCCCGGCACGTTTACCCGCGCGGACGGCACAACCGAAAATGCCGCGTATCTGCATCGGCTGACCGAGGACACGTCCGTCGTGCGCGGCGAAGGCTTTTTGCGGTACTGCGTCTGGTACGAAAGCAAGGGCAGGATCGTGTTCGTGCTCCCGGACGAGGACGTTGCGCTTTCCGATCTCCTCGGCACGCCCGAAAAGCTGCAGACGCTCCTCTCGGGCGGCGAGAACGTGCGGGCGGACGTCGATCTGGAGCTTCCGGAGTTCACGTTTTCGGACCGGTTCGAGCTTGCGGACGTGCTCTGCGCATTGGGGCTTCGGGATGTGTTCGCGGACGGCGCGGATTTCTCGGGTATGACGAGCGTGCCGACGCGGCTCGACCGGGTCATTCAGGAAACGGTCGTCGACCTCAACGAAACCGGCATGGAGGCGGCGGGGTATACCGAAGTGCTTCCGGCGCCGGGCGAAGCGCCGATGCCGGACGAAACCGAACCGCCGCTGCCGCTGATCGAATTCCACCTGAACCGCCCGTTCCTGTTCGTTATCATGGGAAGCGGCGGCACGCCGCTGTTTGTCGGCACGGTGGAGAATCCGACCCGCTGAAAAGAACGGCGATCATTCGATCGCCGCTCTTTGTTTCTGTCGGTTTATGCCTGTTTCGGTTCGGTCTGCTCCTTCTTTTTCCAGAGCTTTCCGGTCAGCTTGAAGACCATGGGGTAGACGCAGATGACCGCGAAGATCACGATCGCGTAGCGCAGCGTGCGAATCAGATAGGAAACAAAGGTCGCGGAATCCAGAAGCTCCTTCGGGAACGGAAGCTTGAGCAGAATGTTCAGCCCGAAGTACAGCAGCCCGCCGCCGATTGTGCGCAGGATGCAGCGGAGGATGTTGGACGTGTTTTCAAACTTGACGAACCGCTCTTCAAACGGCTCGGCAAGAATGAAGCCGAGGAGCATGCCGAACGAGCTGAAAAAGTCGTTGGTTTTGCAGTAGAAGAATCCGGGAATGGACGTGAGCAGCAGAACGCCGTAGAACAGCCAGCGGTTCTTGATGACCTTGCGGAGCCACGGCACCAGCAGCACGACGATGACGCCGAGGAGCCAGCCGCAGAGAACGTCCGTCGGGAAATGCACGCCGACGAACACGCGGGAAAAGCCGACAAGCAGCGGCAGCACGATCGCAAGCACCCAGAAGAGCCGGTTCTTCTTTTCATGCGCGGCAAGCGAACCGTAAACGGTCACGGCGTTCGAGGAATGTCCGCTCGGGAAGGAATATCCCTGCGCGGCAATGTCCATGGCGTCTGCGTTCTCGTCCACAAGCCGAAGCGGCTTGATGCTGTCGGACACCATGTACGGACGAAGGCGCAGAACGATGTTTTTGATCATCGGGTTCCAGACGTTGACCATCAGCACATTGAGACCGACGTATTTGCCGAATTTCTTGTTGAGACCCCAATAGAGAAAACCCATGATCACGACCAGCAGAAGCTGTTCGCCGAATGCGGACAGATTACTTAGCAGCCAGAAGCCGAATCCTTCGTGCGGGAGATTCGCCTGCAGCCACTCCATCAGCCGCATTTCCCAATCGAAGAAGAACGATGTGCCTGTCAGTTCCATAAGAATAGGACTCCTTATCATTTTTTTGTATTATACAGCGATCGACAGCATTTTGCAATCGGTTGCACCGGCAAAATCGAACGCCGCGGCGCAAAAAAAGCGGCGGTCGCTGCGACCGCCGCTTTGCCGCTTGGTTATTTTCTGTAGAACAGGATGCCGATGCAGTTCGGACCGCAATGCGAAGAGACCGTGCAGCCCGCGCGGGTGTGGATGACCTCTCTAAACGGCGCGTTCTTCAGGACGGCTTCCTCAACGGCGTTGCGGATCTCGTCGCTTGAACCGGAGTCGGTGATGAAGATGCGCCGGAGGTCCAGCGAATCCTTGTCCGCAAGCTTGTCGTTGACGTACCGCACGACCGCGCGCTCGA
>JAZNHI010000044.1:0-3429 GCA_045576895.1 Clostridia bacterium | reverse complement strand
GGCGGACCGCTTCTGCAGCTTCGCGCAAAGAGCGCGGGGTTTACGTTTGATGAGATCGCGGACGCCGCAAAGCTTGTGCATGCGCATGGCAAGCGGCTCTTTGTGACGGTCAACGCCCTTGCTTTTAACGACGAGATCTTTGAGCTTCCGGCATACGGAAACCGGCTCCTCGACTGCGGCGTCGATGCGGCGATCGTAAGCGATCTCGGCGTTCTGACCACGCTGCATCGGGCTTGCCCGAAGCTGGAACTGCACGTTTCGACGCAGGCAAGCTGTACAAACTATGCCTCCGCAAAGACTTGGTACGAGCTCGGCGCAAAGCGCATCGTGCTTGCCCGCGAGATGACGGTCGACGAGATCCGCAAACTTAAACGGAACATTCCGGACGATCTCGAGCTCGAGGCGTTCGTGCACGGCGCGATGTGCATGGCGTACTCCGGGCGGTGCCTGCTCTCCTCCGCCATTCTCGGCAGGAGCGGCAACCGCGGCGACTGCGCGCAACCCTGCCGCTGGAAGTATGCGCTTGTCGAAGAGACGCGTCCGAACCAGAGCTTCCCGATCATGGAGGAGGGCAATACGAGCTATGTACTGTCGAGCAGGGACTTAAACTGCATCGGTCTTCTGGATGAGCTCATCGACGCGGGCGTGACCTCGCTCAAAATCGAGGGTCGCATGAAGACGGAATATTACGTCGCCGTCGTCGTAAACGCCTATCGCCGCGTACTTGACGGCACGATGACCGTTGAGGAGGCGCGGCGCGAGCTCGATTCCGTATCGCACCGTCCGTACACGACCGGCTTCTATCACAGCGAGCTGCCGCAGGATCACAGCAACGCGGGCGTGTATACGCAGACGCACCGCTTTGCCGGGGCGGTCCTTGCCTATGAAAACGGCGTCGCAACCGTCGAACAGCGCAACCGCTTCGTAAAGGGCGACGCGCTGGAGGTCGTCTCCCCCGTTCTTCGGAACGCGGTGCTTTTGGCAGACGACATCACGGACGCGGACGGCGCGCCGGTCGAGATTGCAAACAAGGTCAAGCAGATCCTGCGGATCAAAACCGATCTGCCGCTTGCGCCCGGCGATCTTCTGCGAATCAAGGCATAACAAAACGGACCCGACCGGGTCCGCTTTTTTCTGCTTGCTGCGCCTGTATTTCTTTCGGTCACGCTTCGGTTTCGGACGCCTGCAGTCCGTACAGCGTATGCTTCCACCCCGTTGTTTCGGATTCTTCGCTTATTGCTCTGGCACGAACGGCGCAGAAACGTCGATCGTGAAGTCCATCATCTGCACGTCGACCTCGGTCAGCACGTCCGCGTAGACACGGTTTTCGCCGGGAAACAGCTTCAGCCCGCCGTCCGCGGTATAGAACTCCGCATAGCCGTAAGTGATCCCTGCCTTTTTGAACGTAAGGCACAGCCCGCCCGTCAGCGTTTTCGGATAATTGTTCGTGATGATCGCATCGATCAGCGTCTCGCCGTTCTCCTCATAGATACGGAGGTTGTCGACCGTCAGATAATAGGTATAGTAATGCGTCCGCTCGTCCAGGATCGGAAGGCCGTTGACGTCCGTCCGGAACCCGTCGCCGGCGATCGGCGCTACCGGGATCGTCTCCGGCTCGGGCGGCGGCGTGGGCGTGACCAGCACCTGCGGCGTCGGCGTTGCCTCCGGCAGATCGATGAGATGCGCCTCCTGCGATGTGCATGCAATCAGCAGCAAGAACACAAGAAAGCAGATCAGCTTTTTCATGCCTGCGCGGTCTCCGTTTCTTCGGGATCCTCCCCGGGTGTCGGTTCCTCTTCCGTTTCGGCGGGTTCTGCGTCGTCGGCGGGTTCCGCATCCTCGGCGGGTTCCGCGTCGTCGGCGGGTTCCGCATCGTCGGCGGGTTCGGCAGATTCTTCCGGCTGCGTCGCACCGTCCGCCACCGCTTCCGTCTGTACGCGTTCGCCCTGTCGCTTTGCAAGGAACAGGGTCAGCACGACAAAGAACAGGAGCATCGCGAGCAAGATGATCTGATTGAAACGCACTTCTCCGAATACGATCTGCCGCGTGCTGCCGTCGCGCAGCCACTCGAGAATGAATTCCGCGAACAGATATACAAGGGTCGTAACACGTGCCGCCGTGCCCTTGCTTTTCTTCTTCAGAAGCAGCAGTGCGATGCCGCCGAGCGCGATGCAGACCAGGAAATCCAGGAAGAAGACCGCGTATGCAACGGTTGCATGATCCGTGAAATACGCGCGTGTGAACGTGACCAGCGGGAAGAACTTCGGAACGCCCGCTCCCGCAACCGGTCCGAGACCGTCGCAGAGGAAGAAATCCGACCATCTGCCGACTGCCAGTCCGAAGAACGTACCGGGCATGAGCGCATCGAACGTCTCTGCAAGCGAAAGCTTTTTGATCCTTGCATAGACGGCGATCCCGATCCCCGCAATCAGCAGCGCACCCGGCAGGTTCAGGCCGCCGAAGCTGAGGTTCAGGAAGCGATCGAACGGGATCTTGCCCGAGATCGCGGCAAACAGTCTGCCGCCGAGAAGTCCCAGCGGGATCGCGACAATGCAGGCGTCCAGTGCAAGGTCCTTGTAGAGCTTGCGTTTTTTGACGATGATCTCCGAAACGATGACGGCGACGAGAATGCCGAGCGCCAGCATGATCGCATTCCATGTCAGCGCGGCGTTGCCGATTTTGAAAGCAGTGTTGAACGATTCCATACCGTTACCTCCGTTTGATACAGTATAACAGATCATTCGCAAAACGAAAAGAGCGCGGATCATTTTCGCTTGCGTGTATGCGGAAGCTCCGCATATACGGCGTGCAGAAGCGCCGCAAGAAATGCGCGGTCGTCCGTCTCCTCCACGAGCAGCATTTCCTTTGCGCCGGGGTACGGCAGCTCGCGCGGGGCGTCCGGCATGAGCCGAACGGCGGACGGCGTCGGCTTGACAAGAAGCCGGTCATCATAGATCCCGCCGACGACAATTCCGTCGAAATACAGGATGTACTCCCCCATCATGGGACGGCATGAGATTTCCGGAACACCGGACAGCTGATCGAGGATATAGGCAAGATAGGATGCGTCCGACGGCATGCTTTTGCTCCTTTCGGCGTTTGTTTTGTATCAGTATAGCAGACAAGCCGCCAAAAGAAAAGAGGCGAATGCATATCCTGCCGGCGGGCTCCCGATCGCCGAAGCGCATTTCCGGTCCATCCATACCGAAAACGCAAGGATAGCGAAGTCGCTCCGATTCCATTTTTCTCGTTTTCATTTCTTCATTGGCGAAGCGTCTTCATTTCTTCATCAGCCCCCGAGGGGCGACTTTATTGAAAAAGCAGTGATTTGTCGACCAAATCACTGCTGTTTCATGGTGGGGATGTAGGGGCTCGAACCCTAGACCTCTGCGATGTGAACACAGCGCTCTGACCAGCTGAGCTACATCC
>JAZNHI010000043.1:0-4801 GCA_045576895.1 Clostridia bacterium | reverse complement strand
GCTCACAGAACGACATGGCTACGATCCGACTTTCTACGGCGAGCGCCGCAAGGTGCTGATGGGCGAGGACCTCAAGGACCAGTTTACGAAGATGATCGGCGACACGGTGGAGAATATCGTGAACGCATACGCGAGCGAGCATTCGAAGCCGGAGGAGTGGGACATCAGCGCGATCGAGAAGGAGCTTTCGGACGTCTGTGCCGCAGACGCCTTCGGCATCCTGCACAGCGCGAACCTCAAAAAACGCAGCGATCTCGTCGAACGCTGCAATGCGTTTGCGGCGAAGCAGCGCGAAAAGAAGGAAGCGGAGCTCACAGAACAGGGCGTCGACATGCGCGAGGTCGAGCGCATCATGCTGCTGCGCGCGGTCGACACGAACTGGATGGACCAGATCGACGCGATGGATCAGCTGAAGCAGGGCATCGGGCTTCGCGCGTATGCGCAGACCGACCCGGCGAACGCCTACGCAAACGAGGGCGCGGATCTCTTTGACGCAATGATCGAGCGCATCCGCGAGGAAGCGGTGAAGAACCTTCTGCACGTGCAGGTGCGTAAGGCGCCCGTGGAGCGCAAGCAGGTCGCAAAGCCGGTGGACACGCCGTCCCCCGACGGCGAGAAGCCGAAGGTTCTGAAGCGCGCCGCCAAGGTCGGACGCAACGATCCCTGCCCCTGCGGCAGCGGCAAGAAGTACAAGAACTGCTGCGGCAGAAACGCATAACAAACCGGCGGGAGGTCGAGGTCGACCTCCCCTACAATACGGCGGGCGGATGCGATCCGCCCCTACGGGTTCGTCAGCAAGAATGTTGCGTGCCAAAAGCCTTCCTTGTGCAAAGAAGGGTGGCGAGGAACGAGCCGGGAGGATTGTCAATCAATGACGCCTGATCGTGGGAACAATCCTCCAGTCACCTATCGGTGACAGGGAGTACACACAGAAAAGCGGAACGCTTTTCGCGGATGAATTGCCCTTCGGGCATTGAGACATGGAAAAAAGCGCCGGGATCGGCGCTTTTTTCGCTGCATGCATGTATTTGTGTACCCTGTTGACAGGGGGTTATCCGAAGTGGATGACGCCGTCCAGTTTGTACTTTTTGTAGAGCTTTGCGAACGTCGCGATCGAGCAGACGATCGGCTCGCCCTCCTTGTATCGTTTGCCGTCGACCTTCTGGGTAAAGCTGTCGGAGAAATAGACCATGCCGTTCTCGATGCCGTGGATGAACAGCGCGTGCCCATATCGCTTGCCCGCCTTACTTGTGCCACGCTGGAATCCGACGAGGATATTCCGCGCATGCGGGTCTTCGCGTTCGATCGCCTCCAGCGCCTCCTTCAGCGTATACTTCTTCGCGGAGTACGCGGTGATCTGATAGCCGCCGCTGCTTTCGGACTTTTTCGCGTAGACGTCGTATGCCTTGTTGCCGTTGCAGCCGATATACTTCTTGTTGATGCCGAGCACCACGAGCTGCCGGTTCACATACTTGCCGCACTTGCCCTTGAAGGACTTTACGTGCGCAGCTTTCTTCGCTTTTTTGTACGTCTCTCTGATCTGCTCGATCAGCGATTCCGACTCTGCGCTCTCGTCCGAGAACCGCACGACGAGATCCGCTTCCGCGGCAGCGTGCCCGCCGATCATCGGCATGAGCAGGCACAGCGCAGCCATGAGCGTCACTGCAATACGCTTCAGCGTTCTCATACGATTCACCTCCTGTGTGGCGTATCGTAGCACAAAAAAACGCGCTTGTGCCGGTTTTCGATGTTTCTTTATAATGTGTTTTCAAAATATCCGATTATTCATACCGGGGTAACAAATTGGTCGAAAAATGCTTGAAATTCCTTCACGGACCGGCCAAAAATACAACCGGCGCAGGGGCGTTTTCCCTGCGCCGGTTCGTATCGTTTTTCTGTTATCCGAGCGGTTCCGAGACGGCGGGGGACGTTTCCGGCGTCGGCGCGGAGGAGGGGTCGGGGACCGGATCGGCGTACTGGAACACCTTCCGAAGTCCGAATTTCGGATGCTCATGGTTGTAGGTCACGAACTCGCTGAGGCAGAAATGCATCGCGTCGCTCGTCGTGCGGTAGTAGTGCGCCCAGTCGAATCCGGCGCGGAAGAAGCCGAGCTCATAGAGGAGGTAGTTCACGCAGGTCTGCGGCACGCCGTTCGGATCGTTGTCGTACGAGCCGTCGTAGGCGAAATCGTAGTACGGAACGCCGTTCTGTTCGTGAATGCCGGTGTAGGCAAGGTGCCCCTTGACGTCGTTGTCGATGACCGCCGTGTTCGCGTCGTTGTTCTTGTTCGGCTCCATCGAAGCGTTCACGTCGACCGCCGTGCCGAAGGTGTGGTGGCTGATCGATTTCAGGGACGACGTGAACCGCGAAACATAGCAGCCGTTGTACTCGGAGATCAGGTCGATCGCGCGGATCACGCCGGTGTCGCCGTTCGTGCCGTGCACGCGCAGATAGCTGGTCTTGAGATAGTCGAACGCCTTTTCAAAGTACGGTACCGCATCGACGTGAACCTTCCACGTCATGCCGACGGGATAGCCGGGCAGGTCGGTGATATAGGTGCGCTCCCATTCCGGATCGGCGACGATGTAGCGCCCGTTGACCCACTGATAGCGGTACAGGAACCGTTTTTCGTCCTTGAAGAACGCCTTAGCCTCGCGATAGGAGTCGGGGAAATTGTCCCGGGTGATCGTTTCCCATTCGTCGCCCAGCACGTAGAACGAGCAGCGGAACACCTCAATCGCGCGCGCGCCGTTGACCGAGGCGCTGATCTTCAGCGTGTGCACGCCGACCAGCAGTTCGGAGAAATCGGCAAGCGCGTCCAGCGAAACGCCCTCGTCCGTGTTCGCGTCGGTCAGGGAATAGACGCCCGCACGGCTCTTCTTGAAGTGCACCGATTTTTTGTACGGATAGGGCGGCTTGTTGTTGTGCGAGCAGGAGATCGTAACGCTCACGCTGTCCAGCGGGTAGTTTGAATAGACGGTTCCGCCGATCGCGAAATCCTCGCCGAGCCGGAGCTCCGCGCCGTTTTCGGGCAGGGGATGCGCGCTGTCCTCACGGAAGGTCAGGGCAAGATCCGGCGGCGGCGTCGCGGCAACCGACAGCGAAACGGAGCCCTCCTCGATGAGCTCGATGTCCTCCGGCGACAGCTCGGCGTCCGGCACGTCGGCGCTCGCCGGTTCGGCGGGGCGCGACAGCACCGCGATCAGAAACACGATCGCGCAGAGCAGCACGCCGGCAAGCGCGCCGATCACGATCGTCTGTTTTTTATTCCATGCGGGAAGCTTCAAAGGGATTCCTTTCAAGGGCGGGCGCCCTTCGGTTCGATACCCTATTATACCATTTGTTTTTCACAAGTTTGTCAACAGTGTGTGAACAATCGACAGCAGAATCGCCGTCCGGATCGCCGCGCCGATTGAAATATCGCGCACCGTATGCTATAATTTCACCACAGGCTGAAAAACGAATGCGAGGATAAGGGCTGCAAATGAAAAAAACACGGCGGCGCGGCAGGGGTCCGCGTTTATGAAGGAGGACGCGGCGGCGCTGAAGGGCGTTGCGATCCTGATGATGATGCTGCATCACTGCTTCCGGGAAACCTCCCTGTACGAAGGCTTCACGATCTCCTTCGTTCCGTTTGCGGAGGCGGCGGTGGTGCGGTTCTCGCTGTTTTTGAAGATCTGCGTGTCCCTGTTTGCGTTCATCTCCGGCTACGGCTTGTTCCTGAATTATCGGAAAAACACCGTTTCGGCGACGCGATGGGTCGCCGGGCGATATGTTTCCACGTTCTCCGGCTACTAGTTCGTGTGGGTCTTCGCCGCGATCGGCTGTCAGATCGTGAACGGACGGTTTGTTTCGATCCTCTTCAGGGAGGGCGTTTGCCGGGGGCTCCTCTATACGGCGATCGACTTCTCCGGCCTGGCGCGGCTGTTCCGCACGCCCACGCTCAACGGAACATGGTGGTACATGAGCGCCGCGGCGGTTTTCATCGTACTGATCCCGCTCGTCTTCCGTCTGCGGAAGCATCTGCCGCTCGTTCTGATCGGCAGCGTCCTGCTGCTGCGCGTGCTCTCCGGCAGCAACGGGGACGGCACCTTTACGGGCGAGAACTCCGTTTGGGCATTCCTTTCGCCGTTTCTGTTCGGCTGCCTCTTTGCGGAGCGGAACGTGTTCGACCGGTGGATCGCGATCGGCAGGGGCGTGTGGTGGATCAAGGCGATCAAGCTCGTTCTGGAGGCGGGCGTGCTGGTGCTGCTGTATCGGATGTACCACGCGGTCCCCAAAAACATGTTCTGGGAGTTTCACTTCGGCGTTGTGCCGGTTGCGGTGATCCTGTTCCTTGCGGAGTTCGTTCTGCGGATTCCCGGACTGAAGCAGGTTCTCCGCTTTTTCGGAAAGCATTCCTATAACATCTTCCTCGTGCACACCGCCATCCGCGCGTACTATCTGCACGATTTCACCTACTCGCTGAAACACTTTCTGCTCGTCGTCCTGTTCCTGTTCGCCTCGTCGCTGGTCATCTCGCTGATCATCGAGCTGCTGAAAAAGGGCATGCGGTATCGGGCGCTGACCGACCGGATCCTGAACCGGATCGCGGGAGAACGCAAACCCGCCGCAGGGCAATAAAACAAGCGCCCGTCCGATCCAAGTCGGATCGTAGCCATGTCGTTCTGTGAGCCAAGGAGTTGAACCAAATCCTTGTCTTCCTAAGACCGCTTGGCCTCCGACTTGACCGGATCCTGAACCGGATCGCGGGAGAACGCAAACCCGCCGCAGGGCAATAAAACAAGCGCCCGTCCGATCC
>JAZNHI010000042.1:0-3442 GCA_045576895.1 Clostridia bacterium | reverse complement strand
ATCCTGGCTCTACCGCACCGCGAAGAATCTGTTTCTGGACGAAGCCCGGCGGAACGCGCGCTTCCTCGAACGTCAGCAGCTGCTTTACGAGGGAGAGGGCGCGGAGGAATCCGGTTACGCGCAAACGGACGCAAATCTGCTCTTGAGCAGGCTGCCGTCCGAACTGCAGACCATGTTCCGGCTCCGGTATCTGGAGGGCTACAGCGCCGCCGAGCTGGGCGAACTGTTCCATATGCCTTCGGCAACGGTCCGGACCAAGCTTTCGCGGGCAAGGCAACTGCTCAGAAAGGAGTTATACACATGATGAGCGGAAAACGAAACAGCATTCTTTCCGAATATCGGGAGACGGAGGATCTTGGACAGCAGATCCGGGAGCATCACAGAACAATCTTTACGCTTACCGCGGACGGGCTGCTGCGGCCCTCGGAAACGTATATCGCGGATATGATCAAAAAACTTTCATGAACGGAGGACAGAACAATGAAAAAGATGACGGTAAACTGTGCGGTCTGTGACATGCGGAACGTGTCGGAGGAAACGCTGAAAAACTATGAACAAATCACGGTCAACGCCGCAACGGTGTTTGTGACGCCGGAGAAAAAGGACCTGATCGCTCGCTACAACGTGACGATGAACGTCGCGGACGTGATCGAGGTGCCCGCGGGCGAAAACGTGCGAATCATCAACCAGAACGGGTCGTACGAGCTGACGGCGGACCGCGCGCCGAAGGACGGGGAGACGGTGCTCCTGTTCGTCAACGGCATGCTGAATGTCGACGCCGACGCTGCGGAAGCGGCTCAGAAATACTTTAAGATCAACGTGAACGGCGCGGTCACGATGCCCAAGAGCATTTCCGGCAGGCTCAACAATCTGAGCGTGAACGGCTCGGTCAGCACCTATCCGGACGGCGCGATCCGCCTGAACCGCAACGCGGAGATCGACAAAACCTTCCCGCTTCGGGCAAAGGAGAACGCGCTCTACTGGGCGTTCCGCAGGCTGATCTTCACCGACCTTGCGCTTGACACGGAAAAGCTGCGCAGCCGGAACGTGCGCTTTGCGGCAAAGACCGCGCTGATCGCGGAATCGCTTGCCGAGGCGGTCGTGCCGATGCTCTCGGAGGACACGGATATCCTGATCGTACCGGACGGAACGAAGTTCTTCGGCTTCGACGCACGGATGAACAAGCGGTTTTTGAAAAAGTTCGGAACGAAGGCGTATATCAACGGCGATCTGACCGTAGAGGAGGACGCAATCGACGTCCTTCCCGAAATCGAATACCTGTACGTCAACGGCGACGTCAAGCTGCCCGAGGCGCTTACGGACGCGTTCGAGGATATCGACGCGCACTATGACGAGCTTGTGATCCAAAAGAAGGTCGGAAAGATCATCGAGGACCATGTTCGCGCGACCGTGGACAAGGCGCTGCTCGAAAAGTATGCGGAAGGGATCCTGGTGACGGACTGCGCCACGGTGCACATCGCAAAGGACGTGCCGGGCGAGCTCATCCTGGAACGCCTCACCATTGCCGACTGTGCAAAGGTGTTCTGCTGCGAGGAGCAGGAAGCGGCGGTCAGCGCGGTCTCCAAGGACGTCGCTATGATCGGCGGCGCGGACGAAAGCCTGAAGGACGAGATCACCGGCGCGCTGCATCTGAATCCCGAATACAAGGTGATCAACGCTGCGGAATACGTGATGTAAGGCGGACCGTCAAATAAACAGCATCAAATTCGCCCGCGGGTGTTGAACCTGCGGGCGGTTTGTGTTAAGATGGTAAAAAATAACCATAGGGGGACAGGATATGAACCTGAATCATGTGACCGACACCGTGCTGTATATCGGCGTCAACGACCATGCGATCGACCTCTTTGAGGGACAGTACGTCGTCCCGAACGGCATGGCATACAATTCCTACGTTGTGATGGACAAAAAGATCGCCGTGTTCGACACGGTCGACGCCCGCTTCAAGCATGACTGGCTCGATAACCTTGAAAACGCGCTCGCAGGCAGAAAGCCCGACTATCTGATCGTGCAGCATATGGAGCCGGACCACTCGGCGAACATCATGACGTTTGCGAACCAGTATCCGGAGGCAAAGATCGTCGCGTCCAATAAGGCGTTCACGATGATGCAGAACTTCTTCGGCACCGATTTTGCGGACCGCCGCGTCGTGGTCGGCGAGGGCGACACGCTTCCGCTCGGCGAACACACGCTCGCGTTCGTGACGGCGCCGATGGTGCACTGGCCCGAGGTTCTGATGACCTATGACACAAAGGACAAGATCCTGTTCTCCGCGGACGGCTTCGGCAAGTTCGGCGCGCTGGACGTTGAGGAAGACTGGGCGTGCGAAGCGCGGCGGTACTATTTCGGCATCGTCGGCAAGTACGGCGCGCAGGTGCAGGCGGTATTGAAGAAGGCGGCGAATCTCGATATTCAGACGATCTGCCCGCTGCACGGACCGGTCCTCAAGGAAAACCTCGGCTACTATCTGAACCTCTATCAGACCTGGTCGAGCTACGGCGTCGAGAGCGAAGGCGTGTTCATCGCTTATACCTCCGTTTACGGCAACACGAAGAAGGCGGTGGAGCTCCTTGCGGACAAGCTGAAGGCAAAGGGCTGCCCGAAGGTCTCCGTCGCCGACCTCGCGCGCGAGGATATGGCGGAGGCGGTGGAGGACGCGTTCCGGTACGGTAAGCTCGTCATTGCATCCACGACCTACAACGCCGACGTGTTCCCGTTCATGCGGACGTTCCTCGAGCACCTCGTCGAGCGCGGCTATAAGAAGCGCACGATCGGCGTCATCGAAAACGGAAGCTGGGCGCCGATGGCGGCAAAGGTCATGAAGGGCATTCTGGAGCCCTGCAAGGATCTCAAGTTCACCAACGCGAGCGTGAAGATCATGAGCGCGATGAACGAGGAGAACAAGCAGCAGATCGAGAGCTTGGCGAACGAGCTGTGCGAAGAATACGAAGCGCGCAACAACGAGACCGCGAACAAGAACGATCTCACCGCGCTGTTCAACATCGGCTACGGTCTGTATGTCGTCACCTCGAACGACGGCAGAAAGGACAACGGCTGCATCGTCAACACGGTTTCGCAGCTTACGAGTCAGCCGAACCGCGTCGCGGTCTGCATTAACAAGCAGAACTATACGCACCATGTCGTGAAGTCGACCGGCATCATGAACGTGAACTGCCTCAGTATCGAAGCGCCGTTTAAGGTATTCGAGAACTTCGGGTTCCGGAGCGGACGCAACGTCGACAAATTCGCGAACTGCTCGCCGCTGCGCTCGGACAACGGGCTTGTGTTCCTGCCGCACTACATCAATTCGTTCATGTCGCTGAAGGTCGAGGACTACATCGACCTCGGCACGCACGGCATGTTCATCTGCTCGGTCACCGAAGCGCGCGTCATCAACCGCGTCGAGACAATGACTTATACGTAC
>JAZNHI010000041.1:0-6773 GCA_045576895.1 Clostridia bacterium | reverse complement strand
GAAACGACGCTCAACACCCACGCCACCGTCGGCAATCTCAACAACCAGACCGGCGTTCCCACCACGATCCTGCAGATCAACGAAAGCCATCAGGTCTCCGTCACCGAGCTCGGCACGAACCACTTCGGCGAGATCGCGGCGATCGCGCGCGTGGCGCAGCCGACGATCTGTCTCTTTACAAACATCGGCGAGGCGCACATCGAGTTCTTCGGCTCGCGCGAGGGGATCTTCCGCGGCAAGACCGAGATGCTTCAATTCATGCGTCCGGGCGGCACGGTCGTGGCAAACGGCGACGACGATTATCTTTGCACGATCCCGAACGCGATTACCTACGGACTCTCCGAAGGCGTCGACGTCCGCGCGGTCGATCTTTCCGAAAACGGACTTTCGGGCGTGACCTTCACCGCGGAGCTGTTCGGAAAGCGGCTTCCGGTCTCGCTTTCGGTCGCGGGCAGGCACATGGTACAGAACGCGCTTGCGGCGCTTTGCGTTGCGCATCTTCTCAACGTGCCGGACGAAGCGGCGCTGAAAGCGCTCGCATCCTTCCGTCCCGGCGCGGGGCGGTCGGACGTGATCGAGACCGGACGGTTCACGGTCATCGACGGCTCCTATAACTGCAATCCGACCTCGATGGAATCCGCGCTGGACGTGCTGAAAAACGCAAAGGGACGCAAGGTCTGCATCTTCGGCGACATGCTGGAGCTCGGACCCGACGCCCCCGCTTTCCACGCGCGCATCGGCGCGTACGCAAAGCGCCTCGGCATCGACCGCATGCTGACCGTCGGAGAACTTGCGAAAAACGCCGCGTTCGATCCCGCGGACGCGTTCGATTCGGTCGACGATCTCCTTTCCGCCCTCCCCGCCGTTCTCAAAGACGGCGACACGGTCCTTGTCAAAGCCTCCTTCGGCATGCATCTGAAGGCCGTCGTCGAAGCGATCAAAGCGATGTAGTTTTCCCCGCAAAACAGCCCCGCAGACGCGGGGCTGTTTCCGTATTCCGGTATTGCTGTGCTTACGGCAGAGGCAGCGTTTTTTCCGCAATCGGCTGTGCCTGCGGATCCATTCGTATCTCGCCGGCGCCGGTTGCGATGTTATAGCGCCAATCCTCGCCGACGGGATCGCCGTTGAACGCCGTGCAGAAGCTGTTCCAAAGCGACAGCGTTACGCCCTCCTTCTTCACTTGCTCATATTCCGACGGGAAGATCGGTACGATGCACGTAAACTTGCCGAACGGGCCGTAGCTTTCGTGTCCCGGGAACGCCCATTCCCCGTCGCTCCCCACGCGGTATTTCACCGTCATGCCGGTCGATTCGCCGTAATGGTTGGGATGCAGAAGCGCATTGGTATACAGCTCCGACCAACCATCCGGCGCGCTTTCCACCGTATAGGTCACATAGACGCCGGTCTGCCGGTAGACCGCCTCCTCCCGCAGCACAACTCCGTCGAGACTGACCCGTTTGTTATAGAACACGGGACCGTCTTCGCTGTTCCAATCCTCCACCGTGAGCATTGCGCTGCCGGAAAGCGGCACAAGCGTCACCGCGGGCTTTGACGCCTCCTGCGCAGCGCCTGCGTCAAAGGTGAACGTGAAGCTCAGAACCGCCACGTCGCCGATGGGGTTCAAATCTTCCACTCTGGCGTCGCGAAGACCGACCTCTACGGTCACTTCCACTCTGCCTTCCTTCGGGAACGGCGCATCGTGCTCGATCTCGCCTTCCAGCGTGACGCCCGTTTCGTCAAAGGACTGGATACCGCCGGATGCGTTCAGCTCGTGCGTCTCCGTCTCGCCTTCCTCCCGGAAGCTGGCGTCGTCGACCAGCGCTTCCACCCACTGCCCCGCGTCCTCGCGCGGCCAGTCGAAGCTTGTACCGTGATCCGTATGCAGCCGCACTGTGAACGTGCAGTTGCGCCCGTCGTAGAGCACCTCGCGGATCTCCGGTTTAATGTTCCGCATCCAGCCCCAGTCCGCTTCCGAATACGCGGGCTGCCCGTGCGCCTGCCGCTGACCGTTCAGAATGTCCGCTTCGGGCAGGTCCGGCAGCATGGTGATACTGTACGCCTTGGTTTCGGGCGCCGCGGAGGCAATAGCGGCTTCCACGTCCGGGATGGCTTCGCCCTTCTGCTCGCGCTCCGCCTTGGTTTCATCCAGATAGTTGATCGGGGAATAGTTGTCCCGCAGCAGCACGCCCGCCGCCACGGCCGTACCCGTAATGAGCAGCACCGCCGCCGCCACCAGCGGGATCAGGATCCGCTTGGGCAGCCGTCCCACGCTCCACGTTCTTTCCTTCTTTCCCGTATGACAGACGGCAAGGCTCCGCTCCACCGCGTCATAGAATCCTTTCGGCGTTTCGGGGACGACGTCCCGCACACGATAGCTTTTCTTTTCCATATCAGTTCTCCTGTAAGATCGTTCTCAATGTGCTCTTCGCCCGATAGATGCGGGATTTGACGGTCCCCACCGGCGCGTCCAGCGTCTGTGCGATTTCCTCCATGGAGTATCCCTCCTGCTGCAGAAGCAGCGCCGTGCGCTGATCCGCATCGAGCTCCATCATCGCCGACTGAAGATCCAGCCGTTCGTCCGTGTCCTCCTGCGGGGCGCTTCGTTCGGGCAGTTCGTCCATCGGCTGCACCCGCCGCTGTTTGCGCAGAATGCCGTAGGCTTCGTTTCGCAGGATCTTCATAAACCATGCGCGAAAGCTCTCGCGTTTTCGGAGCTTGCCGCGGCTTTCGTACGCCTGCAGGACAGCCTGACCGACGGCGTCCTCGCAGTCCGTGCTGTTTCCCAGGATCAGGTACGATACCGCAAACGCCGTGTCGGTCACTTCCCGTACCTCTTGGGCAAAGGCATTGTCTGAGATCATGTTTGTTCCTCTCTTTGTTCGTCCTCGAATGATCATTCTACCCGTAAGATGCACGAGCGCACGCAAAAGTTCCCGATCGCGCACGATTTCCCTGCACGAAATCATCCTCTCTTTCCCTGCATGCCCGTGTCGCGGCAGAGAAAGAGAGGATATGTGTCGCTCTGTGCGGATTTGAGATGCGCCTTGCGTTTACGGCAGCTCCAGCGGGAAGGAGATCAGCGGCTGATACGAGGTCGTGATCTCAAAGCTGCCCTCCGGATTGACGGGTCCGGTCCATGTTTCACCCGCGGTCTCACCGTTGTAGGAGGCTACGGCGTGCAGCGTCAGATGGATCGTCACGCCCTGCTGCTTCAGGGTCTCGTAGTCCGACGGGAAGATCGGCAGGATCACCGTGTAGGCGAACGATCCGTCCTCCAGGGCCGTGATCTCCGGGAAGGAGGGCTCGTAGACCGTATCGTCGCCGCCGAGCGTGTAGCTAAGGGACATACCGTCGAACTTGCCTCTTTCGTTGGTGGGCGACAGCAGACTCTTTTTCATCCGCTCCGTCCAGTCCGCAGGCGCTTCCTTGACCCGATAGCTGAGATAGACGCCCGTGCTGCGGAAGCTTGCCGTTTCCTCCAGCACCACGCCGTCCAGCGTGACGGGCATGTTCCACATCGTTTCGTAGTCCTGCGTCAGCACCGCACTGCCGGAAAGGCGGCGCTCGGCGGTGACGGTGTTCACGTTTGCGGCGGCGATCGCGCCGTCCGGATCGAAGGAGAAGGTGTAATACACCGTGCCTATCAGACCGATATGCGCCAGATCGTCCACGTTGACGTCCATGACGGAGATTTCTGCGGTAACGGAGATCCGTCCCTGACCGCGCAGCGGCTCCGACAGGCTGTCATTTGAGTGGATGGTGACGCCGGTTTCGTCCAATGTCTCATCCATCATGCCGGTTTCGCCGGTAACGGTGCCGATCTTCTTTCCGGTGTCGGCGTATAGGGTCTGCTCCACATAAGCGTCCAGCCATTGCGTTCCGTGCGCCTCGCGGGAAAACGCCCCGGCGTGATCCGTGTGCAGCCGGATGGTATAGGCGAAGGTCGATCCGTCGTAAAGGACCTCTGTAATTTCGGGGCGGATCTCTCTTAGCCACGCCCAATCCGCTTCGCTGTACGCGGGCTGTCCCATCTTCACACGCCATTCGTTCAGGACCTCCGCGTCCTCCATTTCGGGCAGCATGACGATCCTGAGATCTTCGGTTCGCGGCGCCGCGTTGCTCACCACCTGCTCCACCTCGGGGATGGACGAATCCTCCGTCCGCTGCTCGGGCGGCGTATCGAGGTAGTTCCCGGGTCTGTAGTCCTGCCGATGGATCCAGCCCGAAACGGCGTACGCCGTTCCGATCGTCAGCAGCACCAGTACGAGGCATGCCGCCGCATACGCCAGCGGCGCGCGCCGGACGGATATGCCGAAGCGTTCCCACGGCGAGGTTCTGATCCGATCCAGCGTTTTGCGCACACGCACCCGGCTTTCCGCGGATGGCTGCAGTCTGTTTTCCTGCAGAAGCGCTTTGAGCGGTTCGGTACGCAGTTCCTTCTCCAGTTCCTGCAGTTTCATTTTATCTTCCATAGTCTTCCAGCTCCTTTTTCAGTTGTTCCCGTCCCCGATGGAGAAGGGAAATCACCGTGCCGCGCGGCAGCTTCAGCGCCGCGGCAATATCGGCAACAGTCATGTCTTCATAGTAGAACAGCATCACCGGCAGACGGTATCGGTCGGAAAGACCGTCGACAGCACGCCGCACGTCGATCTTCACATCCGGATCCGACGGCTGTTCTGCCGCAGCTTCTTTCAGTTCCGCCATAAAGCCCCGGCGGACAATATCCCGGCTCTCGTTGACGACGATCTTCACCAGCCACGCTTTGAATTTTGCGGGGTCCTTCACGCTGCGCCGTCCGCGCCATGCCTTGAGAAGCGCCGACTGCACTGCGTCCGCCGCCGCGTCCCAATCGCGGAGCACGCCGTAGCCCGCCGTCAGAAGCAGGCGTTCCAACGGCGCTGCCGCCGCCGCAAAGCCCTCCCGGGTGACGATGTCCGGTTTGTTTGGTTCCTGCATGTTTTGTTTCCTTTCTCGAAACGCGTTTCTGTATATATGACGCGGCAGCATGCCAAAAGATTGCATAAAAGAAAAAAAGAATCGGAGTCCTTGCGGTTTTCTCCGATTCGCTTGTTCCGATTGTTATTTCAGCCGTTCGACAGCTTCGAGCAGCGCGTCCGCGCGGTCCGTCTTTTCCCACGGGAAGTCGGGATTGCCGAAGTGTCCGTTCTTTGCCGTCTGCTGATAGATCGGACGGCGCAGATTGAGCGTTTCGATGATCGCTTTCGGACGGAGATCAAAGACTTCCTGCACCGCCTTTTCCAGCAGCTCGTCCGAAACCGTTCCGGTGCCGAAGGTATCCACACGCACGGAGACCGGCTTAGCGACGCCGATCGCGTACGCCACCTGCAGCTCGCAGCGGCGGGCAAGCTTTGCCGCGACGATGTTCTTTGCGATATAGCGCGCCATATAGCACGCGCTGCGGTCGACCTTCGTGGGATCCTTGCCGGAGAACGCGCCGCCGCCGTGGCGGGCATAGCCGCCGTACGTGTCGACGATGATCTTTCTGCCGGTCAGCCCCGAATCGCCCTGCGGTCCGCCGATCACGAACCGACCGGTCGGGTTCACCAAAACGCGGGTCTTCTCGTCAAACAGCGCCGCGGGCAGCGCCGGGCGGATGACGTATTCGATCATATCCCGTTCAAGCTGCTCGTGCGTGACGTGCTCGTCGTGCTGCGTGGACAGAACGACCGTGTCGATGTGCACGGGTTTGTCGTCCTCGTATTCGATCGTGACCTGCGCTTTGCCGTCCGGACGCAGATAGGTCAGCGTGCCGTTTTGACGGACCTTGGCAAGCTTTCTGGTCAGCGCATGGGCAAGGTCGATCGGCAGCGGCATCAAAATCGGCGTCTCGTCGCAGGCATAGCCGAACATCATGCCCTGATCGCCCGCGCCGGTGTCCATCGGATCCGCATCAATGCCCTGCTTGCTTTCAAGCGAGCGATCCACGCCCAAAGCGATGTCGTCCGACTGTGCGTCCAGCGCGACGATCACGCCGCAGGTGCTGCCGTCAAAGCCGAACTTTGCGCGGTTGTAGCCGATGTCGCAGACGGTCTTTCTGACGATGCTCTGGATGTCCACATAGCATTCCGTGGTGATCTCGCCCATGACGAGCACAAGCCCGGTCGTGCAGGCGGTCTCGCACGCAACGCGCGCGTTGGGGTCCTGTTCGATGATCGCGTCGAGCACGGCGTCGCTGATCTGATCGCAGATCTTGTCGGGATGCCCGATCGTGACCGATTCACTGGTAAAATACGATTTTCTCATGTTCTCCTCTTTCCGCCTTACCGACAAACAAAAAAGCTCACCGAGATGAGCTTCCGATCATCTCATCTTTCAGCTTTCGCTGCGGGAATTGGCACCTTGCATCTGCAGGTTGCCGGACTTCACAGGGCCCGTCCCTCCGTCACTCTTGATAAGGCTATTTATGATTGTGGATGTATTCTACCATCGAACCCGGTAAAAAGCAAGTGTTTTCTTTTCTATATTTTCCGACAAAAAAAGACGCGGGAACGCCGCGCCTTTACATAGACAGTGGATTACGTCATCCGTTACAGCTTCTTGCCGAGGAACAGGTTTAAAAGCGCCGCCGCGATCAGCAGCACGACGCCGATGATCAGCACCGTCCACGCAAAGCCGTTCGACAGGAACAGCGACAGGATGCCGAAGATGAAGAAATACACGGCTGCGAAGATCTCGATCCAGCCGACCCGCTGCGCATAGCGGCTGTCCACCTTGCCCGCGTGCTTCTCCATGACGTAGTTTGTGATCAGCGC
>JAZNHI010000040.1:0-8988 GCA_045576895.1 Clostridia bacterium | reverse complement strand
GCCTGCGTGGCGACCGTGAGCCCCGCGCTGTAGGTGTACGGATACAGCCCCATGTAGTAGTGCGGCTGACGCATCCAGGTCAGCTCCGCACCCTCCGGGATCTCCACGGCGTCGTCCCAGAACAGCTCGAGGTTCTTGCGGAAGATGCCGCTCAGGATATCGGCGTTCACGCTGCCGCCGGCGTCAATGATCTTATAGACCTCGCGCTGATACCAGGCTTCCCTGAGATGCGTGACGAAGTTGTGATAATACGTGTTCGAGATCACGCTGGAGAGCACCCAGCGGCGGAAGCGCTTGTCGTCGCTCGACTGCAGCAGGTGGTTTGCAAGCAGCAGCTCGTTCATCGTGGACGGCGCTTCGACAAGATACATGGACGGGTCGCAGTCATAATAGGACTGCGCGGCGTCGCCGTACATGCTCTGACCCGCGTGACCGAGCTCGTGCGCAACGGTGAACACGTCCGACATACGGTCGTTCCAGTTGAGCAGAATGAACGAATTCTGCCGGTAGATGCCGGAGCAGAAGCCGCCGGTGGACTTGCCGATGTTCTTTGCAAAGTCGATCCAGCGCTCGCGGTACGCGCGATCCACCATGTCGACGTAATCTGCGCCGAGGATCGAGAGCGCGTCGTGCACATAGCGCTGCGACTCCGCGATCGTGACCTGCGGATCGTATTCCGGATCCACGGCGATCTTGAGGTCGGCGAACGTCATTTTGTCGAGCCCGTGCTTTTTCTGCAGCAGCTTCGCGTAGCGGCGCATATGCGGCGCAAGACGCTCGGTGATCACGTCGATCTGGCGATCGTACATCTCCCGCGTGACTTTCTGTTCAAACAGCAGATAGTCGAACACATCCTTATATCCGCGCAGCTCCGACAGGACCTTTTCCTGCGTGACGCAGGCGTTGTACGCGGTCGCGGTGGTGTTTTCGTACTTTTTCAGCGTATCGTAAAATGCACGGGATGCGGCGCGGCGCACCGCGGTGTTCGCTTCGAGCTCATAATCGTCCTCGTACAGCGAATAGCCCATCGGGTATTCCTTTCCGTCGACCGTAATCGGATCGAAGGCGATGTCAGCCAGCTTCAGCGTATTGTACACGTCGTACGGCACGCCGAACGACCTGCCGAGCGCGGCAAGCACCTTTTCCGTTTCCGGAGAAAGCATATGCGCTTTCTTTGCGATCAGGTCCTCCAGATACACGCGGCAGCCCTTTGCAAGCTGCACCGCTGCCTCAAGCTCCTTTTGCGGCGCAAGCAGGATCTCGCTGTCCACAAAGGACAGATCCTTATACAGCCGCGTCATCTCGTCACCGATCTTTTCGTTGCGTTCGCGGAGCGCGTTGTCGGTATAGTCCGCTTCCAACGCGAGCCCGGTATACGACCAGATATTGCCCATCACCGGAAGGAACGCTTCCTGCGCATCGAGACAGGCAACGATCTGTTCCGCGGTGGTGAGCTTTCCCGCATACGTATCGACAAAGGTTTTGACCTGTTTTTTCAGCGCTTCGAGCGCGTCCCACATCTGCGATTCTTCCGCAAAGATCAAACCGAGGTCCCACGTCTCCTGCACGGGGACGTCTTTTCTTGCGCACAGTTTCATTTCGATTCCTCTTTCCGCCCGTTCGGGCCGTTTCTGATCGCCCGGGAACAATCCCGGTCCGTCGGTTTCATCTTAACACGGAATCCGCCCGGATGCAACGAAAAAAGAACCGCTCTCCGCAAAAACGACCCTCCGATCTCCGAAACCCGCCCTTTTTGCCGCAAACGAAAAGCCGGGGATGTGAACACGCACATCCCCGGCTTCGAAACGGGTTTCTGTGATTCGGCTCAAAAGAACGCCGGCTTGATCCACGGATTGGAGATCTTGATCTCCTTCAGCTGTTCGAGCACCTGCTCCATGGTCGGTCTGTCCTCCGGCTCACGCGAAAGCATGCTTCGGATCAGCTCCGCGTACTGCTTCGACAGTTTGGGCGAAAGCGTCAGCTCGCTGTCGTCCAGCAGCGCTTCATACATGTAGTCGTACTCCGGCTTGATCTTTGGCAGAGCGCCCGTCAGATACAGATGAAACAGCAGACCGCAGGCAAAGACGTCGACCTTCGTGGTGAGCTTCACGTCCTCGCCGAACACGTACCGGCAGGTTTCCGGCGCATAGTAGATCTGGTCGCCCTGCACGTCGTCCGGCTTCGGCTGATCCCCCTCGAGATAGCTTCCGTCGAAGTCGATGATCTTTGCGACGACCTGACCGGTCTCGGAAAGCTTGATCAGCACGTTCGTCGGCTTCAGATCGGCATGGACGACGCCGTTCTCGTGCAGCTTCGACAGGCTGAACGCAAGGATCTTCAGCAGAAGGAGCTTCTTTTCCTCCGGAACGCTCACGATCTTTTCGGCGGTGAGGTTGCACTGCTCGATCTTTTCGGTCGTCACGTAGTACTTGGTCCCGCAAAGGAAAAAGTCCTTGATCAGAACAAGATTACCGGTCGCGCTGGCTTCGATCTTTTTATACAGCTCGTTCTTTTTCCGATAGTAATTGAAGCAGATCTTGCGCTTTGCAGCCTCCGCCTCGGGAGACAGCACCCCCTTTTCCGGAAAAACGGGCGACAGGAATTCCTTGATAAAGAACGTCTGCGCGTTCTTTGTCGCGAAAGACCATCTTGCGTTTCCGCTGTTCGTGTTCCGCCACGGCTCCAGCAGGGTATACTCCTCGATCTTCGGGAGCGGCGGCTCCTTCTTGACCGGCGGTCTGTACCGCAGCGTGCTGTACGTCTCCTTCATTTCTGTGTCCTCAGGTAGTATTGCTTATAATCGTTCCAGATCTCCCGCAGCTGTTCGCGGCTGCGGCTTCCGGCAATTCGTTTGTCGTACTGTTCGCGGTAACGCATCAGCGTCGGCTGGTAGAACTCGCGGATCTGACTGAATGTGTCGAAGCCGCATGCAAGCATCTCGAGCGTATAGTCGTCGGACGCCACCGAGCCGATCGCTGCGATCAGCTGATTCTGCCATGCCGAAAGACTTTCCGACCGCTCCAGCGTTTCCAGCAGCACATGCTCAAACTCCATCGGCGTCGGAAAATAGGAGAAGCATCCGTCCGTCGCCGTGATGATCAGACACGGCTCCTTGAGGGAAATGTCGCGGACATTGACGCGGAACGGTTTTGCCGAGATCACGTTTGCTAAAACGCCGTCCTGTTCGATATTGTCGAACGGATCGAGTCGGTCCTTAAGATCGTCCTCCGTCATCTGCACCAGACCGCCGCGCGTCAGGATGAACCCGCGGGAGTCCCCCGCCCACAGGAACAGGCAGCGGATGCCGCCGTTGTCCTGCGAGGAGACCAGCGCCGCGGAAAGCGTCGTCGGGAAGGGGCGGATCATGCTGCTGACCACCAGACTCCCCTGCCTGCCATGCGTTGCATTCAGCTTGCTCTGCGTATCCGCAATGCCTTCCTGCAGCGCCTGACGAAGGCTCTCCGCAATCGTCTCCGCCGGATAATCCTGCACGCCGAGCTTGTCGATCCTGTTCCGGAAGAACCACTCGGACAGCATGCGTCCGCTGGAGAAGGATGCGATCCGCGCACCCGTCCAGTTCTCCGCATCGGCGTATTTTTTCGCGCCCGAGCCGCCGCAGCCGTCCAGACACGCGATCAGCGTCGCCCGGCTTTCGGGCATGGCAAGGCAGACGGAAGCGTCTTCACCCTGTCCGTTTTTCTGCTCGATCTCAAATGCGAGGATCGGCTGCACATTCAGCTCGTAATTCTGTGCGTCCTTCACGTTCTGTTTCTCCGTCGGATGCGATCTTCGGCGATCAGATCGAGTTGCTGATGGTGTCGATGATCTCGGAATAGCTCACGCCGTCCAGACCCTGTCCGGCTTCGGACGGGAAGTGGAGCACGTTGTCCCAGTTTGCAGTGATCGTGTTCCAGTACGGCTCGTCCGGCGCGTAGAGGAGCAGACGCTTTGCGTTCTGATCCATGAAGCCTTCCTGATTGAGGTCGCCCCACCAGGAAGTCAGCTCGTTGAAATCGCGGACCATGTACTCACGCGGATAGGTCTCCTCGTCCCAGCCGAAGCCGAGCTCGTGGGTCGCCGCGTCGGTCCAGACGACGATGACCTGTCTGCGCTTGATGCCCGCGCCGCCTTCGCACCAGCGCGAACGGATCGCGTATGCCATCGCCTCGAGACCGTCCTCCGGATCGTCTCCGCCGCCCTTGGCTTCGATCTCGCGGATGCACTGCTCGAACAGATCCTGCTCCTGCGGCATCAGGAAGAAATCCGTGGTCAGCATTGCCTCTTCGCCGTCATACTTGTAGTCGCGGAACGCGACGATGCGGATGCGCAGCTGATTGATCGTCTTGCGCTTCGTTGCCATTGCGTCCGAAAGGTCCTGATGGAAGGTCAGCGCATGCTGCTTGACCATATCCAGAAGGCCGTCCATGCTGGCGGTCGCGTCGATGCAGAACACCAGGTCAACGTTGTAGCTCATCTTGTAATTGCTTCCCATTCTTTTTCTCCTTTGTATCTTTGGATTTCGGATTTGTGTGTTATTTCACGCGGTTTCCGCCGCTGTAATTCCGTTCTGATCCGTTCGCCTTACATATCACCCCACGGATAGTACGGCGTGGGCTTCGGTGTAGGCGGCACCGGAGTCGGTACCGGTGTGGGTCTCGGCGTGGGTACCGGTGTGGGTCTCGGCGTGGGCGCCGGTGTAATACGCGGCGTGGGGGTCGGCGTCGGCGTCGGCGTGGGGGTCGGTGTCGGTGTCGGCGTCGGCGTCGGTGTGGGGCTCGGCGTCGGCGTCTGTCTCGGCGTCGGCGTCTGTCTCGGCGTCGGCGTGGGGGTCGGCGTCGGCTCCTCGGTCGGCGCTTCCGTCGGCGCAGGCGTCCGGAAGATCGGGACGCACTGTTCCTGTCCCGCGCAGGTGCGTCTTGCGATCACGAAGGCAGCGGCGCACACCGCCAGCACAACGACAATGGCGCACACAACGATGACGACGATCAGCTTCCGCTGGCTGCGGATCACCTGATCCTGCTTTTCGATCATATGTTCCTGCGTCACGATCCGGCTCTGCTGCACGGGCTTCGCGCTGCTGTGAATCACGCGTTTCACCTCAGGCGGCTCGTTTTTTTCGGCAGCGGCAGCCGCTTTCGCCGCAGCCGCGGCGGCAAGCACGGTGTCCCGCTTCGTTCCGCAAAACGGACAGGTGTCGAGGTTGTCGGCGTTTTCGGTTTCACAGTTGATGCATTTCCACATATCGTTCTCCATGGTTCCGGCTGTGCCGGTTCTGTGGTTCAATCGTTCGCGATCAGGGCGTCGGTTTCGGTTCCGGCGTGGTCAAATGCGGCGTCGGTTTCGGTGTCGGTGTCGGAGGTTCCGGCGTCGGTTTCGGTGTCGGTGTCGGAGGTTTCGGTGTCGGCGGCGGCGTTATCGGAGGTTTCGTTGTCTGCGGCGTCGGTGTCGGTACTGCTGGCGGTTGAGGCGTCAGTTTCGGTGACTCTTCCGGTGACTCGTCCGGCGATTCGTCCTGCGGTTCCTCCGTCGGTTCGTCCTGCGGTTCGTCCGTCAGTACCGGTGTCGGTTCCGGCGTCGGTTCCGGCGTCGGTTCCGGCGTCGGCGTTGCCGTCGGCGCAGGCGTCGGAACGGGAACATATTCCTCCCTGCTGCAGGCATTGCAGGCAAGCAGCACGCCCGCGACACAGGCGACGACGGCGGCGACCAGCGCGACGATCGTCATCATCACGATGGTCTTTTTCTGCTGCCGGATCGTTTCGGACTGTTCGGCGATCTTTTGCCGATCTTTCGGATCCCCGACGGGCGCCGTCTGTACGGGCGGCGCTGCAACCGGAGCAGGCGGATGGATCGGAACCTGCTTCGGACAATAGTTGATCTTTGACGAAAACTGCGTCGGCTTGCCGCAGAACTGACATACGTCCTGAGAAACCGAGATATTCTTTCCGCAATTCGGACAAATCATCCTGATTCAATACCCCCCTCATGTGAGCCGATTCTCCCGCCCGATCCGCCGCTTTTCCCCTTCTTACGCGGTTTTTGTTGCCGTCAGCGCATCGGTCGTCGGAGATTTTCATAATATTTTAACATATAAGTTACAATTTGTCTATAAATTTTGTCATATTCGATCGATAAATCGTACGCGCGTCCTTTGCAGAGCGCGCACGCGTCAAAATTATTGCAGAAGCCGGCGGTTTTTGTGGTTTACAAACGGGTCGATTTCTGTTAATCTAATAGTGTGTATACTTTTGTGCCGGAGGGTTCCGGCACGAAGAAATCTCTGACGCATTAAGGAGGGGTCACAATCGTGAGAGACACGTTTCGCGGCGGCGTGCATCCGAAGGAACACAAGGATCTGAGTCGGAAAGCGGCGCTGCGCGTCTTTGACGCAAAAGGAGAAATGGTTTTCCCGCTGGCACAGCACATCGGGAAACCGGCGAAGGCGATCGTCAAGAAGGGCGATCCCGTGCTGGTCGGTCAACGCATTGCGGAAGCCGACGGGTTCGTGTCCGCCAACGTCATCTGCTCCTGCTCCGGCACGGTCAAGGCGGTGGAAAAGCGCCGCACGATCTCCGGCGCCATGCAGGAGTGCGTCGTGGTGGACAACGACGGACAGTACACCGAGATCGACGGGATCTTAGAGCAGCCGATGCGCACGGAAGGTCTGACGAAGGACGACATTCTGAACGCGGTCAAGGACGCGGGCATCATCGGTCTGGGCGGCGCGGGCTTCCCGACGCACGTCAAGCTGATGCCGAAGGATCCGCTGGCGATCAAATATCTGATCGCAAACGGCGCGGAGTGCGAACCGTACATCACCTGCAACGATCAGCTGATGCGCGGCTGTGCAAAGGAGATCGTCGAGGGCATGGAGATCGTTCTCACGCTGTTCCCGAACGCGCAGGGCGTGATCGCGATCGAAAACAACAAGCCCGAAGCGATCGCCGCCATGCAGAAGGCGGCGGCGGGACACAAGCGCATCCGCGTGCTGGGACTTCGCACAAAGTACCCGCAGGGCGGCGAGCGCAGCCTGATCCGCGTCATCGCGGGCGTCGACTATCCGATCACGAAGCTGCCCGCGGACGTGGGCTGCATCGTCGACAACGTGGGCACGATCTACGCGATCCAGCGTGCGTGCGCCTTCCATGAACCGCTGTTCCGGCACGTCATGACGGTCACCGGCGAAGCGGTCAGGGAGCCTTCGAACTTCATCGCGCGCGACGGCACGAGCTTTGCGGAGCTCATCGAAGCCGCCGGCGGCATCAGGGAAGGCGTCGAAGCGAAGAAGATCATCTCCGGCGGTCCGATGATGGGCATCGCGGTCAGTTCGACCGAGGTCCCGATCACCAAGACGACCAACGCGATCACCGTCCTTGCGGAAGATCCGGTGGAGACCGCCGACAAAAAGATGACGGCTTGTCTGCACTGCGGGCGCTGCACCACGGTCTGCCCGAACGGGCTGATGCCGCAGATGATGGCGGACGCCGTCGCGGCGGGCGACTTTGAGCGCTACGAGAACAAGCTCTTCGGTCTGGACTGCATCTCCTGCGGCTCCTGCACCTATATCTGTCCGGCGAAGCGTCCGCTGACCCAGACGTTCAAACAGACCAAGGCGGAGATCATGGCGCGCAAGCGTGCGGCGCAGGGAGGTAAGAAATGAATCAGAGATTGAATCTTTCCGCCGGTCCGCACGTACGCGACCGCTGGACGACGCCGTTCATTATGATGATCGTCTTCATCGCCCTCGTTCCCACGGCGGCGATCGGCGTCATCGTGCACGCGGTGCGGTACCACAGTCTCAACGCGCTGTGGATCATCCTCGCCTCGATCGGCTCCGCCGTGCTCACCGAGCTTCTGTTCTGCCTTGTCACAAAGCGCAGGATCACGATCTGGGACGGCAGCGCTGCCGTGACCGGTCTGCTGCTTGCCCTGTGCCTTTCGCCGAATACGCCGGTCGTGCTTCCGATCATCGGTTCGGTCTTTGCGATCCTCGTCGTGAAGTGCTGCTTCGGCGGTCTCGGCAAAAACTTCATCAACCCCGCCCTTGCGGCGCGCTGCTTCCTGCTCCTGTCGTTTTCTAACGGCATGACGAACTACCCCGGCATCAACGTAATGACGAGCGCAACGCCCGTCGCGCTGATCAAGTCCGGCAGCATGGTCAACATCACCGACATGTTCCTCGGCACCGCGGGCGGCGTCATCGGCAGCTCGATCGTCGCGCTTCTGATCGGCGGTCTGGTGCTGTGGGGACTCGACATCATCCACGGCGAGATCTGCTTCTCGGTCCTCGGCGGCTTTACGCTCTGCCTTGCGCTGTTCGGCGGACACGGGTTCGATCCCAAGTTCCTCGCGGCGCATCTGTGCAGCGGCGGCGTGGTGATGGGCGCGTTCTTCATGGCGACCGACTACACCACCTCCCCGGTAAGCCGTCTGGGACAGTTCGTATACGGCTGTCTCATCGGCGTGCTCGGCGCGCTGTTCCGGATCCTCGGAAAGAGCGCGGACTCCTTCAGCTACTCGATCATCATCGCGAACCTGTTCACGCCGCTGATCGACCTGTACATCATCCCGAAGCCCTATGCGTACCGCAAGAGCGCGATCGATAAGGCTGCCGGCGTCGTGAAGCAGCCGCTGTTGAAACGCATCCCGAAGCCGGTCATTGCGCTGACGATCATCACGCTGCTCGCGGGCGTCGCGCTGTCCGGCGTGTTCTCCATGACGAAGGAACCGATCGAAGCGAACGAGCTTGCGAAGAAGCGCGAATCCTACAAGGTCGTGTGCGAGACCGCCGCGGACTTCAAGGACGTCGACGCGGCAGCCGCCGCGATCGAGGCGCAGAACGGTTCCTACTCGAACGGCAAGTTCGGCACCACGACGATCGAAGAGGTGCTCGAGGCGGTCGACGCGAACGGCAACACTGTCGGCTACGTCTTCTCGATCACCAACCGCAACGCGTACAATCCCCCGCTGAAGCTCGCGCTCGGCATGAAG
>JAZNHI010000039.1:0-11663 GCA_045576895.1 Clostridia bacterium | reverse complement strand
CCAGGGGCGGCCCAGGGCCTGGCCCACCACCCGCCGGATGATGTGGGGGATCTGGGTAGAGGAGACCACCACGATCCGGTCTCCCTCCTCATAGGCGAAGCAGCCGTGGTTTTCGATGTGGCAGTGCTGCACCGTCGGCGTTTCGTACCAGCCCTCGACCTTGATGAGCCCGGGCTCCCGGATCGCCGCCTGGTAGTCGCCCTTGCGGATCGAGGTATGCTTCAGAATGTTGTGCGGGTATTCGTCGTGCAGCTGCGGCGCGCCGTCCTCCATCGCCTTTTGCGGGTCGAGCACGAACGGAAGCGGTTCGTATTCGACCTTCAGCGCGCGCACTCCCTGCATGGCGGAAACCTCGTCCTCCGCGATGACGACCGCCACGTCGTCGCCGTAATAGCGCACGTGCGTATTCAGAAGACGCCGGTCCGCGACGTCCTGGTGCTCCGGGTCCATCGACCACGGATGCCCTGCCGTCGGGAAGTCGATCTCCGGCGCGTCAAAGCAGGTCAGAACCTTGACGACGCCTTTGATCTTTTCGGCTTCGGAGGTATCGATCGATTTTACGAACCCGTGCGCGATCTCGCTGTGCTTGATCCGCACAAAGAGCGCGCCCGCGGGCATACGGTCCTCATAGTATTTCGTCCGCCCGGTCGCCTTGTCGAAGGCGTCCACACGGATCTCGCTTTTGCCGACGATGCTCATACCGTTTCCTTTCAATGTGTATACTTATACTTGTATCAAGTATACCACGCCTTTTTCCTTTCGGAAAGAGGGAAAATATACATTTTCGCTATTCTTTTATCAGAATATCTCATCCAGCGTGCCCGAAGGGCAATTCACTGCGCAGCAGCATCACTTGCCGCAGGCAAACATCACTGCGAAGCAGCATCACGCGCCGCAGGCGCACATCACTGCGTCGAAGACGTAAAAAAGGATCCCCCTTGCGGAGGGTCCCTTGATGAAATTGCATTACGTCTTTTTCTTTTTGATCGCGTCGGCGATCGCAAACGGCGTGGTGACAAGGCTCATGTATACGCCGAGGATGACTGCGCCGGGCAGCAGATACAGCACCGGCACGGGGATCCAGCTCCAGAACAGCTCGAGGATTGAAACTGTCGCCGGAGCTTCCATGGTGAAGAAATAATTCGCGTGATCGTAGCGTCCGGTCACCCGAATCAGCAGGTTGATCCCGGTGATGACAAGCATCAGGATCACAAGCGTCAGGATCGTCTTGGGCAGGTCCTTGAACTTCGGGCGATAGAAGCCGAACGTAACGAGTGCGAGCGCTTCGATGATGATCATGAAGTGCGTGCCGTAGAAGCCGAGCATGCGCGGGAGCCAGATCGAGCAGTTGTAAAATCCGTTCATGGGGAACAGAAGCGCCAGAAGCGCGCCGAGCGGCGCCATAAAGAAGCAGAAGCTCATCAGCGGACGTTTATTCAGCGCGACCGCGATCGGGATCAGTATCATATTGATGTTGCAAAGCTGCAGCGGAAGCTCATCCCACCAGGAGAAGCTCTTCGGCGGATTCTCTGATTGCAGGATCGCATTGTATTCCGCGTCGATCGACAGGAAATATTTATAGACGAAGAATCCGATGAACGTGACGATACAGGCGGTGATCAGTACGATCTTTTTCGCCTTCTCGCTGCGTTTCCGAAGAAGCAGACTTGCAATGACCAGCAGCGCGATAAAGAACGCAAAGCATGTGAAAAACAACGGACCGAATTTCTGCATGATCCAGAACGATTCCTTTTCCATAAGAAGCCCCTTTCACCGGCAATGACATGATCCGGGTAATTTCAGTTTATTTTAACAAAAACCGCGCGATCTTGCAAGTATCAATTCGCCGGAAAAGAAAAAAGCCCCGAAGAGGGGCGTAAGCTGTATCATTTATCCTCTGCGGAGCCGGTCGCGCAGCACAAAGATCGAGATGCCGAGGATCACGCCTGCCGCCGCGGGCAGCACAAGGTCCGTCAGAATCGAAAACTCAAACTCGCTTTGCGAAATGAACGAGCTGTACAGATAGTGCAGAAGGATCCAGAACCCGACGAACACAGCCGTGAACAATACAACTGCAACGTGTCTTTTTGTGATCTTCATGCGCGTCCGCCTCCGTCGTTCCGTTTGCAATACTGTATTACACTTTCCGCCCGCTGTCAAGCGCTTCGAGCAGTTTCCGCTTCAAAAGCGCATACCGCTCCCGCTTCTCGTCCTTTGCAAAATGCACGGTGCGGCTTTGCTCCGGACAGTCGGCATACGCAAGCGCCGCGGTCCCGAACTGCTCGCTTGTGAGGTCGAACACGCAGCCGCCGACGTCGTTGAAACAATGAAAGTTTCCGTCCGGAAGCGGCACGCCGCGCACCTTTCCGCCGTAAATGTCCTGCAGCAGAAACGCCGTGATCGAGCACTGTCCGAGCGTCGGATTCGCCGTGCTCCAATCCTTTCGCATGCGCGGGGCGCAGTTCTCCTCGCACCAGATCCCCTTCAGAAGATCGTAATAGTCCCGCGGGGTCAGTCCCCGTTCGTCGGTAATGTCGGCGGTCTCCCAGCCGTAGAAGCGATAGGGCGCGATCGCTTCCCGCTTTACCGTTACGGAAATGTCGTGCTCGCCGATGTCCGGATCGAGCAGCGCTTCGATCTGGTCCCTGTACCAGCCTTGGATCTGTTCGTCGGTCAGCTCGCACTTCCCGCCGCGCGTGCGGATCGTGACGGTGACGGTTTGCTGCTCGGTCTCGGCATTTGCCGGTTTCCGTTCCGCAGATTTCGGCGAGCGCAGCACGGTACCGTGAATCAGATACTCGCCGCCGCAGGAAAACCGCAGCGTGTCGCCCGGCTGAAAGGCGTCGAACAGCGCTTTCTCCCAGACGAGCAGGGCGATTTCCTCTTCCCCGTCCCGGATGCACAGCACACATCCGCCGGACGGCGTCGTCTGTTTTTCCGTGATCGTCCCCGTTCTGTCAAAAGCCGGCTTGCCTTTGATCGGGAATTCGCTGTATTTACAGAATTTTGAGAATCGCTTCATCCGGTCCCGGTATGCTCTGTCAAGCTGCTTCATTCGTTTACGATCGATCATTTCACTCACCTCATACGCATTGTATCCGTGACACGCGCGTCTGTCAAGTTTTCGACTCTGCGGAACACATCATTGAAAAAAGCACGCTTTCGCGTGCTTTTTTGTGAAAGTCCGCGTAAACGGACGCCAAACCATAGAAAGACCGCGTAAAAGACAGCGGATGACAGCGCGATAAAACGGGAGTTACTTCCTCAGTCTGAAAACTTCAAGATCGCCGTTTTTCCCAACGCAGTCGAACCCAAACTTTATTGCCAGATGCTTTGTTGCCGTTTGTTCCGGCACACATTCAATAACCACCTCTTTGTCCGACGAGAAAGCTTTTTCGATCATCATTTCAGTCAGTTTGCAAGCGTATCCTTTTCCCCAATAATTGGGATATAATACCCAGCCGATCTCAACGCTGTGCTTGTCATAATCATGGTAAATAACATAGCCGATAAATGAATCATCCTCATCTACTGCGTAAACCAGCGGTGGATCCGATAATCCGGCGCGGGAAAGAAACTGCTCTGTTTTTTCCATAGAGTATGGAGGCTCAATATACTTCATCACCCGTGGATCTGACAGCAATTCATATAATGGCACATAATCCTCTGATGTCATTCTTCTAATAATCATTTTCTCTCTGCAAAACCAGATTTGCCGCGGTTTTTTCCGCCGATTATTCTGACTTGTCTTTCATGGTTCTTATGGAAGAAATAAGCATACGTCTGATGGCGCCGCAGCTGTTTTGTAGCGGCTTATATGTTTGTTCGTCCATATATCCGGTTTCGAACAGCAGATCAAGCCAGTACTCTGTTTCATATACTTCTTTCAGCGCAATCTCGAACTATGAAATAAAGTCCTTTGTACCTTGCGCGTATTGCGCCTCGTGTATATTTGCGCCGATCGACGTACCGCTTCTGAGCAATTGATTTGTCAGCACGGATTCCCGGCGTTCCTGCTTGATCGTCCGGCAAAGGACGACGATCTGTTTTGCAAATTCTTTGGCTCTGTCGCGGAGAACGCTGTCCGCCATTATCATCACCTCAGATTAATTGTATCAAAAAATCCATAGTCTTTCAAGTTTTATTGCCGCTTACGCGGCAGTTATATTGTCCCTTCGGGACAGTTATATTTTGCGGCGATGCAGCAAAGTGATATTATATTCGCCTTCCGAACTGCGCTTTAGCGCAATATCACTCGGCGTAAGCCGAATATCACTGCAACGCAATATCACTCGCCGCAGGCGAATATAACTGAAAGAAACCTGATTTGGCAGACAAATCAGGTTTCTTTCTTGGCTGCCGAACTAGGATTCGAACCTAGACAATACGAGTCAGAGTCGTAGGTGCTACCATTACACAATTCGGCATTATCCCGAGAAAATCCCGCCGTGCCGTCCGCTTTGGGGTGATAAGACCCGCCACTCGGCAGGTGGGTACACTGCAGAGCCCGCAATCTTCCCGTCGAAGCGGGCTTGATTTTGGGTCGACCGACGCGTGCTTTCCCGTAATCACTCTGTGGGTTTATCACAATAAAACGTAACGCACACCGCAGGATTTCTTGTATGGTGGGGTTAGTTGGGCTCGAACCAATGACCTCCACGATGTCAACGTGGCGCTCTAACCAACTGAGCTATAACCCCTTGCGTTCTCTTATTATACACATCCTGAGAAAAAATGCAAGCCTTTTTTTCATTTTTTCAAAAAAACTCGTTTCACCGTTCGCCGCATCCCCCGTTTTCCTTTCGTTCGCCGTCGATTCCGGTATCAAAAACTTGTATATCTTTCTTGCATTTGTCGGGAAAATATTCTATAATAGCAAACGGTAGTTTTTTTCAGAAAGGAGGATCCCATGGATCTTTTCTCCAAGTTTCACAATCCGGTTCTCGAAGAGATCCGCGCAAAGAACATTTATCCGTACTTCCACGAGCTCGAATCCATGCAGGCGCCCGAAGTCGTCATGGAGGGAAAACGTCGCATCATGCTCGGCTCGAACGGATATCTCGGCCTTGCCACGCATCCCCGCGTCATTGAAGCGGGAGTCGAAGCCCTGAAGCGGTTCGGCTCCGGCTGTGCGGGTTCGCGTTTTCTGAACGGCACGCTTGTCCTGCATACGAAGCTGGAACGCGAGCTTGCCGCATTCCTTGGCAAGGAAGCGGTCATGACCTTCTCCACCGGATTCCAGTCGAACCTCGGGATCATCAGCGCGATCGCCGGACGCGGCGACGTCATCGTCTGCGACCGCGAAAATCACGCCAGCATTTACGACGGATGCAAGCTCAGCTACGCCGATATGGTGCGCTATCGCCATAACGACATGGAGGATCTCGAACGCAAGCTTGCGAACATTCCCGACAAGGCGGGACGTCTGATCGTCACCGACGGCGTCTTCTCAATGGGCGGCGACATCTGCAATCTCCCCGAGATCGTGCGGCTTGCCAAGAAATACGGCGCGCGCGTCATGGTCGACGACGCGCACGGGCTCGGCGTCCTCGGCGAAGGCGGCAGAGGCACCGCAAGCTATTTCGGTCTCACCGACGAGGTCGACATCATCATGGGCACGTTCTCGAAGTCGCTCGCGGGCATCGGCGGCTTTATGGCGGCAAAAGAAGAGGTCGTGGACTATGTGCGGCACACCTCGCGTCCGTTCATCTTCTGCGCGTCCATCCCCCCCGCCACCTGCGCGACCGTCAACGAAGCGCTGCACATCCTGATCGAACAGCCCGAGCTGCCGAAGCGGCTCATGGAGCTTTCCATGTACATGCGAAACGGCCTGAAGCGCGAGGGCATCGTGATCCGCGAGAGCACGACGCCGATCATCCCGCTCTATACGCACGACCTCGAAACCACGCTCCGCGTGGAAAAGGCGCTGTTCGACCGCGGGGTCTACGTGAATCCCGTTCTGCCGCCCGCCGTGCATCCGAGCGAGTGCATGCTCAGGACGAGCTACATGGCGACGCATACCGAAGCGCTGCTCGACGAAGCACTCGGCATCATCAAAGAGGTGTTCACCGAGTATGGCATCTGAACGAATCGTTGTCATCACCGGCGCATCCAAAGGCATCGGAAAAGCGGCGGCAGCCGTTTTTTCGCATGCGGGCGACCGCGTCTATAACCTTTCAAGAAGCGGTGAGACGACCGAAAACGCCGTCCATATCCGCTGCGACGTCACGGACGAAACGCAGTGCAAACAGGCAATCAAAGCCGTTCTGGAGCGCGAGGGACACATCGACGTGCTGATTCTGAACGCGGGCTTCGGCATCTCCGGTCCGGTCGAAACGACGGAGATCGACGCCATGAAGAAGCAGTTCGACGTCTGCCTGTTCGGCGCGATCCGCGTGCTGAAACCCGCGCTTCCCGCCCTGCGGGAAAGCAAGGGGCACATCCTCTTCACCTCCTCCGTCGCCGCCGTCACGCCGATCCCGTATCAGGCGTTCTATTCGGCGTGCAAGGCAGCGATCAACAGTGTCGTGATGGCGCTGCGTAACGAGCTCAAGGGCACGGGCATCCGCGTTGCGGCGGTGCTGCCGGGCGACGTCAAGACGGAATTCACCGCACAGCGCGAAAAGAATCCGGTCAACGAGAAGCTGTACCCGAACGAAGTCAAGTCCGTCGCTAAGATGGAACACGACGAACAGCACGGCATGAGCCCGGACCGCATTGCAAAGCGGTTTTATCGGCTGAGCCTGCAGAAGAACCCGAAGCCGTTCTGCTCGGTCGGCGTCGCCTATTCGGCGGTGCTGATCCTTGTGAAGCTCCTCCCCGCGCGGCTTGCAAACTGGATCCTCGGAAAGATGTACGCGTGAAAGGAGACCCCCCATGAGCAAGGACAGCATCGTGATGCTCTGCATACTCGTTCCGCTCGCTGCCTTTTTCACGGGGATCGGCATTTTCGCATGGACGCGCAAAAAGCCGATGTGGTTCTGGTCCGGCAGCACGGTGAAAGAAAGCGAGATCACGGACGTGCCCGCCTATAACCGCGCGAACGGGATCATGTGGATCTGCTTCTCGCTGATCTACTGGACCGCCGCCGTGCTGGGGATCATCAACGCGCGCGCCGCGGGACCCGTCATCGGCGTCGGTACGCTCGTCGGCATCGTCGGGCTGATCGTCGCGTACAAAGCGATTTACAAAAAATACAGGAGATAAGCATGTTCAATCCCACCCCCGCCATGGCCGGATGGTTCGGCTATCCGCTCGAATTAAACGACCGTCTCCGTCTCATCCGGGACGCGGGCTTTCGCGGCGTACTCCTCTGGTGGGCGGTCGAATCGGCGTACGAGCCGCCCGTGCCCGAAAAGGTCGAAACCGCGGCAAAGTACGGGCTTTCCATCGTCAACGCGCATCTGCAGTTTGCAAAGATGAATACGCTGTGGCAGCCCGTGTACGAGGGCGAACACTACGCAGCGGAGCTGATGGGACTGATCGCCGAGGCGGGCGTGTACGGCGTCAAAACGCTTGTCGTACACCTGACACGATCTGTTACGCCCCCGCCGTTTTCGGAGCTCGGGTTTTCGCGCTTTTTGCGTCTATGCGAGGTTGCCGAGCGCGCGAACGTGGATCTGGCATTCGAAAACCTGCGCGCGCCGGAATACCTCTATGAATTCATGCGTCGCGTCGATTCCCCGCGCGTCGGCGTCTGCTTCGACGCCGGACACAACCATTTCGTCTGCCCCGACCGACGGATCGCCGTCGATTTCAAAGATCGCATCAAGGCGGTACATCTGCACGACAACTTCGGCACGTTCGACGCGCACAACATCCCCGGCGACGGCACGATCGACTGGTCCGAGGTGCGGCGCGAGCTTCTTGACTCTGCCTATGCCGGTCCGTGGTCACTGGAGATCGAGCATGCGCAGACCTCGGAATTCGGCAAGGCGCTGCTTTCCCCCGCGGACGATCCCTACTTCGGCATGGATCCCGAGGAATACCTCGCCCGGGCGTTCAAAGCGCATCAAAAGCTCATCAACGGCGAGCTGTAATGGAAAATAAATATGCGAAAAGGTCCTCAGCCGAGGACCTTTTTTCATCGGGATCAAGATGCTATTGTGTGATCGACAAGCTGCTTTCCTGTGACAAGAGAACCGTCCCTTTGGCACCGACACCGCCAACACGGTGGAACCGTCCCTTCGTGTTTACGTCACTTGGACAAGCGCTCTCCGAGCATTCCTCCTACAACATTTCTGCAAAAGCGGTGTTTTTTCAACCATTCCACTGACCGTTCAAATTCACTCTTCGTCAAACGATCGATCGCTTCATCATTTCGCGTGACGATTTGTTCCTTTAACTCGGGATGGTATTGTAAATTTTTAACATTCGCAGCTTGTTCAATTCTACCTATTCGGTATAGTATGATCGCTTCTTTCGTTCCCGGTATCAAAAAGCGTCTAAATGGTCCGTGTTCGCTCTTTCTGTTGATAACGTCATAAGCTGTTTGTAAATCGCGTACGCTCTCCAGTTCCGGCTTGATTTTCAAGAAGATCGATCGATTATACTCCTTCATCAGCGCTCGCTTCTCCGGAATTTGGACATCATAGTGCTCTCCTTGACTAAATCCAATCTCCTTTGAATAATCTCTGGGATACCAAATAATTTTATCTGTGCCATCATACTTACCGATTCCGGTTATCAGCGGTGTTATTATTACGACCAATCGAAAATGCCGGCCCAGCGGTTGAAAGCCAAAGCAAATAAAGATATCGTTGACAATACGATAGTAGTAAGAACCGCTCCTGACAAATGCCATCTCTTTTGCAATATCGTCAAAGCATTCTTGTGCAAATTCAGTTGCAATATCCATTTAATCCTGACCTCCTGTCAATAACTCGTTTGCGTGTCACGAGAACCGTCCCCCTTGACACCTTCTGACAACGCTGAAAAAGCTGTCAAGAGAACCGTCCCCTTGACACTCGTCGTCCCCTTGACACCTTGACACCCCTGAATGTGTCAACACAGAGGAACCGTCCCCTTGTGTTATTTATCGCGCTTCACGGTGTATAGGTTGTCAAGAGAATCGTCCCCTTGACACAAAGAGCGAAAGCGTTTTTTACTGTACTTTTCGCTCTCTTCGTTTTCACGCTAACCGTCCCCTTGTGTTTCCGCAAACGTCCAATTATTTTGTATCTTAAAGTTATGCAGTTCTTCTCCAAAGTCCAATGATGTCAGTTTCATCACACCATGATTCGGATCGATTCCGTTTTGTGGATCTACAATTACAAAGTAGCTTTGAAATAAATCGCTCGCTTCGTCATATGTATAGAGACCGTAAAGTACTTTACCGTTTTTATCTTCCACGACGCCAAACCAACTTACTACATTTTCAAATTTCTCTTTTATGAGCATTATTGATGCACTTTGATTTTTTATGTGATCCATTCCATCGTATAACTTATTTGAAGACGCTACCGAACATTTTTCAATTTTCAATGGTTGATTCCAGTCGTTCTGTTCTTTCAGTTGCTCTATGCTCTCTGTTGTGAATCCGTCTGCAGAGGCAAATAGAAAGCAAGCATCCTCATAGTAGTAAATGTGCGTTTCATTGCTTTGCTGTAATATAATTTTAACCATCGACGGAGTATACCCCTTTTTATTGATGCCGCCATCAATGAAGTAAAAATTAAGCGGCTCCATCCATACCGTACACATTTTTCTTCCGTAATCATCTGTTTCAACATTCTTAATCGTTTCACCTGCAGCAGGAAAGCTATACGTTGTAGTAAGATATAAATCATAATGATTGGTATTGTTACAGCCACAAAAAACCAGCAAACATATTACGAACAAAACAAGCTGTAATCGTTTCATATCTTAAACTCCTTCATTCATTACAATTTGTGTCACGGGGACGGTTCTCCTGACACTTTATGTTTTCTATCGGCTGTTGTCAAGAGAACCGTCCCCCTGACACCGTGTTCCCAGTCACTTATCATGCCATATCGCTAATACTTCCCATGTGCCGTCTGCTATCAAAGCATACGCGACACCACCCAATTCGTTTTCTTTCAACGTCCCCTTGACCATCCAGATCGCATTTTTCTCATCGTAGAAAACCTGATACGGTCTTTGTTCTTTAATTCGATCTCCGTATATCCCGATCCATATCGATTCAATTTGATTGACAAGATCATTTGCATCGGAAACAGAATCTAATTTCTCATTCAATGGATCCTTCTCGATGTACGAAAGATAACTATCATCGGCTTCATATGGGCTCGACTCAAAACCGTACATATTCGCCCCGGCATCAAATGGTACTATTGTCACCGGACTCGACTCTGCATCATACAAGTTCTCGTCGGCATCAGATGGCTCTGTTTTCGACTTGTTATTGTAAAGAATTGTGACGAGCACGCCGATAATAATTAATATAACAATAATACTTACAATGAAATAAAACACTTTCTTTTTCATTTTCATTCATTACCTTTCAGGATGGTTGGGATCATAAGGAATATCTCTACTCACGACAAAAAATTGATTTCCTTTGGGTGTCACGGGGACGGTTCTCTTGACAACTTTTGCTTTCGGCACAACGCCCCGGTTCAGATCCGTCAACCGTTCGATCTGTTTGACTGTGTTCCTTCTTTATGATCTTCTATATATTTGACGCTCCGGCGCGGCAAAATGTCCACGCGAAAATAATATATTTTAATCATATCAGCATTTCGCCATTTTGTCAACGTTGACACGTTATGCCGATCATTCGTGTATATTGAGAGGACCGGTCTCCCGACAAACAAAGAGAACCGGTCCTCTGGCAAATTGCTTCTATGTTACCTTGCCTTTTTGGTCTTCTTCCCGTGCGCGGCGCGGGCGATCGCAACAAGAAGCAGCAAAAGCGTTATGTGTCAAAGGGACGGTTCTTTTGACACACCAAAGGGACATAATCCCGGCTATGACGCTTTACGCATCATAGCCGTTCGGGTTCATGGACTGCCAGTGGTAGCCGGTCTTGCACATGTTATAAAGATCGCGTTTGGCAACCCAGCCTAAAAGTTCCTTTGCAAGCGACGGGTCGGCGTAGTTTTCCGCGACGTCGCCGGGACGGCGGTCGACGATCTCATACGGGATCTTCACGCCGTTTGCGTCCTCGTAGGCATGGATCACGTCGAGCACGGAATAGCCGGTGCCGGTGCCGAGGTTGATCGCGATCGCGCCGGTGTGCGCATCGGCGTATTCGAGCGCTTTCAGATGCCCCACCGCAAGGTCCACGACGTGGATATAGTCGCGCACACCCGTGCCGTCCGGCGTCGGGTAGTCGCTGCCGAAGACGCGAAGCTTCTTAAGCTTGCCGGTTGCGACCTGATTGATATAGGGCAGCAGGTTATTCGGAATGCCCTGCGGGTCCTCGCCTATGAGACCCGAATCGTGCGCGCCGATCGGGTTGAAGTAGCGCAAAAGTACCACGGACATCTCGGGATTTGCGGCGGCAAAGTCCGAAAGGATCTGTTCGCCCATGAACTTCGTCCAGCCGTACGGGTTCGTGCACCAGCGCGGTGCGTCCTCCTTGATCGGGACCTTCGGGATGCCGTAGACGGTCGCCGACGAGCTGAACACGATGTGCCGCACGTCGAATTCCTTCATACATTCGAGCAGCGTCAGGTTCG
>JAZNHI010000038.1:0-9334 GCA_045576895.1 Clostridia bacterium | reverse complement strand
CTCCAGGGCGGAGGCCAGGACCTCCTCAACGTCGGCGGTCTGCTCGGCGCAGTTCTTCGCGGCCTCGGTGGCCAGGCGGCTGACGGGGGGGATGGTGCCCTCCGCGGGCTTCATGACGGCCTTATAGGCGGCGTCCACGCCGGAGCTCATGGCGGCGGCGTACTGGGCGGCGGAGGCGGTCTCCAGCTTCTTGAGGCCCTTCGATACGCCGCGGAAAAGGAGCGACGTGATGACCCCGGAGTTGCCCCGGGCGCCCCGCAGGAGCGCGGAGGCCACCCGGTCCGCCGTGGCGGTCAGGGTGGGGGATGGGCCGTTTTTGCGCAGGTCGGAAGCGGCGGAGCTCATGGTCAGGCACATGTTCGTGCCGGTATCGCCGTCCGGGACGGGGAAAACGTTCAGCCGGTTGATCTCGTCCTCCTCCGCGCGGAGGTTCGCAAGACCGTTCCGGAGCATCTGTTCCAATTCGGTTCCGTTGATTCGTTTGACAGCCATAAATGCGTTACTTCGTTTCCTTCTTGCCCATCAGGGTTACGGACTTCGGCAGCATGAAGGAGAGCACGAACGCGACGAGCACCGCGATCGCGCAAACCAGCGTCATGTATTTTACGACGTCGGCGGTCTTCATCCAGGTCAGCACCGCCTGTCCGCCGATGCCGGACGCCACGCCCGCAAAGAGTCCCTGCACCGCAAAGTACATCGCGGCGTTTGAAATGCCGGTGCGCTTCTCTTCCTCTGCGGCAAGCTCGGACGGCACGGAGTACGCAACGGAGAACATCGCGCCGATGCCGAACGAGGAGATGAGCCCCGTGACGATGGACAGAACCATCTTCAATGTGCCCGCCGGCACAAAGGACACCGCGAACATCGCCGCCATGCCGACGGCAAAGATCACGAGCGTGTAGCGGTAGGAGAAGCCGAAACCGAACTTCCTTGTCAGCCAGTTATAGATCAGCAGCGTGAACGGCACCGGCGCAAAGGACGCCATCATGACGAACATCATGTTCATCCCCGCAACCGAGAAGTATTCGTTGATGCCGGACAAAAAGAGCTGCACGCCGAAGGTCATGAAGGAGTACACGATCATCCACAGGATGTAATCCCGGTTTTTGAACGTGTATGCGATCGACTTGAAGAGGTTGACCGAAACGGACTTCTCCTCGCCGTCGCGCGTGATGACGCCGTCCTTGGTGGAGCTTTCCCGGATCAGCACCAGCGGGATCAGCATCGTGAGAACGATCGGCAGCACGAGCATCGCCACCGGACGGATGTTCATGCCGTTCAGCAGCATGCGCACCACGACGTAGCCGAGGATGAAATAGACGATGTCGCAGACCGACTTGACGTTCGACATGAAGTTGCGGTCCTCCTGCCGGTCGACGATCTCGGTAAACGTCGCGTAGTACGTGACCATCGTCAGCGTATAGAAGCTGTAGAACACGCAGAGCGTGATGCCGTAGAAGATTGTGTTCGCAAGCGTGATGCCCTGCGGATTGGGCGTGACCAGTGCGAACAGCACATACGCGAGGATCATGGGCACGAGACCGATGATCAGCGCCGGACGCCTGCGTCCGAACTTCGTTTTGAGATTGTCGGTAAACGACGCCATCGGAACGTCGATCACGCCGTCGATGATCTTCGCGATCATGCCGAACACCGCCCATACCCCGGCGATGACCAGATCGCGCTGCAGGAACGTCTGGTACTGAATGACATTCGGATTGAACCCGGTCGCGATCAGCGCGCTGCACAGGTACGAATTGACCATCAGGTTCAGCATGTTGACGCCCATGCCGCCGATGGCGTACAGGAACATCTGCCATTTTTTCGTCAGTTTTCTCATTTCGGATTCCTTTCACCCCTAAAAGGGAATCTTATTTTGCGTTGTTCAATGCTTTTTCGATGATTGCGCGTTCTTCCGAGAGGTCCTTGGAGATCGGCTTGCCCATGTAGTACGCCGCCATCAGACCCGGTCCGATGTTGATGCCGCAGGAGGGGAAGACGTCGTTGATATAGATCGCCTTCGGATGGAAGCGCTCGATGAGGAGCTCTTTGAACTTCTCTGCCTGCGGCAGGCGGTTCGTCTGCGCGATGAAAACGATCTGTCCGGAAAGATCCTCGCCGGTCGCTTCAATGTATTCGAGCAGCGCGGCATAGGCTGCCTTTGCGCCCTTTGCCTTGCCGATGACGGTCGTCATGCCGTTGTAGTCGAACTCGCCGATCGGCTTGATGCCCGCGAGCGTGCCGAAGAACGCCTTTGCGTTGGTCAGACGGCCCTTCTTTGCGACGAAGCTCAGATCGTCGAGCCAGCCCGCCTGATGGAAGCGGTTCTTGTTCGCTTCCAGCCATTCCGCGACCTCGTCCATCGTCTTGCCCTCGTCGCGCAGCTTCGAGGCGCAGACCGCCATCAGTCCGAAGCCGGGACCGAAGCGCAGCGAATCGATGCAGCGGATGTTTGCATCCGGATAGGTCTGCTTCACAAGATCCGCGGCGGCGCAGGCAAAGCCGTACGTGCCGGAGATGCCGCTCGAAATGGTCATCACGAGCAGCGGCGCGCCGTCCCTGACGATCTCTTCCATCGCGATCCGGAATTCCTCGATGTTGGCGGGCGCGGTGGCGTAGCCGTTCGGGTTCTTCTTGAGATCGGCATAGAACTCGTCGCGCGAGAAGCGGTCCCACGTCAGCGGACCGGGTACGTCCGACTTGTCGGGCAGTACGATATGTCCCGGGATGACCCGGATGTCGTATTCCTTCTGGAAGTTCTCCTGCAGGTCGCAGGTTCCGTCGCATAGGATTACAAATTTCTGCATGTCAAATATCCTCCTGTTGTTGGTTTCCTTCAATCGGTCCTCCTTCGAGGAACCGGAACAATGCTTCCTCCGCCCGCGCGGGATCGGGCAGAAACGCTTCGGCGTGTCCCACGCCGTCCGCGGTGAAAAATGCCTTTCTTGCCCCGCAGGCAGCAAAGACTTCGCGTCCCGTTTCGTACGGGACCGTCCTGTCCTCCGTTCCGTGCAGGAAAAAGCACGGGATCGCCGTTCTGCCCAGCGCTTCGTCCGTGCGTTCGCGGATGCGCAGCTTCAGAAATACCCGCGCAAACAGCCGGATCCACGGCATCAGCAAAAACCCGGGCACGTTCCGCCGCCTGCAGTCGAGCCGGATCTGCTCATCCGGCGAACGGAATCCGCAGTCGAGAACGAGCGCGCGCGTACGTACGGGATCGAGCGCGTCCGCGGCAAAGCCGACCGAAGCCGCGCCCATCGAAACGCCGTACGGCACCGTTTCGTTCACACCGTTCTGCGAAAGCGCCCAGTCGTTCCACGCAGCGACGTCGTACCGTTCATAGAGTCCGAGTCCGCAGCGCACGTGCGAGCCGGGCTCGTGTCCGCGCTGCCGGATCAAAAGCACGTTGTATCCGTGCCGCAGAAACGCATCCGCCTGCACGGCAAAGTTGACCTCCGGCTGCGTACGGTAGCCGTGCACAAGGATCGCGGTGCAGGGCGCGCTGCAACCGTAATACGTGCCCGAAAGCGTCAGCCCGTCCCGCGAGCGGGTCGAAACCTGCGTCGCCTGATGCGCGTGAAGACGGTCCCTTGCCGCGCGCATGCGCTCCGCGTACGGCGCGAACTGTCCGCCGGGCTGCAGCATGGTATCAAAGTCGGAGCCGGGCTTTGCCGTAAAGATCGTGCACACGGCGGCAATCGCGGGTCCGATCACGAACACCGCGTAGCAACCGATCAATGCCGCCGGGATCCAAAGCATACCGTTCTCCTTACAGATTCAAAGGTCCTTCCGCCTCGATGGGCGTAATCTCGTTTCCGTCCGTCCGGTAAAACTGCGCGAGCCCGGCGTACTCCCCGCAGAGGGACAGCACGATGCGCGGCGTTTCGCCGAGCAGATACGTCATGGCGGCGCCGGTCCGCGTTTCGGTTGCGGCAGGCGAAAACGTGCGCTTCATGGACTGCTTGAAGATCGCTTCCTTCCGCGTCCAGCAGCGCAGAAAGCCCTCGACGGAATCCGGGTATGCGCCCTGCTCTGCCTTGGTGAAGCAGCGCGCGCGAAGCTTTTTGAGCTTTTCCGCGTCGTACCGCCGCGCAATGCTTTCGACCGTTTCGAAATCGACGCCGATCGGCGCGTTCGAAACCGCGACGCAGCAGAGCCCGTCCGCGTGCGAAAACGAGAACGAAAAGCGGTCCGCGTCCCATCCGCCGTGCTTTTTGCGCGTAAAGACGACGTCGTCCGGATCGAGCGAAAAGCTGTGCCTTGCGGCAAGCCGCAGGATCGCCCAGTTTGCGATCCGCGCGTTTCGCATCGATTTTGCGGAGCAGGCTTCGATCTCCTCCCGCCGCGCTTCGGGGACGGGGAAATCGAGCGCGAACCGGTCCGCCTCGCCGAGATACACGTTGATGACCGGCTTCGTGTTCCACATCCGGAACATGGCTTCCTCCTGCAGGCTCTTTTTCTCGCCGAACACGCATTCGTTCGCAAAGTGCTCGCAGTTGTTGCGGATCAGATGGTACCCGTCCGTGCCGAGACGCTCCCTTGCGATCTTCACGGTCTCCTGCGGCGGGATGCGCTTTCTGCGCTCCGCACGGTCAAGGATCGCGATCTCCGGGATGCGGCCCGTGCAGAACACGTCCATGTCCGTCTCGGTCACGAGAAACCGGTCGGGCGCGTCTGCGTACGCAGGCACGGGCGGCAGACCGAACGCAATGATCCGGTCTCCGCCGACGTAAACGCCGTAGTGAAAGATCGATCCGATCTGTACCCGCACCATATCGCCCGGCGCGGGTTCGCCGGGCTGCCATTTCATTTGAGCTTCGCCTCGATGTAGGTCACGACGTCGCCGAGCGTTTCAAAATCGGACGCGCCGACGTTGTCGAACCGGATGTTCATTTCCTCCTCGATCGCGATGACCATGTAGAGCATCGAGACCGACGAGAAACCGAGATCCGCTACGAGCCGCGAATCCTCGGTGCAGGCAAGCACCTTGTCGCGGTTGCGGTCGTCCGCGGCGAGCAGGATCTCCTTGAGCTTTTCGATGATCTCAGTCCTGGACATGCTTGTACCTCACGATCTTCATCGCCGGGGACCGCTGGAAATCGGTGTCGCGGACGACGATCCTGCTGACCTGCATGAAGCCCGGCAGCGTGCGGTTGATCTTCTCAAGCTCCGCGATGGCGAACGCCTTGCGCGCCTCGTCGTCCAGATTTGTAAGCTCGGTGGGACGCAGCACGACTTCCAGCGCAAGGATCGGCTCGCCCAGCGCGCTGCGGCTCTCGAAGACCTGCGAATCCTGAATGAACGGGAGCGCATTGAAATGCGTCTCGACCTCGGCGGGGGAAACGTTCTCGCCGTTCGGGAGCACGATGATCTCCTTGATGCGGCCGGTGATGTAGAGATAGCCCTCGTCGTCGAGCCGGACAAGGTCGCCGGTCTTGAACCAGCCGTCCTCGTATGCGCCGGGTTCTTCGACCCCGACGTACCCTTCCATCATGTTCCGTCCCTTCAGCCAGAGCTCGCCGTCGACGATTCTGAACTCCTGATTCGGGAACGGAAGGCCCACGGAATCGCTCTTCCGGAGGCTTTCCGGATTGCCGGAAACGAGGTTTGCGGATTCGGTCAATCCGTAGCCGGGCAGCAGCTTGACGCCGAGCTTGTCGTATTCCGTGATGAGGAACGGCGACACCGGCGCCGCGCCGCAGATGATCGTTTTGAGGTCCGCGCCGAGCATGTTGCGGCCGAACTTCTTCGAAAGCGTCAGCGCCATTTCGGCAAGCGCGGGCACGACGACGAGGATCGTCGGCTTAAAGACTGCGACGTCGCGGAACATATCCTTGTTGTTCCGGCAGATATACAGCGCGCTGCCCGTGTAGAGCGAGGTCATCAGGTTGCGGATGAGCCCGAACACGTGCGAAAGCGGCAGCACCAGCAGGTACCGCTGACCGAACACGTCCGGATAGCCGTAGCAGCCGTTGATCGTGCCCTGCATGACCGCGTCGTTCGAAAGCAGCGCACCCTTGCTCTTGCCCGTCGTGCCGCCCGTAAAGACGATGGCGCACGGGGTCTTTGCTTCGCAGGGAACGGCGGGCTTCTTCCCGTCGGAAAGCGCGTCGGCGGGGATCAGTGCGATGTCGGGGCGCTTCGCCTTCACAAGCTCCAGACGCGGCTCAAAGTCCTTCTGGTACACGAGCTTTTTGATGCCGAACATCATGCAGCAGCCGAACACGGCTTCCGCGGGCAGGTGCGCCGGGAAGATCGCGGCGGTCGCGCCGGAGGTCACGACGGCAAGGTACGCCTTGACGAAATCGTAGGAGTTCGCGGCGAAGATCGCCACGCGCGTGCCGATCGGACAGTCGCCGAGCAGGGTGCGGAAGCCCGCGGCGTCCGTTTCGAGCTCCGCGAAGCTGTGCGCCTTGCCCTCGTCGACGATCGCCGGTGCGTCGGCAAACTCGCTTACACAGTGTTCCCACATGGCGGAAACGGTCGTAAACTCTTTGATGCGCGCAAACGTCGCATCGTCCGTATACTTACGGAAGATCTCTTTGGATGGTGTCTGCATAGGTTTATCTCCTCTTCTGATAAGCAATTTGCTTTAATGCTTCTTCCTTTCGGTGCAGCTCTTCGGCGATCGCGTCGATCTCGGACATCGGCGGGCGCCTGCCGTACCGCGCAATGAGGTCGATCGGCTCGCCGATCACAAAGGTCACGCGGTTCCAGAAGCGCTCCTTCGGCCGGACGTACACCGGCACGATCGGCACCTTTCCCTGCAGCGCGATCAGCACGGGACCGGACTTGAACGCGGAAAGATCGCCGCTGCCGTCGTTGATGTGTCCCTCCGGAAAGATGGACACGAGCGCGCCGTTTCTGAGCTCGTCCGTAATCTCCCGGAGCGAGCCGAAGTTGAAATTCTGTCGGTCGATCGGGATGCACATGAACCGCTCGAACCACCACCGCGCCTTGGAATCGAAGAATTCCTTGCTGCAGACGAAGTGGTGACGCCGATACCAGACCGCGAACATCACGTTGACCGGATCGAAGAACCCGGAGTGATTCGCAATGAGCAGCGCGCCGCCGCGGATGAATTTTCTTGCCGCCTTCGATTCGAACCGCCAGCGCGGGCGCAGCCAGATCATTCCGGGCAGCGCCGCCGACGCCTTGACGAAATCGTAGACAAGGTACCGCAGCGAAAACAGCTTAGCGCGATTCGGTCGTTTCTGTTCCATTGAGCAGCTTCTCCAATTCCATAATACGCTCCCGAAGCCGTTCGGAAACGATTTTCAGATTCTCCTTTTCGTCCGCGCCGTCCTCCAGAAGATCGGAGGCGAGGATCGGCTTCCCGATCAGCACGCGGGCGCGTTTGCGGCAGAAGTACGATCCGTTCGTCACGACCGGAATGATCTTCGCGCCGCTCAGAAGCGCAAGGTACGCCGCGCTCACCTTGAACGGCAGCGGGCGCGCTTCGCCGGGCAGGGGCAGGCGGCTTTCCGGAAAGATCCCGATCACGCCGCCGCGCTCGAGGATCTTTTCGGACTTCGGCAGAAAGCCGAAATCATGCGCGTTCCGGTCGACCCGGATCCCGCCGAGACACTTCAGAAACAGCCCGAGCAGCGGCTTTTCGAACAGCAACTCCGCCATCTGAAAGCGCAGCGTCCGCGTGAAGAACACAAAGAGGTACACCGCGTAGTCAAAGACCGACGTGTGGTTCGAAAGGATGATCGCGCTGCCCTTGACGTGCCGCCCCTGCAGCTTCCGGTCCTCGTACAGGATCTTCGTGCGGAAGCACAGAAGCTGCACGGGCCAGCCGGTGATCTTTACAAACCAGTTGAACAGAGCGATCATCATACGCCGCCTTTCTGCGCGCGGATATAATCCGCAATGCGCCGCGCGGACCGCAGCCCGGTCTCCTCGAACGGGAACGCCGCGTCGAACGTGTCCCGAAGCCGCGTCAGCATGGCGAAATAATCAAGGCTCGTTCCGCCGAGATCGAGGAAGAAATCGGCGTCGAACGCAACGTCGTCCTCCGCGCGGTTCACCGCCTGCGCAACGATCGCGCGGACCCGGCAAAGCAGTTCGTCCGCCTCCGCGTCGCCGCGGCGTGCGGAAAGATCGAGCGGCTTCAGCGCGCCGGACGCATAATCGCGCCGCAGGCGGATGCGGTTCAGCTTGAACTCGTCCGGCTTCATCAGCGGTCCTTCGACGAGCGCGATGTGCGAGATCGCGGAGGAAAGATTGCAGCGTTCGATCCGTTCGGTCAGCGCCGCGCGCAGCTTTTCCGCGGTTTTTTCGGTCGTCATGCGGTTCACGCCGCAGAGCAGGACCGTCGCGGGCGCGCCGTTTGCGTCCGCCGGGATCAGGCAGATCTCCGCGCCGTCCGTTTTGAGAAGCGGTTCGACCGCGTTCGGATTCAGGTTTTCGCCGTTCGGTCCGACGATCAGATCGTCGGCGCGGCCCAGGATGCGATAGTGTCCGTCGACGCATTCCGCAAGGTCGTGCGTGTCGAACCACTCGCCGCGCCGGACCGGTCCGTCCGCCGTCAGCACGTATTTTGCGGTGACGCGGCCCTTTACCTCAAGCGCGCCGTCTGCGTTGATGCGGTATTCGACGTTCCGCATCGGCTTGCCGACGCTGCCCGTGCGAAGATATTTCTTCCGGAAGGAAAGCTCGACCGACGTGATGCCGATCTCGGTCATGCCGTAGCCGTTCGCGAGCGGATAGCCGATCGCGTTGAAAAACGTCTGCACCGCGGGATCGAGAAAGCTCCCGCCCGTGATCATGAAGAGCACGGAATCCCCGAACAGGTTTTCGCGCAGCTCGCGGAACGCAAGCTTCGAGAAGGCGTTTCCGAGCGGACGGGGCAGCTTTTCCCACAGCGCGAGCGCGCGGTCGAACTTCTGCACGGTCTTTTCGCCGCGGTCCGCAATGCCCTTTCTTGCCTGCTCGTAAACCTTTTCCCAGAAGAGCGGCACGGCAAAGACATGCGTGACCCGGTGGCGGCGGATCGTGTTCACGATCGTCGACGGCGCAAGGTCGGAGAGATGCACGAACGTGCGCGAGAAGAACGCAAACCAGATGTACATTGCGATCAGCCCGAACACGTGATAGAACGGCAGGAACGTCAGGAGCTTCAGGTTCCCCTCGTAATGCTTCTTGATCAGCGGCTGCTCGCAGATGATGCCGTAGCTGTCGCAGATCTGGTAGTAGAACTCCTCCGCGGAATACGCGCATACCTTGACGTTTTCGGTCGTGCCGGACGACATGACGAAAAGCTCGGTCCCGAACGGCGCTTCGCCGATCGGTTCGCCGGACGCGGGGACGTCTGCGGGGCGCAGCACGG
>JAZNHI010000037.1:0-2134 GCA_045576895.1 Clostridia bacterium | reverse complement strand
CACATAGAACAGAAATGTGATGCGTGCTTTCTTTAATGCGCTTTTGCTGCAATTGAATTGCTTTTCCATAAAAACAGACGGGAGCGCTGATTGCGCTCCCGTATCCTTTCGGAATTATTCTTCTTCCTCGTCCTCGCGCTTCGCCTGCTCGATGATCTTCTTTGCCTGCTCAGCAGGTACATCCTCATAGCGGGTGAACTCGCTGCGGAACGAACCGCGCGCCTGCGTCATGGAACGGAGGTCGGTCGCATACTTGAACATCTCGGAAAGCGGCGCTTCCGCGACGATCTCGGTACCGCCGTTACTGGGCGTCATGCCGAGCATTCTGCCGCGGCGACGGCTGAGATCGCCCATGATGTCACCGACGTTGTCGTTCGGAACCCAGATATAGTAGGTATAAATCGGCTCGGTCAGTGCGGGGCTCGCCTTGACGCATGCTGCCTTATAGGACAGTCTTGCAGCGCTCTTGAACGCGACTTCCTTGGAGTCGACCGGATGGTATTTGCCGTCGTAAAGCGTTGCTTTGATGCCGACCATCGGATAGCCAGCAAGCACGCCGTGCTGCATCGCTTCGCGAAGTCCTTTTTCAACTGCCGGAATGTATTCCTTCGGAACAACACCGCCGACGATCGCATTGACGAACTCAAAATCAACGCCTTCGGGCGCCGGCTCAAACCGCATCTGAACGACGCCGAACTGACCGCTGCCGCCGGACTGTTTCTTGTGCTTACCTTCCGCTTCCGCCGTGGAACGAATCGTCTCACGGTACGGAATGCGCGGATCTGCGAGCTGCGCTTCGACGTTGCTCTTGTTGCGGATCTTTGCGCAGGTTACGTCAAGATGCATCTCGCCGAGGCCCTTCAGAAGGACGTCGCCGGTTTCTGCGTTCTTTTCGATCGCAATGGTGGGATCCTCTTCAAGAAGCTTGTTGAGAGCGCCGATGACCTTATCTTCCTCACCCTGCTTCTTTGCCGTGACTGCCAGGCTGATGCACGGCTCAGGGAATTTGACCTGCTCGATCTTCACAACGTCGGATGCATCGCAGAGCGTATCGTTCGTGTTGGAGATCTGCAGCTTCGGGATCGCGCCGATATCGCCGGCGTTCAGCTTGTCAACCGCAATGGACTTCTTGCCGCGGAGCATGACCGGCGCAGTGGGCTTCTCGCTCTTCTCCTGATTTGCGTTGAACAGCGAAACGCCGCCGTCCAGCGTACCGCGATGTACCTTCACGATGCTGTACTTACCGAACTGATCGTTGACCGTCTTGTAGATATGGCAGACCATTTTGCCGTCTCTGGTGAGCTCGATCTCTTCACCGTTCTTGAACGCCTTCGGAAGCTTGGCGTCCGCAGCGGTCGGCATGTAGTGGAGAATGTAATCGAGGAGCGTGGTTACGCCGATGTTGTTAAGCGCAGACGTGCAGCACACGGGCGTAATATCGCCGTCCAGAACGCCCTTGGAAAGACCCATCAGAATCTGCTCGCGTGAAAGCTCCATCGTTTCAAGATACTCCATCATGAGATCTTCGTCTGCTTCAGCCGCCGCTTCGGTGAGCTTCTCATAGAGCTCCTGCGCTTCCGCTTCAAGGTTGCCGGGAATCGCGACTTCCTTTTCGCCTTTGCCCTCAAACATCTTTGCGTTCATATTGACGATATCGACATAGCCCTTGAACGCGCCGCCCTGCATGATCGGGAGCTGGATCGGAACGACGTTCACGCCGAACTTTTCGTTCACTGCCTGCATCGTCTTTTCGAAGTTCGCGTTGTCGCGATCCATCTGATTGATAACCATCATTCTGGCCTTATGCTGCTCTTTGCACATTGCCATAGTCTTTTCCGCGCCGACTGCCGGACCGGAAACTGCGCTGATCACAACGAGCGCCGCGTCGCAAAGCGCCATGGCTGCGGTTACGTCGCCATAGAAATCGAAGAAACCGGGCGCGTCGATCAGGTTAATCTTCGTATTCTTCCATTCCAAAGGCGCAAGCGCCATGTTGATGGAGATGGAACGTTTGATTTCTTCGGGATCGAAATCCGTCGTAGGTGCATTGTTCGGGAAACGATCGACAAGCCCTGCATTGTAAAGCATTGCTTCGGTCAAAGTAGTTTTGCCTTCGCCGCCGTGTCCGAAGACG
>JAZNHI010000036.1:0-8553 GCA_045576895.1 Clostridia bacterium | reverse complement strand
CAGGCGCCCGACCATCCGATCCTCTGGAACGTGCCGGAGACGGATTATCTGAAGTTCTACCTGTTCCAGGTCGTGCGGAACTGAAGAATCACGAATAAAAGGAATTTCGGTCTGATCGTGTGGAATCGGTTGAAAAACGGTTCCGCATGTGTTATAATTCAGATAAATTTAAGGAAGGACTGCGATATGGTCATCGGAGAATTCAGCGAGAGCTATCCGCCGCACATTGACGGCGTCGGTATGGTCGTCCGCTCCTACTGCGAGGAGCTGTCCCATGCGGGGGAGACCTGTTTTTATATCGCGCCGAGAAACGCGGGCAGGCAGTATCGGGACGCCGCGCCGGAGACGTTTCCCGTCATGAAGTACGCAAGCCTTCCGATCCCGAATGAAGCGTACAGCGTCGGACTGCCGACGTTCGACCTGTCTTATCAGCACGATCTCAATCACATTCCGTTCGACATCGTGCACGCGCATACGCCGTTCGTATCGGCGATCGAGGCAACGCGCATCGCGTGGATGCGGCATGTTCCGATTGTTGCAACGCTGCACTCCAAATACTACGACGACGTGATGCAGAAGACGCACAGCGAAGCGATCGCAAAAGCGGTTGTCCGGCGCGTCGTGCAGTTTTTCAACCGCTGCGACGAGGTCTGGACCGTCAACGACGCGACCGCCGAGGTGCTGCGCGGGTACGGATATCGGGGCGAGATCGTCATCATGCCGAACGGCACGGACCTTTGGTACCCCACGTACGAGGACGCAAAGAAGGCGGAGCTGCGCTTCGATCTCGGTACGGGACAGGTCTTTCTGTTTGTCGGACAGCAGAATTTCAAGAAGAATACCGACAGCATCCTGAAAGCGGCGGCGCTCTATCGGCAGACCGGCGCGGATTTTCGCATCGTGTTCGTCGGGCAGGGACCGGACGCAGAAAAGATGCATGCGCTTGCCGACGAGCTCGGACTGAATGAAAACGCGGTGTTCACCGGACACATCGCGGATCGCGCGATCCTGAAGGGGCTGTATGCGAGGGCGGATCTGTTTGTATTTCCGTCGATCTACGACAACGCGCCGATGGTCGTGCGTGAAGCGGCGGCTGCGGGCACGCCGAGCCTGCTCATCGAAGGCTCCTGCGCGGCGGAGGGCGTGACGGACGGCGAAAACGGCTTCCTGTGCAAAAACACGCCGGAGGACATCGCCGCGTGCATGGGACGCGCCGTCAAAACCGCAAAGGCCGTCGGCATGCGCGCGCGGGAGACGATCCCGGTTCCGTGGAACCGGATCGCGCGGGACGTGATCGCGCGCTACGAAGCGCTGATCGAACGGAAAAAACGGGAAAACCGCTGACGGATACGGACACTTTTTACGGGTCGGAAACATTTGCCGGCCCGTTTTTTGTGAACAAAGTATAGACAAAAAACGAATCTTATGTTAATATATACCTACCTATAGAAAGGTAACATCCGATGATTATCGTCAGCGCGTGCCTTGCCGGATATCGCTGCAGATACGACGGCAAAACAGTTCCGAACGAAGCGGTCGTCGCCCTTGTGAAACGGGGCGAAGCGATCCCCGTTTGTCCGGAAATGCTCGGCGGGCTTCCGTGTCCGCGCATTCCTTCGGAACGAACGGCGGACGGAACGCAGGTGCTTGCGCGGGACGGCAGGGATGTCACCGAAGCGTTTCAAAGGGGTGCCGACGAAACGCTTCGTTTGGCGCGTCTGTACGGATGCAGCCATGCGATCCTGAAGGCGCGAAGCCCGTCCTGCGGGTACGGGGAGATCTATGACGGGTCGTTTTCGGGCACCTTAAGAACGGGCAACGGAGTCACGGCGGACCTGCTGCTCGAAAACGGCATCACGGTTACAGTGAAAGATTGACGGAGGTATTCATGGACAACAACACGATTCTGGTCATCGACGACGACAGAAACATTCTGGCGATCATCGAGTTATATCTCAAGAAAGCGGGCTTTCAGGTTGCGACCTGCACGACCGGTTACGAGGCGATGCAGGCGTTCCGCAACACGAAGCCGACGCTTGTCGTGCTCGACGTCATGCTGCCGGGGAAGGACGGCTGGACGATCCTGCATGAGATCCGGCAGGAAGGCTCCACGCCGGTCATCATGCTGACGGCAAAGGGCGATACGGGCGAGCGCGTACGCGGACTGGAGCTCGGCGCGGACGATTATATCGCAAAGCCGTTCGATTCGAACGAGCTCGTCGCGCGCATCAAGGCGGTGCTTCGCCGCTTTGCACCCGCATCGGAGAGCGAACGCACGATCAATCTGCCGGACCTTACCATCTCGCTTGAGAATTATTCCGTCACGCTCGACGGCGAACAGCTCGAAATGCCGCCCAAGGAGATCGAGCTTCTGTACTTCCTCGCGTCGCACAGCGGCCGCGTGTTCACACGTGAACAGCTTCTGGAGCAGGTCTGGGGATTCGACTTCTTCGGCGATTCCAGAACGGTCGACGTACACGTGAAGCGCATTCGTGAAAAGCTCGGCGAGCGCGAGAACTGGCAGCTTCGGACGGTCTGGGGCGTAGGCTATAAATTCGACGTCCGCAGCTGAGGCGTTTCATGCGTAAGAATCGGTTCCGTACCATTTTTTCGCGCATGATGTTCATGCAGTGCCTGACGGTCACGGCCGCGGTTTTGCTGATCGGCGCCGTGCTTGCAGTCATCGTGTACGCGGAAATGGTCGGGGAGTACGGAACACAGTTGAATCGGTATGCGCAGAACGCACGCGCCGCGATTGCAGCGGGCGCTTCGGATACGAACGCACATCTTCGCTATATCGCGGCCGACAATGACGTTCTGGTTGAACAGGTCGGCACGCATGACGACGTGACCGCCTATTATTCGGACGCACGCTGGAAGATCTATGCGTCGCAGCCGCTTTCCGACACCGCATATTCCCGCATTGTCGACAGTGCAAATCCGCTCGGGGACGTAACGCAGCAGTATTTTGCGCGAGACGGCTTTCCCGTGCTGACCGCGTATTGCACTGCCGGGGACGATCCGTCCGACGGACTGCTTCTTGTGACGGGCGATCTCTCTCCGATCCGCACAGGGCTCGGCAACATCCTGCTTTGGACGCTGCTCATCGGTGCGGTCGCGCTGATCGGATCGGGCGTCGTTTCGTACTATACGGCATATCGCGTCATCAACCCCTTCATCGAAATGAACCACGCCGTGCAGTGCTATTCGCGCGGAGATTTTTCAACGCGGATCCCGGTGGAGGGCAAGGATGAAGCGGCGCAGCTCGGCGAAAGCCTTAACGAAATGGCGGAACAGCTCCGCGGGCTGGAGGAAACGCGCAGGAGCTTCGTTGCAAACGTCAGCCACGAACTGCGCTCCCCGCTGACTTCCATGAAGGGCTTTCTGGAGGCGATGCAGGACGGTACGATCCCGCCGGAAAACTATCCGGAATACATCGGGATCGTGCTGAACGAAACGCGCCGCATGGTCACGCTGGTCAACGATCTTCTGGATCTCGCGCGGATCGAGTCCGGCACGATCCAGCTGAACTTCGAAGTCTTCGACATCAACGAGCTGATCCGCAGAACCCTGCTGACGTTTGAAGCGCGTCTTGTCGAAAACGAGATGGAGATGGAGGTCCGCTTTGCGCAGGAGCAGTGCTCGGTCTTTGCGGATCAGGCGCAGATCGGACAGGTTCTCCGCAACCTGATCGACAACGCGATCAAGTATTCGCCGAAAGGCAGATCGATCGCGATATCCACCTATTCGATGCGCAAGACCGTCTACGTCACCGTGCGAGACAACGGCATCGGCATTCCGCAGGAGGACGTACCGCACGTCTTCGACCGCTTCTATAAGGTCGAGAAAGCGCATACGCCCGCGCCGCAGATGGGCTCGGGGCTCGGACTTTCGATCGTCAAGCGCATCATAGAAAGCCACGGTCAGTCAATCACGGTGCGCAGCGCCCGCGGCCGCGGCACACAGTTCACCTTTACCCTGGAGCGCGCAAGCGCTTCGAAACGAGTATCCGACGGAGGAAAACGAAATGTTTCGCAAGATTATCCCGTATCCATGTGATTATAAAAACACGGCGTCCGTTCGCCGCGCGCGCCGCGGAGGCAATATCTTCGTGATCATCCTCTGCGTGATCATCGCGCTGCTTTTGGGCGCAGGCGCGTTCTTTGCGCTGACGAACGACGGACAGGGCTGGAAGAAGCTCACCGAATATGCTTCGCAGTACGTATACTGTCCGGTCTGCAATACGCGGGAAACAACGCCCGCACCGCAGGCAGAAACGTCTCTTCCGGAGACGCAGACGCCCGTTCCGGAGGCTGAGGAGCCCGCTCCCGAGGCGGAGGAGCCCGCGGAGAAGATTCCTGCCGTGACGCCCGCCGAGGTTGAGCCGTATCTTGCCGCGCCGTTCAATTTCGAAGAGTTCGAGGGCATTCCGGATGTGGTCGAAGCGGTTACGCCCGGCGTCGTCGGCATCCTGAACTATCAGATCCCCAAGACCGGCAAACAGGAGCTCAAGCTTGTTGGCAGCGGTTCCGGCTTCATCTACACGGAAAACGGATACGTCATCACCAATCAGCACGTCGTCGAAGGCGCGGCGAAGCTGAAGGTTTCGCTCCATTCCGGCGACACGGTCGACGCGATCCTCATCGGCGCGGACGTTCAGACGGACGTTGCGGTTCTCCGCATCGAATCGGCGGGACTGAAAGCGCTGCCGATCGGCGATTCCTCGAAGATGCGCGTCGGCGAATTCGTGCTTGCGATCGGCGATCCGATCAGCGCGAATGAGCTGTCGGGCTCGGTCACGTTCGGTATCGTTTCCGCGCTCTCGCGCAGGATCAACATCGAAGGTTTCGTCAACGAGTACATGCAGACCGACGCGGCGGTCAACCCCGGCAACAGCGGCGGTCCGCTCATCAACATGCGCGGCGAGGTCATCGGCGTCACGAGCGCAAAGTACATCTCCGCGGGCGTCGACGAAAGCGGTCAGAACATTTCCTCCGAGGGCATCGGCTTTGCGCTGCCGATCAACAACGTCGTCGAGATCGCGTCGTCGCTGATCGAGAACGGCTCCACCGTTCGCCCCGGCATCGGCATCACCATCGTTACGTATCTGGAACCGACCGCGCTGATCAAGACCCCCGGCGTCTACATCTACAGCGTCACCGAAGGCGGTCCGGCGGAGGAAGCCGGCATCAAGGCGGGCGACCGGCTCGTCGGCATGAACGGCGTCGAAATGACACAGGATGAGTTTGTCGAGGCGATCCGCGCAACGCACGTCGGCGACACGATCACGCTGACCGTGGAGCGCAGCGGCGAAACGCTTGAAATCAATGTCGTCGTCGGCGACATGAATCAGATCCACAAATGAACGAACGTGCATTAAAAAGTTTAGAATTCGATAAGATCCGCGCCCAATGTGCGAGCCATACCGCGTCCGACATCGGGCGCGAACTCGTTGCAGAGCTTGTTCCCACCGATGACCTCGAGCGCGCCGAAATGCTGCTGCGTCAGACGTGGGAGGCGGACGCGATCTGCCGCCGCATCGGCGGAAGTCCGATCGACACATTCCCGGACGCGCGCAGCACCCTGCGCCGCGTCAAGGCGGCGTATGCGCTTTCGCCCGCGGAGCTTCTGGATCTTGCCGCATGTCTGAAGGCAAGCCGCCGCGCACGCGAACGCCTGCTCGGCGAGGACGGGGACAGCGAGCTGCACCGGCTGGCAAACCCGCTTTCGGCGCACAGCGAGATCGAGAACGAGATCGGACGCTGCATCCTTTCCGAGGACGAGATCTTTGACAACGCGTCGCCCGAGCTTGCGCGCATTCGCCGGCAGCTTCGGATCACCGCCGAACGCGTCAAGGAAAAGCTGAACAACATCATCAAGAGCCCGCTGTATCAGAAATACCTGCAGGAGCCGATCGTCACCGTGCGCAACGGACGCTATGCGATCCCGGTCAAGGCGGAGCACCGCGCGCAGATCGGCGGACTGATCCACGACCAGAGCGGCAGCGGTCAGACCGTCTTCATCGAACCGACCGCGGTCGTAGAACTCGGCAACGCGTATAAGCAGCTGCAGGCGGAGGAGAAGCGCGAGATCGAGCGCATCCTTGCGGGGCTCACCTCGCTCGTCGCGCCGTACGCGGACGAGTTGTATCAGAGCCTGATGCTGCTCGGCAATCTCGACTGCATCTTTGCAAAGGCGGTCATGGCGCGCGATATGCGCGCGTACTGCCCGAAGCTGAACGGGAACGGCATCATTCACATCAAGAACGGCAGACATCCGTTGATCGACAAAAACACCGTCGTCCCGATCTCCGTGTGGATCGGCGACGGGTACGACACGCTGATCGTCACCGGACCGAACACCGGCGGCAAAACGGTCACGCTGAAAACCGTCGGCCTCTTCACGCTGATGGCAAGCGCGGGTATGTTCATCCCCGCAGACGAGTCGAGCGAGATCGCGATCTTCCGCGAGGTCTTTGCCGACATCGGCGACGAGCAGTCGATCGAGCAGTCGCTGTCCACGTTCTCCGCACACATGACGAACCTCGTTTCCATCCTGAAGGACGCGGGGAAGGACACGCTTGTGCTGCTGGACGAGCTCGGCGCAGGCACCGACCCGAACGAGGGCGCGGCGCTGGCGCAGGCGATCCTGAAACATCTGCAGGAATGCGGCGCAACGACGTTTGCCACCACGCACTATTCCGAGATCAAAGCGTTCGCGCTGACGCATGAGGGCATGCAGAACGCGTCGATGGAGTTCGACGTGGACAAGCTCTGTCCGACCTACAGGCTCTATATCGGCATCCCCGGCAAGTCCAACGCATTCGAGATCAGTAAAAGGCTCGGACTCGACGATGCGATCATCGAGCAGGCAAAGGAATATCTGAAGCGCGAGGACGTCGCGTTCGAGGATGTTCTTTCGGGTGCGGAGGCGCAGCGAAAGCTTGCGGAACAGCAGGCAAACGAGCTCACCGAAGAACTGGAAAAAGCAAGGGCGGAGCGCATTGCGCTTGAAAACGAGCGGAAGAAGCTCAAAGAGGACCGCGCCGCGATCCGCGAGAAGGCAAGGGAAGAGGCAAAGAGCGTCGTCGCCGCCACCAAGCACGAGATGGACGCGCTGATCTCCGAGCTCCGGCAGGTCAAAAACATCGACACAAAGGCGCTGGAACGCGCGATCCAATCCTCGCGCGATAAGCTTCGCACGGCGTCGAACAGCCTTTCGGACAACCCGGAGCCGAACTCCGCCGAGGGCGAGATCCCCTCGTCCGTGATCCGCGGGCAGACCGTGCGCGTGGTGAGCCTCAACAACACCGCAACGGTTTTGAAGCCGCAGGACGCAAGGGGACAGGTGCAGGTACAGGCGGGGCTCATCAAGGTCTTTGTGCCGCTTTCCGATCTTCGCCTGATCGAACAGAAACGAGAACCGCAGCGCACGGCGACGCGTCCGAGGGAAATCATGACCGACATCAAAACGATGAAGTACGAGCTCGATCTTCGCGGGTTCCTTGTTGACGACGCGATCCTGGAGATTGACGCGTTCATCGACGACTGCATTCGCACGGGCAGAACCGAGTTCAACATCATCCACGGCAAGGGTACCGGCGCGTTAAGAGCGGGCGTGCAGAACTATCTGAAGACGCATCCGCGCGTGAAGAGCTTCCGCATCGGCGCTTACGGCGAAGGCGACGCGGGCGTGACGGTTGTGACGCTGAAATCCTGAGGGAGGACGGGCATATGAATCGGAAAACCTTCTTTATCATTCTTGCGGTGCTGTGCATCATCGGCGCTGCGGTGTTCGTGATTGTCGGCGTGCGGGTATCGTCGCGTCCGGCGGTGATCGAGGGATTGACCTCGCTCGGGGAGCTGACGTTTGAAGCGTTCGACGCGCGGCAGGAAACCGATGAAAACAACCTGAAGCAGTACGTTGTGCTGTATCGCTATATCGACCCGAAATACGGCGAGATCGTTCTGGAGAACATCGTCGACAAGGACGACTACGATTCCTACAAGTACGACGAGCTGCGCGCGGAACAGGCAAATCTGACCGAGGTGCCGGAGGAGACGAACGAGATCACAAAGCGCACCACGATCAAGCGGTACGTCTACATCTATCCGAAGGACGGGCACTATGAAGCCGTCTTTCAGGACAAGTACATGGCGCTCGCCGACGTTTCCGAACTGATCGAACCGGCGACTCCGGTCTCTTCAACCTATTACTACGTCTTTGCCGCGCTGCTGCTGCTCGTCGGCGCGTATCTCTTCTTCCTCGCGTTTGCGGGAAAGCGCACGCCGGAACACAGATGAATATGTCTTCGGCATGATCGGGAAGATTCTCCTGCGGGAGAATCTTCTTTTTCATGTCCGCAGGACAATTCACGGTGTTCCTGCGGTTTGTCGGTATTTTTCCTTGCCTTCCCCTCGTATAATAAAATTCGTAGTTATTAGTGACCTTTGACAGGGTCATGTGCTACACTGTTTGGGATGCTGTGGATTGGTTACCGTCCCCTACCGTATAACGGTTTTATCAAGGCTCCAACCACAGCCCTTTGTGCGT
>JAZNHI010000035.1:0-8122 GCA_045576895.1 Clostridia bacterium | reverse complement strand
CCGCGGAAGTAGCGGTTGTCCCCCGCGGTGATCCTGACGTTTGCGCTGCGCAGCGGATCGACTGCGGACACCGCGCTCAGAATGAACCCGGTGAGATCCGGATCCTCCTTGATGAAATCGCGCACGAACGCCGCCGCCTCTCGCATGACGCCGAGCGAGCGTGCGGGCTTCGGATCGCGGTAGGTATAGAAGTACAGCTCGCCGGTATCGCGCCCGACAAAGCCGCAGCCGTACGCGCCGCCCTGCACGCGGATCCGGTTCCAGAGATACGTGAAATTCAGAACGTTCGCAAGCACCGGAATGCTGCCCGTGTACGGCATGCCGTACCGGAAAAGGCTTCCGCCGGTCACCGCAAAACCGACCTGCGCCGGGATCGCGATGCCCTCGCGCTTTCCGCCCTCAACGCGATAGCAAGCTTCCCGCGGTGCCGGTTCGCCCTCCGGCAGTGCGGAGAGCATCGACTCGACCGCAGCATCGGAAACCGCTTCCGAGCGGGAAAGCGTCAGCCGCGACCTTGCGGCAAGCTTTGTAAGCAGTCCTTCCATCGTCTTCAGAAGCGCACAGATCGCATCCCCCCCGCCTTCGCCGACGGCATTCAGCCATTGGATGAAGGACACGCCGCCGATCGTTTCGTTCGCAAGTCCGAACGCCGTTTGGTAGGAGCCGTAACGCATCATGGCATAGCGGTGTCCCTCCGCGGGCAGCGAGAGCTTTGCGCCGACCGCCATCTGCTGCACGATCTCCTTCGTAAGGTCCGCGTCCGTAAATTCGGTCTCCCGCAAGATCTCCGTAAGAAGCGCGGCAGCCTGTTCCGTGCGCTCGGGCAGGCACGAAACCGACGCTGTCAGCAGCACGCGGCAATGATCCGCGTCGCTTCCCGGAAGGACCGTAGGTGAAAAGTCCAGCTTGCCGATCGTATTCTTGATTGCAAGCGGCAGCTTTGCGCGGGAATGCCGCGTTGTCGCCATACTGCCGAGCATATGACACAGCACCGAAAGCGCCGGCAGTTCGTCAAGCGAGAGATCGTCCGCGGCGAAGTGCAGTCTGAACAATGAAAGCGTGCTGTCGACCGTATGCGAAAGCACCGTCACGCCGTTTGCCGTGCTTTGTTCCGTGCGCAGCGGCTCGGGCTTGTCGTTCAGATCGGAGAGCTTCAGCATCGGGATCGTCTTCAGCGCCTCCTCGCTGTCCGGCGTCTGCTGGAATGCGCGCAGCGATTCCGCCTGCGCCTTCTGCCGTTCACGATCCGCGTCCGTCCACGCGGCGCCTTCGGCTTTCACGCGCGCCGCTTCCCTTGCCCGCTTCTCGTCGCCGAGGGTTTTGGACGGGACAAGCACGACCGTCGCGCTGTGTCCGTTTTCGAGGAACAGTTCTTTGAGAAGCTCTTCGAAATAATTACCGGAAAGCTTTTCTTCAAGCGATTTCAACGGTTTTTCGACCGAAAGCCCCTCCAAAGGATCTCCGCCGTACAGCCAGGTATCGAGCATGGACAGTCCCTCCGCAAGGCTTCTCGGGAGCCAGTTCACACCGTCGCGGTCGCGCAGTCGGAATGCCAGGCTGTTGAAGCATGCGGACAGGCGTTCGCGATCGAGCCCCTCCCGCACAATGCGTCCGACCGTTTCGCATACCGTTTCTTCGAGCGCTTCGCGCTTGTCGGCGTCGGTGTTCATCGCCTGCCAGAAGAGATACGACTGCTGCATGCTGTCGTCCAGTTCAATCGAGAAATCCTGCGCAAGCCCCCGGTCGATAACCGCGCGTTTCAAAGGCGCGTCGTTGTCGCCCGCCAAATAATCGGACAGCACGGAAGCCGCATAATTGCGCTCGGCGGTTTCAAACGTGCCGAGCAGCGTTGCCGAGGCGATGATCGCGCGACCGTCTTTCGGCTCGTCCGCGCCGATCTCAAACGGGACCTCCTCCGTGATCCGGTCAATCGGCTGCTGCATCCGGATCATGAAGTCCGCTTCCAGCCGGTCGAACGCCGAAAGGAAGGAATCGATCTTTTCGAGCACAGCGTCGACGTCGATGCTGCCGACGAGCGAGATCCGCGCATTGGAGGGATGATAATACTTCCTGTGGCTTGCGATGAACTGCTCGTACGTGAGATCCGGAATGCAGGCGGGATCGCCGCCGGAGACGTGCCGATAGCAGTTGTCCGGGAACAGCAGCCGCTGAATCTCGTTGTACATCACTGTCTGCGGAGACGCGAACGCGCCCTTCATCTCGTTGAACACGACGCCCTGATAGCAAAGGCTGTCTCCCTCGCCTTCGTACCGCCAGCCCTCCTGCCGGAAGATCTCCGGCTTATGATAGATCAGCGGATGCAGAACCGCGTCGAGATAGACGTCGATCAGGTTCAGAAAGTCGCGGTCGTTGCGGCTGCAGACCGGATAAACGGTCTTATCCGGATAGGTGAACGCATTGAGGAACGTCTGGACCGAGCTCTTGAGAAGCTCCACAAACGGCTCCTTGACCGGATACTTGTCCGATCCGCACAGCACCGAATGCTCGATGATGTGGAATACGCCCGTGGAATCCTCCGGCAGCGTTTTGAACGCGATCGAAAACGCCTTGTTCTCTTCCTTCCGATCGACCCAGCAAAGTGCCGCGCCGGTCTTTTCGTGCGTCATCTCCCAAAGCGTTGCCGAAAGCCCTTCGACCGGGCGAACGCGCTCGATCCGGAATCCGTGAATCACATCGTTTTTCTGCATAGCGATCTCCTTTTCTTTGTCGTGGATATTGATAACAGTATACCGTTTTTCCGAATCCTTGTAAAGACGGCAAAAGCGGCAGACGCACGGTCTGCCGCTTTTCCTATACTGTTTGTTTACGCTGCCGGTACGACCAGCAGAATGCCCTGCGCCGGAACGTTGACGCTGCCGTTCAGCACGGTCTCCGGATTCTCCGTGATGCTGTCGCCGTTGATCAGCGCGCCCCAGTTGCCTGCCGGCAGCGAATAGCCGATCTCGCTGTCGAGCGGGTTGATGACCGCGATCGCCGCGACCTTGCCGTTTTCCGTGTACGTCACGACGATCGAAGCGTCTTCGCGCACTTCGCAGCTCACGTCCGCGCCGCGCAGGAAGCTCCACGCCTTGCGGATCGCGATCAGGCTCTTATACCAGTCGCGCGTTTCGGCGACGAGGCTGCCCGGTACGAGCGCATCCCAATCGATGTTGTTGACCGCGTCGGAGGACTTGTAGCTGTTGTGATCGCCGCCCTTGGAGCGCAGCATCTCCTCGCCGGCAAGCCAGAACGGCGTGCCCTTGGAGATCAGCACGATCGCCGCGCCGAGACGGACCATCTTCGCTTTCTGCTCATCCGTCGCCTTCGGATTGGACTTCGTCAGCTTATCCCACAGCGTGCGGTTGTCATGCGAGGACATATAGTTGATGACCATCGCGTTGTCCACCTTCCACGACGGGGTTCCGCCCTTGCCGCCCTCGATGCCGAATGCAATGTTGTTTGCGCGCGCCTTACTGGGATCGCCGCTGATATAGCCCTGATCCTTCTCGTTGAACACGCTGCCCTTCAGTCCGTCGCGGATCGCGTCGTTGAAGACTGCGACGCTGCCCGCCGCGCCTTCGCTCGCTTTGACCTGACGGATGTTCGCCTGAATCGCCTGCCGGTTCGACCGCAGTGTGGATGTGCCGCCGGTCCAGCCCTCGCCGTAGATGATCGCCTTCGGATTGATCGCATGCAGCGCCTGCTCGATCGCCTGCATCGTTTCGATGTCGTGCAGACCCATCAGGTCGAAGCGGAAGCCGTCGACATGGTATTCGCTTGCCCAGTAGGTCACGGAATCCACCATGAACTTACGGAACATCACGCGGTCGGACGCGGTCTCATTGCCGCAGCCGCTGCCGTTCGAATTCTCGCCGGACGGCAGGTAACGGTAGTAATAGTACGGAACGATCTTGTTGAAGTTTGCGTTGCCCTCATAAGTGTGGTTGTAGACGACGTCCATGACGACCGACAGCCCCTTCTCGTGCAGCGCCTGTACCATCTGCTTGAACTCGGTTACGCGGACCTCGCCGTGATACGGGTCGGTGGAATAGCTGCCCTCGGGCGCGTTGTAGTTCTTCGGATCGTAGCCCCAGTTGAACTGCGGCGCGCTGCTCGTCTCGTCGACCGTCGCAAAATCGTAGACCGGCTGCAGATGCACATGCGTCACACCGAGATCGAGCAGATAATCCACGCCGACCGGTTCGCCGGAAGCGTTTTTAAGCCCCGTTTCGGTGAAGGCAAGATACTTGCCCGGATATTTCGAGTCCGCAATGCGGTTACTGAAGTCGCGGACGTGGACCTCCCAGATGATCGCATCCTGATATGTTTCGATCCGATCGATGAACGTGTCGTTTTCGAAGCCCTCCGGATCGGTGGAATCGAGGTCGATGACCATGCCGCGGTTGCCGTTTGCGCCGACCGCCTTCGCGTACGGGTCGGTCGTTTCCTGTTCGCCCGCCGCCGTGGTGACCGTATAGGTGTAATACGTGCCGCTGCCGACCTTTTCCGTGCTCGACCAGACGCCCTTTTCACCCTTCTCCATATCGACGGATTGGAACGCCTTGCCGCCGTCGCCCGCTTCGAAGAGGTTCAGGACCACTTTGCTTGCCGTCGGCGCCCAGACCTTGAAGGTCGTCTCGTCGCCGTGGATGATCGCGCCCAGATCGTCGCCGTCATAGGTGTACTGCTCAACGAATTCCTTGGAATCGAAGATGCCCGTCGGGATCGCCGTCTTGCGCTCGTAGCCCTCGATCTGCACATCGTAGAGTTTCGAGATATCCAGATTCTCCTTGAGCACGATCGACCCCGCCACAACCTCGTTGTTGAGGCTCGACAGGCTTTCGATCTCGAGTCTGCGATCGCCGTCGTACACCGCAACCTGATCGAGGCTCGTGATCTTCACCGCCGGGGTCACGTTGTATTTGATCTCGTTGATGCCGACAATGCCGACATAATTGACCGCCTTCTTCTGCATCAGGGTCACGCCTCCGTCGTCCGAATAATAGATCTCCGCATCCTTGCCGACCAGATAGACCGCGGTGTCGCCGTCCATCTTAACGCTGCGGTCGCCGTCATAGACCTTCGTGGCGTCGCCCCAGGACGTTCCGCACGGCTCGGAGCAGTTGATGCGCACGATGAATCCGACTTCCTCCACGTCCTTCGGCACGTTGATCATGCACTTCGCGCCGTATGCGCACGGATACATCTGATAGCCGCGGCCGTCCTTGCCGGGGAACCACATCCACATATCGCTCGTTTCAAAGTTGATCGAATCATCCTTCCAGTAGATGGTCAGCTGATTCATGCCGTCCTCTTTCGGCAGGAAATACTCGTCCGGCAGCGTTTCCTGCGCAGCCGGCTCGGACGGCTCGGCCGCCGGAGCTTCCGTTACGACCGGCTTCTCTCCCTCCTGGGCGGGCTGTTCGACCGCGGCGGGTTTTTCACCGCAGGCAAACAGACCGAAGATCATCAGAAGCGCCAAAGCACATGCGATCCATCGTTTTTGCATCGTTTTTCCCTCCTTTTCGGCGTTATACGCCGATTTGTAAATAGTATATCATATTCGTCTCCGGGAGACAATATATTTTCCGTTCTTTTCCGCCGACTTCTCCGTTCTTTTCCGCCGACTTCTGAAAAGTCAAAAAATGCTTGACAAGGCCGTGTTTCGTTTGTATACTATATACGATCTTTCGGAAGGAGGAACGGGTATGCTGCATTGCAATCGCTTCGCGTGTTGTTGTCCTTGCTTTGCTATGCCCGTTTGCGTCTCCGGATAGGGCTTCTGCCGTTCTGCCGGAAAGTCTGCGGGCTTTCCGGCTTTTTGTTTTTCACACGTTTACGAAATCAAATCATATTTTATTCGGGAGGCAAAACATGAACATCTATACATCCGCAGATCAGCTGATCGGCCGCACGCCGCTACTTGAACTCCGTCACACCGAAGCCGCCGAGGGACTCAGCGCAAGGCTTCTTGCAAAACTGGAATACCTGAATCCCGCGGGATCGGTCAAGGACCGCGTCGCAAAAGCGATGCTCGACGACGCCGAACAGCGGGAACTTCTGAAGCCCGGCTCGGTCATCATCGAGCCGACCTCCGGCAACACCGGCATCGGTCTTGCCGCCGTCGCCGCGGCGCGCGGGTACCGCACGATCATCGTCATGCCGGAGACCATGAGCATGGAGCGCCGCCGCATGATGCGCGCGTACGGCGCAGAGCTCGTGCTGACGGACGGCGCGCAGGGCATGAAAGGCGCGATCGCAAAGGCGAACGAGCTTGTGAACGAGATCCCGAATGCGCTGATCCCGGGACAGTTTACTAATCCCGCGAACCCGAAGGCGCATTACGACACGACCGGTCCGGAGATCTTCCGCGATACGGACGGCAAAGTCGACATCTTTGTCGCAGGCGTCGGCACCGGCGGCACGATCACCGGCGTCGGCAGATACCTGAAGGAGCAGAATCCGCACGTGCGCATCGTCGCGGTCGAGCCCGCTTCCTCCCCCGTGCTGTCCGGCGGCAGCGCGGGCGCGCACAAGATCCAGGGCATCGGCGCGGGCTTCGTTCCCCACGTGCTCGACACGGCGATCTATGACGAGGTGATCCCTGTTCCGAATGAGGATGCGTTCCGCACGGCGCGGGAGATCGGCAAGCGCGAGGGCGTTGCGGTCGGGATCTCCTCCGGCGCAGCCGCGTTTGCGGCGATCCTGCTTGCGAAGCGTCCCGAAAACCGCGGCAAAACGATCGTTGCCCTTTTGCCGGACGGCGGCGACCGCTACCTCTCCACGACGCTGTTTGAGGATTGAAGATGGAACATGGATTCAGGGAACTGATCGGCCGTACCGCGGACGCCCTGCGGAATGCGGACGAAGGACATGTCGACGCGAACGATTTCAGCACGTTTACGAGCGGCGCCGAGCGCATGACGGACCGGCTGATCGACGCCATGTTTCCGCGGCATGCCGGAAAAGCGATCATGCGCGAACAGGCGCTTTTTGAGGCGACGGAGCTTCTGTCCTCGCTGCTCTCCATGCTTTCCTATGACGAAAAAGGCGCGGGAGCCGTAACGCGCACGCTGATCGAATCGCTGCCGGAGGTCTATCGCGTGCTGAAAACCGACCTCATGGCAGCGTACATCGGCGACCCGGCGGCGCGCGGCGTGGACGAGATCATCCTCTGCTATCCGGCGTTTCCGGCGATCGCGACCTTCCGGCTTGCGCACATCCTGTACCGATGCGCCGTGCCGCTTCTGCCGCGCGTGATGACGGAGTATGCGCACCGGCGCACCGGCATCGACATCCATCCTGGCGCGACCATCGGCGAATCGTTCTTCATCGACCACGGCACGGGCGTCGTCATCGGCGAAACCACGACGATCGGCAGCGGCGTCAAGATCTATCAGCACGTCACGCTCGGCGCAAAGAGCTTCGATACCGATGAAGACGGCATGCCTGTGAAAGGTGTGAAGCGCCATCCGGACATCGGCGACCGTGTGGTGATCTATGCCGGCGCGACGATCCTCGGCGGCGAGACGCGCATCGGAAACGACTGCGTCATCGGCGGCAGCGTGTGGCTGACGCACTCGGTCGAGGCGGGCAAGATGGTGCTTGCGCGCTCCGCCGTCACGGATTCGACCCTGAAGCGCGACGTGATGCACCCCTCTTTGCCCGAGGACAGCGCGATGCTGTAAGGATTCGATCTGATGAACTGATTCCAACAGACCGTTCCTCCGACAGTTTCTGTCTTGCACAGGCATACAAAAAGCGTACCGGTTTTTCGGTACGCTTGTTTGTTATTCGTTGAAATCCTCGACCGGATCGTCCAAAGGCCTGATCTTCTTGCGGTAGAGACGTTTGAACAGCAGTCCCGCCACCAGAAGCGTGATGAGCTCGGAAATCGGGAACGCCCACCAGATGCCGTCGACGTCCTTGGTGATCCAGGCAAGCAGCGCGGCAACCGGCAGCAGCACGATGAGCTGACGCTGCAGGGACGTGATCGCGCCGTACAGGCTTGTGTCCGTCGCGCCGAACGCGGTGGAGAACGAAATGCCCGCCGCCGCCAGCACCAAGCCGATCGAGATGATGCGGATCGCGCGCTGTGTGACCGCCTGCATCTGCGCCGTCA
>JAZNHI010000034.1:0-11679 GCA_045576895.1 Clostridia bacterium | reverse complement strand
CACGCCGGTACTGAGACGGTCCTCCGGCACGTGCGAAAGCCCCAGCGCGCGGATCTCGCCGGGCGTCTTGCCCGTTGCGTCCTGCCCGCAGACAGTCACGTGACCGCGGTTGATCTTTCGCATGCCGGTGATCGCCTCCAGCAGCTCGCTCTGCCCGTTGCCCTCAATCGCCGCGATGCCCAGAACCTCGCCGCGCCTGACCGAAAGCGACACGCCGCGCACCGCGGGCAGTCCGCGGTTATCCGCCACGTAGAGATCGTCGACCTCGATCGCGACGTCGCCGGGTTCGCCGGTCTTTTCCAGGTGATCGAACAGCACGGGCCTTCCCACCATCATGGACGCAAGCATCTTTTCGTCGACGTCCTTCGTGTTCTCCACGCCGATCAGCTTGCCGCGCCGCATGACGCCGACGCGGTCGGAGATCGCCATGACCTCATAGAGCTTGTGCGTAATGATGATGACGGTGACCTGCTTTTCGCGCACGATGCGGCGGATGACGTCAAAAAGCTCGTCCGTTTCCTGCGGCGTCAGAACCGCCGTCGGTTCGTCCAGGATCAGGATGTCCGCGCCGCGGTAAAGCGTCTTGAGGATCTCGACGCGCTGCTGCAGACCCACGGAAATATCCCGTACCTCGGCGGACGGATCGACCTCAAGACCGTACTCCTCGACGAGCTCGCGGGTCAGTTTCTCCGCCTTTTTGTTGTCGAACAGCACGCCGCCCTTCTTCGGCTCGCGGCCCAGTGCGATGTTCTGCGCGACCGTGAACGACGGGACCAGCATGAAGTGCTGATGCACCATGCCGATGCCGCGGTCGATCGCCGCCTTCGGACTGAAGTTCGTGACCTTCTCGCCGCGTACATACAGATTCCCGGCCGTCGGCGTGTTGATGCCGTACAGGATATTCATCAGAGTGGACTTGCCCGCGCCGTTTTCGCCGACCAGCGCGAACACCTCGCCGTTTCGGATCGAAAGCGAAATGTCGTCGTTTGCGAGCACGCCCGGAAATTCCATGGAAATGTGTTCAAACCGGATCTCGTCCGTCAAGTGATCCCCTCCTCCTTTATGCTGTGCCGCAGGCATATCGCGCCCCGAAGGAGACATATCGCGAAATGCGTCTTGCGACGCACGATATGTTTGCTTACGCAAACACGATATGCGGCACGCTTCGCGTCCGCACGATATGGCGTCGGCTTTCGCCGATGCCGCAAAAAAGGCGGAAGCTGCCAAAACCGGCAGCTTCCGTGCATCGGATTCTCAGTTTCTGGTGGTCTCGACCTTGATCTCGCCGGAGACGATCTTCGCCTTCAGTTCTTCAACGGCTGCCTTGATCTCGTCCGTGACCTGCTGGGTCGCGCCTTCCTCGCCGTAGCCGATGCCGACGTAGCCGTTCGACATGTCGGCGACCCAGGTCGTGCCGAGCTGCGATGCGTCGCCCTTCGCGATCCGTGCGATCGCGTCATAGATCGAGTTGCCAACTTCCTTCTTCATCGAGCAGATGATGACGGCGTCGTTGATGTACTTCTGGTCGGAGTCGACGCCGATCGCATAGAAGCCGCCCTCCTGCGCCGCTTCGAACACGCCGTCGCCCGCCTTGGAGGCGATCTGGAAGATGACGTCCGCGCCGCGGTCGTTCAGGACCTTTGCGCAATCCTTGCCCTTTGCCGGGTCGTCATAGTCGTTGGTGTAGTTGACCTCGACCTTGGTTGCGTCGCTGAAATACGCCGCGCCCTGCTTGTAGCCCACGATGAAGTCATTGATCGTGATGCTGTCCTCGCCGCCGACTGCGCCGACCGTGCCGGTCTTGCTCATCGCCGCCGCAATGTAGCCCGCAAGGAACGAACCCTCGTTCTGCGCATAGACGATGTTCAGCACGTTCGGGATCGGCGCGGAGGTCTCGTTGTCGATCCAGATGAACTTGACGTCCGGATATTCCGGCGCAACGGTCTCGATGTCATAGAACTCCCAGCCGACGCATACGACGATGTCCGACTGCGCCGCCGCGTTCTGCATGCGGACGGTGTGGTTATCGTTGTTGCATTCAACGAACTTGACGTCAAGCTCTTTGAAATCCTTTGCAAGGCGCTCGCCGCCGGCTTTCGAAGAATCATAGAACGAACGGTCGCCGAACGTACCGGCAACGACGATCGTAACGACAGTCTTTTCCGACTTTCCGTCCGTTTCCTTGTTGCACGCGGCAAAGCAGCCGAGCATCAGCACGAATACCAACAGCAATGCGATGATTTTTTTCATTTCCTTATCCTCCTGAATGTTGCCCTTTTCGGGTACGTTATCAGTATAATACGAATACAAATGTTTTTCAACCCGCATTTTTCAGGAAAACGCGCATGTTCCGCGCGTTCGCCGTACAAACTAACCGAAACGAAAGGAGGATACGGCATGGAACACAATTACGATCAGAGCATCGGCTGCGAGGTCACGAGCTGCCGGTTCAACGAGCACGGCGCACACTGCGCGCTGTCGAAGATCTGCGTTCGTCCCGCCCGGAACACGGCGACCGGCCGCGAAAACGAAAGCCTCTGCGGTTCCTACGAACACCGCGACTGATGCAGAACGGACTGCTTTTCGGGCAGTCCGTTTTTTTGCCTTGCTTGTTCAGAAACGAACGGCGCCGCGATCTGTTCCGAGGCAGACCTGAAAAGCGGTCGGGATCGACTGACTGCCGTCCGCGCGGACGAATTCCCGGATCCCCTCCCCCGCGACGTCGGCGGCGTACACGCGCATGTGCCATTCGATGTGCGTGAAGACATGCTTTGCCGAATAGCGCAGAAGATCGCCCGTCGGATGCAGCCCGTGTTCCGTGAGCCACGTCATCGCTTCGGCGGTCGAAAGTGCACCGGACACGTTCGGCAGCTCGTAAAGCCCCGCCAAAAGCCCCTTGTCCGGGCGTTTTTTCAGCAGCGGCGCGCCGTGATCGTACAGGGCAAAGACCGTGCGGGTCTCGATCGTGCGCGGTTTTTTCGGCGCTTTGTTCGGCAGCAGTCCCGCCGTGCCCGCCGCGCGCGCTTTACAGATATCCCGCAGCGGGCAGTCCGCGCACAGCGGCTGTCCGTTCGGCACGCACACCGTTGCCCCGAGCTCCATCAGCGCCTGATTGAATGTGCCCGCATCCTGCGGCATGACTGCCGAAAGCGCCTCGAATACGCGCGTTTTCACCGCGGGATCGGCGACGTCGGACGGATCGTTTTTCAGCCTTGCGTACACGCGCAGCACGTTGCCGTCGACGGAAGGCACGCGTTCGCCGTACGCGATCGAAGCGATTGCACCCGCGGTGTAGCTGCCGATCCCGGGCAGGGTCAGAAGCTGCTCATACGTGTCCGGCATACGTCCCGCAAAGCGTTCGCAGACGACCTCCGCCGCCCGCTTCAGATTCCTTGCGCGCGAATAGTACCCAAGCCCCTGCCAGAGCCGGTTCAGTCGGTCGTCGGAGACTGCGGCAAGCGCAAAAACGTCCGGGAGCTCCGCCGTAAAGCGCTCGTAATACGGGATGACCGCCGCGACGCGCGTCTGCTGCAGCATGATCTCGCTTATCCAGATCGCATACGGATCGCGCGTTTTGCGCCACGGAAGATCGCGATGATGATCGGGATACCATTGTAAAAGAAGACTGACAAAATCCATGAAAAAAGTATATCATACCGCAAGGGCTTTTGCAAAGGGTTCGTCCCTTGACTTTGCGAAGAACAGAGGATATACTCGTAGACAGCAAGGCTTCCCCTTGAGGGGAAGCTGTCGCCGAAGGCGATTGATGAGGTGTCGTCTTGATCGCGCACAACACCTCATCCACCGCAAGCGATCCCCCTTCCCCTCAAGGGGAAGGCTTTTGGATCCGATGAAATTCTTCTATATGAGGTAACAACTATGAACGAACAGGAAATCAAAGAACAGGTCAAAGAGGCGTTCGGGATTCTGATGAACGCGGCAAAGCCGGAAAAGGGCGCGCTCATCGTGCTCGGCTGCTCGACCAGCGAGATCTGCGGCAAGCGCATCGGCTCGGGCTCGAGCGAGGAAGCGGCAAAGGCGGTGCTCGACGCGCTGCTGCCCCTTGTCGAAGAAGCGGGACTCGACCTTGCGGTGCAGGGCTGCGAGCACATCAACCGCTCGCTGTGCTGTTCCCGCGCCACGATGAAAAAATACGGGCTCCAGCAGGTCTGGGTCAAGCCGTGGCTGCATGCGGGCGGCGCCTGCGTGACCGGCGCGTACGAGCGCATCGGGGACGCGGTCATGGTCGAAAACCTGAACGGGCAGGCGACCCTCGGCATCGATATCGGCGACACGCTTATCGGCATGCATCTGCATTGCGTAGCGGTGCCGGTGCACAGTCCCTTACGGCACATCGGCGAAGCGAACCTCGTCATGGCGTTCTCGCGTCCGAAGTATGTGGGCGGTCCCCGCGCGCAGTACGACAACGTTCCCGTCGGCTCCGACGCGCACGTGCAGAAGAGCAGCCATTGAGGAATTCTTTGAAAAGGGCTTCGGCCCTTTTTTGTTATATTGGAATCCTTTGAATTGTTGTTTTCATAAATCTGCACTCGTACACAAATATTACATTTTGATGCGAATGCTTACTATTATTCAAAGATTTTGTCATAAGTAGTTTTATAGATTTGTTTAAAAAGGATAATCTCATCAGGATAAATGTGCCGTTGCCCTACTTCGATTTTTGCAAGAGCGCTTCGAGTAATATCGCATCCCTCTAACTGCAACTTAGCGGATGCTTCGTTCTGCGTCATTTTTATGCTTTCGCGTATTTTTCGCAGATTGTTACCAATACGCTTTTCTATTTGACTGTTCATACTACCTCTTTGCGCCTATACAAGAGCAAATCTATTGACATGATTATATGAGTATGTTAAACTTTATATGCACCTATATAGGTGCAATATAGATCATGAGGTGCAAAATGAGGAAGAGAATACTAATTGTTGGAGTCTTTACACTGCTGTGCATACTCCTGATAGGCTGCTCAGCAGGCAAAGGCAGCGAGACGACATCCGTCACATCAGAAACATTAAAAATAACAGAGAATCCGGCAATTGACCCGACTCCTTCGCCATCCCCAAAGCCTATGCCATCGAGCTGGACAATTAATAATTATGTGGATGATTTCGGTGATAAGACGGAGTCTGTATATTTGCGAGGAGAATTTAAAGGGAAAAGGAGTGATTCTTTTTCATCCAACGAAGATTTAACTGTGTATGTCTATTATGATGAAGTTTTTGCTATTCGTTTGATAAAAGAATATAAGTATGTCTCCTCATCACAGGCATCATTCTCGTCTTTGAGCGATATAGAAATCAAGATTAAAATAGATGGTAAAGAGTACTCTCTCAATCCAAAGATAATTCGCGATAGCGATGATATCTATATTTCAAACGAAGGCGACGGCTTTATTGCATTGAAAGATGCTTTGATGGAAGGAAAGGAAATCAGATTCGTCATAAAGGAACATTTATTGTCAGATGTTTTTCAATTTACTATAGATGGCATTGGTTTCAAAGAGACTTTAGAAAATGCGAATATGAATTAAAACAAACGTTAGCGGAGTGTGCGTGTAACATAGTTTACAGTTATGAGTTCTCTAAAGGCGATCGTTATGGTATGATTACCTTGCTTTGCAAACTGTAAATTCTAATCTGCTGACTCTCCGAAAGCAATCATAACTCTGCTGCCCGCTCCGCTGCACACAGGAAGTGTTTTTTGCACGGCGTCCGAACGTCCTTCCCGGCAAAAAATATATCCCAATAGCCGAAAAAAACCTTTGCCATTTACGGCAAGATGGTTTATACTGAAATGGATGTCCGAATTCGGGTCTGTGGTTGCAAGTCGATGCCAGTCGCAGGCAAAACGATCCACATAAGCGGGCCAAAGCGCCCGTGAGCATGGTGCGGCTTAGACGTAAGTCCGGCCGGCGGTATTCCGCCGAGAGGGGCAGTAGTGGGGAGCGAACGCTTAGGAGCGAACCCTCCTGCCGGCGAGTGTGGGGGCAAAGACCAGGTCAGCCGAAGACGGAGATCAAAATCATCCAAAAATCGAAGGGAAACAGAAATCATCATGTACGAAGACAGAACACTGGTTTGCAGAGACTGCGGCAAGGAATTCATTTTCAGCGCGGGCGAGCAGGAATTTTACGCAAGAAACGATTTCAAAAACGACCCCGTCCGCTGCCCGGAATGCCGGAAAGCCCGCAAGAATGCAGCGCGCGGACAAGCCCCGCGTGAGATGTTCGACGCGGTCTGCGCCTCCTGCGGCAAGCCCACCAAGGTGCCGTTCCAGCCGAGAAACGACAAACCGATCTATTGCTCGGAGTGCTTCGCAGCGCGCCGCGGCAGATAAGAACGCAGCACAACACACAAAAAACGGACAGCCGTAAGCTGTCCGCTTTTGTTCATTTCGGGGCGATTTGCGTTTTCGATCGGCTGTGCGTCCGCAATCACCAGTCAAACAGGCTTGCGATCCCGCCGGTCGCCGCGGCGATCAGCAGCACAATGCCGAAAATGATCGCTGCGAGCACCAGGACGCACCAGTACGACCGGGCATAGTTGCGGCGGTTGATGTTCGCACTGCTGCAGGAAAAGATGATCAGGAAAATGAAGCCGACGATCGGAATCGCAAACAGCAGACCATATCCGAAATACGCCCATGCGCCGAGCGGACGGAACCTCGCCGGAAGCTGATCCTCGGTGATCTCTCTCTGCTGGATCACGATCGGCTGTACCGGCTGCACCGGCTGCGTCGGCTGATACCGCGGCATGCCGTTCGGCGGCGTCTCTCCGGAAGGCGCAGTCCGGACCGGGGATCCGCTCGTATTCGGCTGCTGCCGAACAAGCCTCGCGCCGCAGTGCATGCAGAAGACGGTGCCGTCATTTACTGTTTTTCCGCAATAGGGACAAATCATTGCTGTACCTCCTCTTTTTTCGAACCGCGGTTCCTTTCGGCCGCAGCAGCTGTATATATTGTATGAAATACTGCTCCGTTTGTCAATGCCGTTTCCGGTCCGGCCGCCCGCGCCGCTCGGCTCCGCAATCTTTTTTCTGCAAATGCGATCCCTTTCGGCACGATCGAACGTCTTTATAGGTGAACGGCCGTGAAATACCAAGGAGAATGACTATGAAAGATGTAACCGAAACGTTCAATACCGTATACGACGCGACGTTTCGCGAGCTGATGCGCTGCTGCCTTTTGAAGGTGCCGATGGAAGACGCGCACGATCTGCTGCAGAACACCTATGCGCAGTTCTATCGCACGCTTGTAAAGAAGGGCAAAAGCGCGATCCGCGATCCGAAGGCGTATCTTATCACAACGCTGAAGCATGAAATTGCAAGCTACTACCGATCCGGCGCAAAGCGAAAGACGGTTTCGCTCGAGCTCATCGAAAACGAACCGGACGACGTGTCCGTCGAGGACCTGAGCCTCGATCACGCGGCGATCGACGACGTTCTCGAACAGCTTCGGAAGGAACCGGAAAGCACGCAGCGCATGTTCATTCTGTATTACGGATACGGCATGAAGCTCGGCGACATCGCAAAGGAAACGGGCACGACGGCAGTGGGCGTCAAGAGCAGGCTCGCCCGCGTGCGCAAAAAACTCAGAACATCTCTCGGAGAGGAGAACGCCTTATGAAAAACACATCCGAACAGCTCCTGTCCTTTGCGGAAAACGAGCTGATGAAAAAAGAATCCATTCGCCGCGCGGTGCTTTCGGAAGCGCCGCAGAAGGAGAAAAAGCCGATTGCGTGGACGAGGATCCTGCTGCCGATCGCGGCGTGTCTGGTGCTCGTCTGCGGCACGGTGCTTGCGATCCCGTCGGCAAGAGCCGAGGTCCTTTCGTGGTTCGGCGTAACGCGACCCGCGGATTACCTGACGACGGACCCGAGCGAACGTCCCGACGTGCCGGAGCTCGATTCGCTGATCGCGTCGCCCGCCGCAAACGAGGACGTCGTTACGATCCCGATCGACCGCACCGATTCCGAGGCGGTCAACAGCGAAGGCGCGCTGAAGGTCTCGGCATTTCTGCATGAGAACTGTGACGTCGAGCTCGGCGAAGCCATGTTCGACGGCGAGCATCTTTACCAGACGATCCGGCTGAACGGACTTTCCGGTCTGTACCTTTTGGAGCATTGGACCGGCAGCCGCACGATGGCGGTTCCCGTCGATCCCTACGCGGTGTGGGGACTGTATGAAAACGGTCCGGGCGAAGAATATCTCAGCGGTGAAAAGACGCTGTATGAAATGCCGGAAAGCTGGATCCAGTATGAGATGCCGGACGGCACGCGCTTCGGCGGCATGCTCGATCTGACTTCTTCGATCGACGGGCATCTGGACCATCTGGACGAATTGGGACTTCTTGTCGAAAACCAGACGGAAGAACAGAAGCAGGCGGTCGACGCGGAAAACCGCGCGTACCTCGAACAGAACGGTCTGATGGCGGCTGCCGAGATGTTCCCTCGCGACTATGAAAAGTACCTTGACGCCGACGGCAATCTGACGGCGAAGGTGTATTACGTCGTAAAGGTTATCGAGGAGGACCGCGGCGACGACAGCTATGTCCCGGATACCGAGCTCTACAACGCACAGCTCGGCACGATCACGGTCAATATGAAGGCGTATCAGAACATCGAAGCGAGCCGCGTCGACAGCACGGATAAGGTCGTGTGGGGCGCGGAGACGGCATCGATCCACAAAATAGACATCGACTACGACGAAACCAATGACAGGCTGTCGTTCATCAAGCATCGCGTTTCGATGGAAGGCGTGACAATGACCGTGGAAACGGAAAACACCGTTGTCGACGCGCTCGGCATCCGCAACATTTCGGTACGCATCCGTACGCCCGAATCGTGGACAACGTCGGAACGCGAAGCGCTTGCGTACTCGCTTTCCTTTAAGATCCTGCTCAACGGTGAAAGCGGCGACTGGTTTGCGCAGTCCCGTAACTGCAGCGTGCAGGAGGACGGCTCCATTCTCTGGCTCTCCGGCAGTATCGATGGGGTCCCGTACGATCTGCTGAAGACGGTCAAGTCGGTCACGTTCGTGCCGGTGCTGACCTCCGTGGAATCGATCGTGCTGCGCCATTCGGATTCCGAACCGGATGAGGTTCTGGATCCCGCATACGGCGAGCTTGTGTGGAGCAAGCCCCATCTCAACGGATGGAACAACGAACACACGCGCACCGAATACCCGCAATACGCGATCACGCTGCATGTGAACTGAAACCGCAGCACCCCCGTAAATGAGAAAAGCGCTTCCCGCGTGGGAAGCGCTTTTTTGTTTTGCTCAATAGAATGTTGCAACCGGCTGTTCCGGCTGTTCTGCGGGTTGGAAGGAATGCACGGTCAAAACCGGACCCTTCTTGCCGTAGATGTTCGAGAACTTCTCGTGGATCGTGCCCTCGACGATCCCCCAGCTTTTGTGCTTGACCGACTTTGCGCGGTCATAGCGGCACACGAGCGGGCAGTAAGCGATATCCGCCTCGCAGCAGGTCATGATGTGCCGCCCGGCAAGGAACGTGTCCTTCGGCATGCGCATGTTGTTTGCGCAAAGCCCCTTATAGCGGACGGTCTTGCCCTCGTACTTTGCGGGTTCGTCGACGAGATCGCGATAGAACAGCGCATAGTCGCGGTCGGCGATCTCGACGATATCGGCGTTGATGTCGAACGGAAGCGGATCCTCGATGTCGTCCTCCACGCTCGTGCCGTCGGTGAGATCGTACACGATCTGCGCCCCGCGGGAGATCCCGCGCACGAGCTTGTGCAGCTCCATCTTATCCTGTTCCGGCTCGACGCGCGTGAAGATGACGAGCTCGGCGGTATTGAGCTTGTCCACGACAAGCTGCCGCATGTTCGCGTTGAACGCCGCGATCGTCGAAGCATCGACCATCATCGTCTCCTGCGCGATGCCCCAGTTTTCGGGCAGGCGGTCGAAGAGATCGTTCATCTGCCACATGCCGTTGTACTCGATCATGATCCGCGACGCCGCCGCCTTGCGTCCCCACAGGATCATATTGCCCTGCGTCAGCTCGGACTGGTCCTCGACCTTTTGGATCGTGACGTTGTTGATCGAGAAGCGCGAAGGAACAAGCTCCTCCTCGCCGTCCTCACACAGGATGACCAGCGTGCGCTGCCCTTCGTTGAAGCCGGGATCCTCGAGCATCGACTGTAAGAACGTCGTCTTGCCCGCGTCTAAAAAGCCCGTGAATAAGAAGACCGGAAGCATCATGGCCGCTTACTCCGTAAAGAGCGCCTTCAGCGCTTCCTCGTTCATCTTCGAGCCGATCACGCAAAGCCGCCCGATCAGACCAGCAGCGCCGCGGCGGATCTCGACCTCGCCGGGAACGTGGTCAAAGTGGATCCACTTCCCGCCGTCCGCAGCGGGCACCACGCCCTTTGCGCGAAGCACCGTGCCGTAGGTTGCCGTATCATCGAGCTTCGCAATCTTTGCGCGGATCTCGTCCTCGGTGAAGCGGTGCATCGTCTCGATGCCCCAGCTGCTGAACACCTCGTCCGCGTCGTGTCCGTGGTGGTGGTGATGGTGATGGTGCTCGTGCTCCTCGTCCTCGTCATCGTCATGATGGTGGTGATGGCACTCGCATTCCGAATCGTCGCACTCCTCGTCGTGATGATGATGGTGATGATGGTGGTGCTCATGCTCGTCATCGTCATCGTCGTCATGGTGGTGGTGATGGCAATGCTCGTGCTCCTCGTCGTCATCGTCGTCATGATGGTGGTGATGGTGCTCATGCTCGTCCTCATCGTCGTCATGGTGATGGTGATGATGGCACTCGCATTCCGGATCGTCGCACTCCTCGTCGTCGTGGTGATGCCGATGCTCCGCTTTCAGCGCCTCCATGTGCGCCTTCAGCGTGTCGCGGCTCTCGATCGCCTTGACAAGCTCGCTGCCCGCAAGCTGGTTCCACGGCGCGGCAACGACCGTCGCCTCCGGGTTCAGCTCACGCACCATGTCGAGAACTTCCTTAAGACGTTCCTCGGAAACGTCCTGCGAGCGGCTTAAAATCACGCAGTCCGCGGCTTCGATCTGGTTCACGTAGAACTCGCCGAAGTTCTTGCGATAGACGCACGCCTTCTTGGCGTCGACGACCGCGATGCAGCTATTGATCACAACATCGTCATTGAGAACGCCGCTGACCGCGCGCTTGACGTCAGAGAGCTTTCCGACACCGGACGGCTCGATGAGGATGCGGTCCGGATGAAACTCGTCCAGCACCTTTTTGAGCGCTTTGGAAAAATCGCCGACTAAGCTGCAGCAGATGCAGCCGGAGTTCATCTCCGTGATCTCGATGCCCGCCTCCTGCAAAAATGCGCCGTCGATGCCGATCTCGCCGAATTCGTTCTCGATCAGCACCAGCTTTTCGCCCTTGTAGGCTTCCGCAATGAGCTTCTTGATCAGGGTCGTTTTCCCCGCGCCCAGAAAGCCGGAGAAGATGTCAATCTTAGTCATACTATTATTTTCTGCCTCCATATTAAATCAATCTATTATAGACACAAAACCCTGGCTTTTCAAGGGCACAGGACAGCAACTTCACCGTTTTGTTGAAATTGTTTCGAAAGGCTGGTATGATTGAAAAAAACAACACAGGAGGAACAAGAATGCAGGTACAGCGCAGCGCGTTTTTGCGGGATGCCAAGCCCCTGCTGCAGGAGCT
>JAZNHI010000033.1:0-30483 GCA_045576895.1 Clostridia bacterium | reverse complement strand
TCCGTTATCAACACTCGTACCAAACAAACAAGATCCGCTTTTCTGCGGATCTTGTTTTTTCTATAACTGCCCATATGATCGGCGATTTTCGGTTTCTGTCGATTCAGAATACCATCTCTGTGTAATCAACAGATTAACGCCTGCAACTAAGGACCGCAGTTTGGCTGTTATGTCGATTTGTTTCTTTGAACTCGATCAACGATCAAAACATCCGCCGGCAACCAATTGACATCGCAAAGATGTTCCAACGAAAGCCAGCAAGCGGATTCATGTTCCAAGAGCTCAGGTTCGTCTTTGACAATCGAGCAGATGAAACTATCCATGGACAGGTGGAACCCAGGATAGTCATATTCTACTGTCATCAAGAACTGTTCCGGTTGGATTGTTGTTGCAAGTTCTTCTTTGATCTCGCGGATCAAAGCCTGCTCAGGCGTCTCCCCTGCTTCGATCTTACCGCCTGGGAATTCCCAATAATCTTTGTACGCACTGTATCCGCGCTGTGTTGCAAAGATCTTTCCGTCCTTATGAATAATGGCTGCTACAACTCTGATCGTTTTCATAATTCTTCGATACCCAGGCTCTTCAGGTAATGATACGTTCCGTCATAGTATTCCGGCAGACGTGTGCTGTCCTCCCAGAACCCGCTGCGCGTTTGGTTCGCGTTACCAGATGGCACACAGATCACCATGCCGCTTCTGGCACGCGTGAGCAGAACGCGATAAGCATTCAGCATATACTTCATTAGGTCTTGTTTGCTTTCGCTGCTTCCGGTCTGCTCTACCCACTTTGTTTGACCGTTGAACCGATAGAAATGCCATGCGCCATTTTCAAATCGCATATCTGCATCCCAAAGCAGGCAGGTATAGTCCAATTCCAATCCCTGCACCTGAATCTCCGTAGCAGCATCTTCCAGGTAATTGGAGGATCTTGTGTCCGTCTTGTCTTCCAAAAACCAGTGCACAGCATTTTCATCACCGGAAGGGAGAATGTGCACACCGAGCGGTTTAAACCGTGCGGATTCTTTCGTAACCAGAACGCCCGTGCGCTCCGTTCCGCGAACCTTGTCGTGAAGCCATTTCCGTGCCTTATCCATGTCCCGCGTCAGAACGATCGGGTACTTATCCTTGATTTCCCGATAAAGTGCCGAAGCACTGGCATCAAACGAAAGCAGAGCGTGGACGAATGCGGATAGTTTTTCCGCGCGGAACGAACGCAGTGACACACCCAGATGTAAATCATCCGCATATGTGACATTTGAATTATCCTGCAAAAGCTCATTTACTTTACCCTCGGCGTACTCGACATCAGTGAGTTTCGGAGAGATATAGACCTGCCAGTGTGGGAATTGCTCATTTACTGCCTGAATCCACTCGGCAATACCAGCCTCTCCGGTATTGATCTCCTGTCCTCCTCCGACCAGGCATACGATTGTTGCCCAGTCCTCCCGTTGATCCAGTGACCAGATCAAAAATGCGGCTTCAGACAGCGGAAAATTCGGAACCTTCAATTTGTTTCCGTACGTACCTCCACGCTTCAGGTATTCGGCAAGGCGCTTATGCGTCCACGAACGCTGCGCTTCGTCGAAAATAGCAACGTGCTCAACCTCACCATATCCCGCAGTTTCCAGTTTGACCGCCTTCGAAGGATCGATTTCCAGAATACCGTTCTCGACCGGATTCTTGATCTTCGCAAGCATGTTGTCGCGATAGCGATGGATCATTTGAATCGATTTGCTGACTTCTCGACGCGAATCCGACAGCTTCTTCTTTTCCCCGTTCTTCTTACAACGTTCCAGATTGTCCTGTGCAAGCGCCTCCGTCAAAACCGCGACAAGCGGTCCATTGCCGGACAAATACACCGCGCCTTCATCTTTGACCGGTTCACTGCGTCCCTGATAGGTCTGCTTGATTGCAACATCCAATCCGACAAGCGTTTTCCCGGCGCCCGGAACACCGGTAACAAAGCAAATGCTCTTTTGCCGTTCCGTGCGGCTTTTATGAATGACTTGCAGGATGTACGCAATCGTGCGGTCGGTGGAAACCTGATCCGCCTCATGTCGTGTGATGTTTTCGACGGAATGATTCTCGTACAGCGACCTTGCCGCCTCGATAATCGTCGGCGTCGGCGCATATGGACTGATGATCCAATTCGGATCAAGCAGCGATTCGTTCGGGAATTGAGCAAGCACCGCAGAAATGATCTTCGTTACACCTTGTGCCCCGGTGACCACTGGATTTACTACTCTGTCGTCATATACGGACATTTGAATCACATCGGACGATGCACGATAGTGTGTTGCAATCAAAACTGGCACAATGATCGCATCCCGGCTATACCGATGGAAATTTTTGAGATCCAATGCATAATCAAGTACCTGGTCAACATCCGCTTCCAGAATTCTCGATTCACCAACCTTGAACTCCAGACAAAAAACAATGCCATCGAGCAGTAACACGGCGTCAACACGTTTTCCGAGTCGCGGAATATCATATTCAAATATAATCTGTCCCTCACGATCTGAATAACGGGATAAGACTTGCTTGAGGATCGCAAGTTCGCCTGTCCACGCATCTCTTGTCGTCGTCAGCGCTTCCCCATGATAGTTCTCGCACAGTTTTCCGAAAACAAGCGTTTCATCTGCAGCACAGAAATTACGGAGACTGTCATGGTATAAACAACGAGGACTATGGCTTGCAGTAAAAGTGTTTGGCATATAATCACCCTGACAGTTTGTGATATAGCAATTATATCGGATTATTGTTCATGATTCAATATAACTTTTCACAAACAGCTCTCCGTGCAGATGATTTTGTGCGAATTGCAAAGGCTTACATGTTGCAACATGCCAGATACAACCCATAGTTTGGGCAAACAGAAAAGCACGATGTGAACATCGTGCTTCGTTTTCTTTCGAGGAAATCATAGGAATAACCGCACTTCCCTGCCCAGCAGCAGCGAGAAGTGCTCTTCTGTGTAACGGACGAAAATCTCCCTCGCAACCAAATGGACCTATTATCACATAATGTACTTATTGAACAGCGGCAGATGACTGCAGTATAGTATCTTTCAGTTCTTCCGTGCCCTTGATGCACTGATGCTTCAGCGTTTCCGCGGCGGAGATAATCGCCGGGTGGAAGCGTTTTACCATTTCGTCCAGACGGTTCATAGCTATCCGTTCGCCGAGACCGGCTTCTTTTGCCGCAAGACGGAAGGATTCGAGCGTGACGTCTTCAATCCATTTCGCATTGCCGATCGCAAATGCCATTTCATGTGTCATGCCCTTATACCCGATCGTATTGATCACGTCGTATGCCGGTGTAAGCCGGACCGTTTTCAGATCCTCGCTGTACAGCAGCGAATAATTCTTCAGATGCCCGTCCGTATTCCCGATCAGCCAATTGAACACGATCCGATCCCAAAGTTTCAGCTGATCCTCGATCGGCTTTGCGGAATGCGCACGAAGCAGCGGAAGCGTATCTCAGAGGAGAACTGAAAAACACTGGCGCCAACTGCGATCATCACCATGAAGAAGGACATTCCTGTCACAGCGAAGGCGGATGCGGCGGTTGTCACGGCTGTCACGCAGAGCCGGAGCTTACGGGCAAAAATGTCGGAAAGAAAGTCCGTACACACTATCGCGGCACGTTCAACGACGGGACGCAGTTCGATTCCTCATATGATCGCGGCGAACCGCTGGAATTCGTCTGCGGCATCGGTCAGATGATCAAAGGTTTTGACGCGGCGGTTGCGGATATGGACGTCGGCGAGATCAAAAACGTGCATCTCTCCCCTGCCGAAGCGTACGGCGAATCCGATCCGAATGCGATCTTCTCGATCGAGATCTCCCGTCTTCCCGGTTCGGAAAACGCGCAGGTCGGACAGCGGGTGTATCTTACGGACGCATACGGACGGCCGACGCCGGTGAAGGTGGTTGCAAAGGATGGAGTTGTGATCACGTTCGACGCCAATCATGAAATGGCCGGCAAGGAACTGAACTTTACGATCGAATTGGTCGAAGTTTTGGATTAACAGACCCTACATAATCAAAGAGACTGTCCTTTTGCCGGACAGTCTCTTTTCTTATTCATTCAGTTCCAGTACGCAGCGAAACCCGCGTACACTGTAATAGGAGTCCGCTCCGTTGTGGAAAGTGAAAACCATGTCATATCTGCGCTCACAGAAAATGGCGCCGCCGAGCGAGCGAATACGCTCCGGCGTCTGCACCCAGCTGGAAGTTTTCATATCATACGCCCCGAGCGTCTGAAGATACCGGTATTCCTCCTCAGTCATCAGCCTCACACCCATCTTTTCCGTTTCCTCGACCGCGCTGGATGCCGGCGCATTCTTTTTGCGGGAAAGACGCGCTGCGCCGTCATAGCAAAGGCTGCTGCGCTTACGCGGCGATTCCTCCGCGCAGTCGCAGAGCAGCAGTCTTCCCCCGAACGCGATCACGTCCGGCTCGCCGCCGCTGTTTTCCATCTGTTCCGCCGCGCGCAGCTTCGCGTCATCCTGCAAAAGCAGAGCTTCCACCGTTTCCCAGGCGACGCCCGGGTGCCGGTTTTTGTTTTGCTCAAATCTGACCTTCCAAGCATTCAGCATAGATTTGTACCTCCAATCCAATTACACACGATCGACAATGAGCACGTGAATCATATCTCCTTCGCGTATTTGCAGAACTGTACGTATCGCTTATAATACGCCGATCACGTAGCACACGGAACCGTCTGGGTTTTTAAGCCCCATATTTACGATGCTGCCGTCATATGGAACACCGTCAAATTCGGCATGCACCTTGATGCGGCTTTTACCGAATTCCTTTTTGAGATCCCACGGAAAGGTCACATATGCCCCGCCATTGTCCGGGTTTTCATGCAGAATTGCGTCGTATTCGTATCGCATCACTTATTCCTTTGCGTATTGCGCGTAGCACCATGCTGCGATATCCCGGATCAAATCGATCGGCAGTTCTTTGTTGTGCGGCAGGCGGATCGTGCCTTTGCTGACCTCGTACCCTTTGAGCTGTTCCCGGAACACCTCGGTCGCTTCGCCCCCCGGATACAGACCGATATGCTTCTTTGCCGCAGCAAAATGGATGATGTTTTGTCCTTTCCAAAAGGTCGGCATCGACCAGCTGATCCGCTCCTCGGCATGTGGGATGGCTTCACGGATCGCAATTCTCACCGTTTCCAATCGTGGGCGGACAGTATCATCCTGCATTGCGATGTATGCGTCGATCGATTCCGGTTTGACGCAGAAATGCTGCTGATCCTCTTTTGACAGCTGTTTTTTGCACCTCGGACAAGTCCACATATGAAACCTCCTGTTTCTCTTGCTCATTTACCCGGGACGGCAGTATTCTGCAAGATTCTTTTAGGCAATCGATATCAGCAATTTCGCGTCCAGAGCTTTCGCTATTCTGTTCAAAGTACTGACGGATGGATTGGCAATCCCTCGCTCAATCTTGGAAAGATCGGACTGATCGATGCCGGTCAGATCGGAAAGCTCCTTCTGCGAAAGCCCTTTCTTTGCGCGGGCAGCAGCGACAGCTTCACCGACCATTACAAATGCTGCGGGTTTCTCCTCGCGTACAGTTTCACCATCTTCATAGATGGTCTCTGCTTCGATATCCAGATCATCGTTCCAGACAATGCCGTAAGGTCCCAACAGCTTACCGGAAGTGAACAAAGTTCGATCCTTCAATGCTTCAAGTTGCGGATACTTGCTGAATAGGGCAGACATATCATAGCGCTTGACCTTGCCGTCCTGAAACGTCAGTTCAAGTGTTGTTCCCTCCCTGTATTCAAGTTTGATTGCCTTATGAAACATCTCAGCTCAGCGGCGGAAGTTTCCGATATTGCTCGGTCTCCCACATTTCCTCCAATTCTTTTTGGTAGGTCATGATGAACTCTTTCACCAGTTCCTTTGCCTTCGGTGGGAATTCGCCCTCCATAATCTCACCGGTCGCGATCAAAAAACGGCGCGTCGAAATCCTGCGTGATTGCATGGACGTGCGGCGGATTGTGCTCCTTGTTGCGCAGTTACATCACAATAATGATTCCGTAGAAATGACAAATGGTCGGCATAATCAATTCACCTTTCCTTTCGGCTATAGTATAGGGGATATATCCCATATTTGTCAAGAGGGTTCCTAGGATTATTATATCGCAGTACCATAATAAATAATCACTAAAACACTGTATTCAAAACCGATTTGCCCCTTATTTCTGCGTAATCAAGGAAACCCCCGCATCCTATATACAGCAGTTGCATAAATTCATGCAATAAAACGAGTTCGTCGGTCAAAGTGCAGGCTGTCTTCAAATCATCGATAAATAGGCGCCTTTTGCGTCAAAAGTGCCTTTTCTGCCAAGCAAAAAAGGAAACCGCTCATCTGTGTAGTGAATGAAAATCTCCCCCGCAACCATATTAAGACGCTTATTTTGATACAAAGTAAGCGTCTTTCTTTTTCACCCGGCGATTTTGATAAGCCCATATAGTCTGGGGTTTTTTCGGCATCCTTCACACGATAACTCTGTTCCGACGGCAAAAATGAAGCTTGCCGGAGCATTTTGACAGGCCTTTTCTTCTGTTTTGTTGGCTTTCGGAAAAGCTATCGTGAGAAAGACGGGTAATCGTTTGTTCTTCCTGATAAAAATCGGCAAAAAACAATTGCCGGTATCTTCGTTTACAGTTGTCCTCGTCTAAATAGGGCAGATAGGTTTCGATGTTAAAGCCGTTGTTGTGCGACAGGATGACGCTGCCGTCCGAAAGCCTTCGCAGTACGGCGTTCAGGATCGTTTCCGCGCTGCACCCCTTCTTCCGGTTGACGGTATCGATGTTCTGCTGCATGATCTCACAACCCATGTCGCACACGGTGGAAACGACCGTATCGTTGTGCTCGCAAAACGGCGCGCGAAACAGCGTCGTACGCTTGCCGGTCAGCGCTTCGACCTGATCATCCGGATCGCGCAGTTCGCTGTGGATCTCCTCTGCGGGAATCCGGTTCATGTGCAAATGCGTGAGCGTATTATTTCCGATCTCGTGCCCCCAGGCGGCGATTTTCTTGACGACCTCCGTATACGGCTTTACCCAGACGTTGAAATGAAAGATAGCCATTGGAAAACCCATCGGCAATGTTTTGTAGTGACAATCAATTGCAACAGAATCTGTACAAAGAAGGGATTCCGTCTCTGGTGGGGATGTAGGGACTCGAATCCCAGACCTATGCGATGTGAACACAGAGCTCTGACCAGCTGAGCTACATCCCCGTGCCCGATGATTCGACAATAACCGGGCCGCGTTGTCAAGTACGATTTTTGAAGTTGATTCCGGTATCCCTTCCGCCATAAGCGCCGTACACGGATTGACTTTGCCTCTGAATAATTATATAATTTAAGAAGGCAGAAAGCGATACTTACGTCTTTCAACCGTACAGGAAGGAGATCGCAGGCGTGGGAATAAGAGTGTTTACATTCTATCAATCTCCAAGTACCGTTCGGGACAGATTGCTGCAATACGCTGCGGAATCCGAGCGCGAGTTTTTGGAGAATCAGGCAACCTTCTGTTTGCAAAACACCACGGATCGAAAAACGCGGCGCAACGCATCGGATGACAAACTGTATTTTTCGGTTCGCACCCGTTTCCTAAAAAAAGAGATCACTGCAAGAAGGCTGGATGTTGCCATTGCTCCGGGCAAAACGGGGTCGACGATGACGATCGGGTTTCATCCTGGGCTCCCCATGCTTCTGTTCCCGTTTTCGATCGCGGCGGTTGTCAGCGCCCTTATCCTTGTTTTCGCACCTGCGATAGTGCTCTTTCTGGAGCTGGGTTGGGATAACAATATCATTCAGGGAATATTCAATTTTATTGTTGTTACGACTGCGTTGACCTTGGTGGAGATCATTCCCGGCTATTTCGTCAGAACACATATAAGCGCAGGCAATTATGTCCTCAACGGTATGAACGGATTCATGCAATTTTCCGTTTCAAACCAATCATCCTCGGTGAACTGACTGTTTACAGCGTTCCGGTCCCGACCTATCATAAAAAAACAACAGCCACCTGCAAAAGTGCACTTGTCAAGTAAAAAACAGACAGTAGAAAAGGATAATCATACATGATCTATAGCAATCGTTTTTTATACACAAATATAACAGCACGATATCACCATCGTGCTTCGTTTATTCTTCGAGGCAATCATAGGAATAACCGCACTTCCCTGCCCAGCAGAAGCGGGAAGTGCTCTTCGGTGTAGCGGATATAACTCTCCCGCGCAATTAACCAAACAAGATCCGCTTTTCAGCGGATCTTGTTTTTTGAAAAACTCCCGATTTGATCGATGTTTTTGCGCTTCCCGTCAATTCCGAACGTCATCTCTGTGTAATCAACAGTTCCATTCCTGCAACGAAGTGCTTATCTTAGTGTGTTGAACGATTTGCTTATAAGCAAGCGCCGTTCGATTCAATAATCTTTTTGCCGTTCCTTTATTCCTTATGGCAATGTCCGTGTCCGCAATCTTCCTTGTGATGATGACGTTCGTATTCACCGTTGTCGCGGGCGCATTCTCCTTCGACGCGGCGGCGGTTGCATTCTTCGTCACCGTACTGATGACTGTCCTCGTGATGATGTCCGCAATCTCCCACGTGATGATGCCCGCAGGCATGACCTTCGCCGTGATGCTCATGGTGATGATCGCAGTGTGCGTCCGGATCATATTGCAGCGTGCCCGTCGCAAACGCCTTTGCCGCTTCATCCGCCGGACCTTCCACACCGGGGTAAAGCCGGATCCCGACCTCCGCAACGGCTGCCCGGCCCATTGCACCGATTCCGCCGCAAAGCAGTACGTCCGCTTCTGCCGCTTTCAAAAAACCTGCAAGAGCGCCATGATGGACGCCGTTGGTGTCGGCGATTTGTTCGTTTACGATCTTCCCTTCCTCGACGTCGTACAGTTTGAACTGCTCCGTCTGACCGAAATGCTGGAAAACCTCTCCGTTCTGATATGTGACTGCGATTCTCATGATGGTAGTTCCTTTCAATGTAATATTCTGTTGAATCTCAAGCGGTTCATATTCGCAGCAGCCGCCGACGATCAGCAGTTGCTTTCCGTGCGCAAGCATATCCGCAACCTTTTTCCGCGCGCTGTTGTAGATAGCTGTAACGGTGGTTCGGGATATATGCATCCTTGCTGCGCATTCTTCCTGCGTCAGTCCGTTGCCGTCCAGAAGTTTGATCGTCTCAAACTCGTCAACAGTCATCCGGACGGTTTCGGCATCCGCAACATCATCCGAAGAAAAACTGCGATATACCGGCATTTGCCCGATTTTTCTGTACTTGACCGGTCTCGGCATAGTAACTCCTTTCTGACTTATGTCAATAAATATCATAAACCGGATAGTAACATATGTCAATAACTTTTTTTTGCAGGATCCTAATTAACAATATCTGAAGAAAGCGATAGAAGCAATTCTATAAGCAGTAAAAACGAGCACTATCTGATGCTCGTTTTCTTTAACAGTAAATAATATGATCCGGAAATCAAAGAAATAACCGCATTTCCCTGCCTAAGAGAAGCGGGAAGTGCTCTTCTGTGTAGCGGACAAAAATCTCCCCCGCAAAGAAACGGGCAAACTGATATCAAATCCCAGCTATGCCATGACCGGCGCAATGTGCACCGCTGCCGCCGCGGTTGTTCCCGGCAGCATCGTAGCGCAGGTGCTTCCGAAGGACGTGGATACCCAGTTCATCCGCATCGGTCACCCTGCAGGCGTGCTGGAATGCGGCGTGGACTACCGGGAAAACAGCCCGATCCCCGAAATTGACGACACCTTCGGGTTCCGCACGGCAAACCTCCTGATGGAGGGAATTGCCAGAATCACGCTTTGAAAAGGAGGACGCTATGAAACGCAAATCCGGATTTTCGATCTCCCGCATCGTCATCCCGCTGATCGCCCTGCTGCTGATCTTCGTCTTCACCACGGGCGCTTTTGCCGACAACGAACCCGAAACGCCGGCAAGCCCGGAAGAATCCGTATCGACAGTCGACGAAGCTGCGGACGAATGGACCTGCAAGGTCTGCTCCACCGTCAACAACGGCGGCACCAAATGCACGAAATGCGAGGCGTCCCGTCCCACCCTTGTTCTGTCGATCATTGCACTGGTCGTGCTGGCGGTCGTCATTGCCATCGGCTTTATCAAGAAAGTCAATCTGGGCTTCCTCTCCATCGGCGCAGCGTTCATCCTCGCCCTGATCGCCGGGATCGGTCCCAAGTACATCACCAAAGCGTTTGACGCCGACATGTTCGTGACGCTGGTAGGCGTTACCTTCCTGTTCGGCATGGCGTCCCAAAACGGCACGCTGGATCTGTTCTCCAAGAAGGTCGTTGCACTGGTCGGCAGGCATACGGTGCTGATCCCGATCCTGATGTTCTTCCTCTCCGCCATCGGTCCGGGGCACATCGCCGCCGGCATTCTGATGACGACCTTTGCGGTCTATCTCGCCTTCGAGATGAAGATCAACCCGATCACCACGGCGTTGTTTGCAAAGCTCGGCGCCACGCGGGCTGCGCCTCGCCGCTGTCGCTGACCGGGCAGCTCGGTCTCAAGCTGACGAACAATCTGGTGAACGACGTAACAAACGCCGATATCGCGGACCGGCTGACCTTCAGCGGTACACATTTCTTCGTTGCGACGCTGGTTTCGGGATTTATCTTCACGGTGCTGCTCTATATCTTCACCAAGAGCTACAAGGTCAAGGCGGATAACCCGCTGAAACTGAAGGATATCCCCAAGTTCAACTGGAAGCAGTGGGTCACCATCGCCGCCATCGTACTGATGGTCGTGCTCTGCATCGGCTTCCAGATGAACACCGGTCTCACCGCGTTTGTCATGGCGGCGATCCTTGTTCTGCTGAAATGCGCGGATGAGAAGCAGGCGATCAAGGGCGTACCGTGGGGCACGCTGATCTTTATCTGCGGCGTAGGCGTTCTGGTTGCCGTCATTGATATGATGGGCGGCATCGACCTGATCTCCAATCTTCTGCAGAAGCTCATGGGACCGAAGACCGCGACGCCCGTCCTCTCCGCCACCTTAGGCATCCTGTCCTGGGTAAGCTCCACCACCGGCGTGGTCATGCCCGCCATGTTCAAGATGCTGCCCAACATCATGCGGAACTTCGGAACCAACGTGAACTACATGGAAATGATCTCCGCCATTACCGCCACCTCCTTTGCCGCGGCGATCTCTCCGCTGTCCACCGGCGGCGCGATCATCATGTCCTCCTACTCGGCATCCAAGGAAACGACCAACGCGGAACTCAACAAGATCTTCAAGTTCCTCTTCCTGCTCTCCGTGGCAAACGTCCTCCTCAACGTCCTCCTCTCCTGGATCGGCGTATTCTCGCTGGGCGGACTGTTCTGATTCGCAGAGAAATAACCGGCAGCAGCCGCCGATTGATTCGGCGGCTGCTTTTTCAACCACAAAAGTCCCTGAATCAGGGACTTTTTCTTCTTTCACTGCCGTTTGCGTTTCCTGACTGGGATGCAGATCTCGCTGACATACTCCCGGGAAGTGGGATCGCCGAGCAGGTAGTTTTCGATGTCATAATCGGGGATCAGCTCATACTCCGATACCGGCAGCCATTCCCGATAGATCTTCTCCCACATGGTCTGGATCGCCTCGGGCATCGGTCCGACGCACTTGAACACCGCCCACGTGTAAGCAGGGATCTGAACGATCTCGAACCCCTCCGGGATTCCGTTGACGTCGGACGCTTTGCAGCCGATTCCGTATCGGAATTCGTCGCCGTCCGTTTTTGTCTGCGCGCAGACGCCGAGATACCCCGGAACCTTCCGGCATCGGGCATCGGCATAATATGCGTCCCAAAACTTCGGGATCTCCGCTTCGCTTGTTTCGGCATGGAACGTTTTCACATGGACGAGCAGGTCCATCGCCTCCCATTTTTCAATCGTATACTCCATCATACAGCCTCCTTCCATGGTGATCCGGACGGAGAACCGGTTCATGAACTGAATCGGGCTTCCCTTCTTGACCTGCATCGGCGATACGCCGTGAAACCTTGTAAACGCCTTTGTGAAGCTCTCCGGCGAATCGTAGCCATACCGCATCGCAACATCGATCACTTTTTCTTCTCCGCCGATGAGATCCGCCCCTGCCTGCGAAAGTCGTCTTTTCCGCAGGTATTCCGCCGGAGACATGCCCGTCAGCAGAGAAAACGCCCTCTGAAAATGAAACGCCGAGAGATGCACGTGCTTCGCAATGTCCGTAAGCGTAACCGCATCTTTGAGATGATCTTCCATATAGTCGATGGCGGCGTTGATTGTCCTGACCCAATCCATTCGGTCTCCCTCCTTTCACCATAGATAATAAACCCATTCGCGGCAAAAATCCTGTCCCGGATTGCTTTGTTTTGTCTGATTTTGAAACGGTTCTTTACCGGTGCAATGCGCCCGGCAGCTTTTCCAGCTCGCTTTGGGTGTGCCGGTGTCCGTGGTTTTCATCCGTGATGTAATGGTTATGCGCATGGGAATGCGTGACCGTATGCGTATGCGTTGAACCGTCGTGCGTATGGGTGAACGTATGCGTATGAACATGGACGTGATTCCGTATCAGCGTATCCATCACGACCAGCACCGTTCCGAGGATCATGACGGCAAGCGCGGCAAGGTACATCCATGTCGGTTTTTCTTTCAGGAACAGAAAGGACAGCAGCGCGCCGATGAACGGCGCCACTGCATAATACGCGCTCGTCTTTGCGGCGCCGAGGACGTTCTGCGCGCGGACGTACAGAAAGATGGACAGACCGTAGGCAACGAAGCCCAACAAAAGCGCCAGAGCAATATCAAGAAGCGACGGCACCGTTTCTTTCTGAATCAAAGCGATCGTCAATGCGCCGAGACCGGAGAAAACGCCTTTCAGAATAACGATCTCATACGTGCTTTTCGAGGAGATTTTTCTTGTGCAGTTGTTCTCGAATCCCCAGCAGATCGTTGCCGCAAGCACCAGCAGCGAACCGTATGAAAAGCGGAAGCTTTCCGCGCCGTCAAACGAAAGCAGAATGCTGGAAAGCGTAATGAGCGCGATCGCAAGCCACAGGCGCTTTGAAACGGCTTCCCTGAAGATCGCAAGCGCGATCAGCGCCGTTGCGACGATCTCGAAATTACCGAGCAGCGAGGCGTTCGACGCATAGCCCATGGATAATCCGAGCATCAGGAGGATCGGCGCGGCGATATCCAGCACGATCATGCCGATCACAAACGGAAGATCCTTCCTGTTCAGCTTTTCCCGCTTTTCTTTTCGATCAAAAAGCGATACGATTCCGATCCCGATCCCGGCTCCGAGATATAGCAGCGCAGCCATAGTCATGGCTCCGACGCGGTTCAGCAGCAGTTTGGACACGGGAATATTGACAGCATAAAATGCTGCCGCCAGGATTGCATACAGGATAGCCCTCGTTTTTTTCATCCGCATCACCGCAACGGATTCCGATTGATTGGGATCCGTTTACCACACCCGCGCCTGAATCCTTCCGGCGTTTTTCCTTATCTCTTCAAATTGCGGGTTACCTGTTTCTTCCGGAGATCGGCAGTGTCCTGAACCGCCTTCGGAAGCCATTCGGCATCGATATAATCAAAAGGAATCACCAACTCCTGAATTTTGTCTTTCGGCGTCGGTCTTTTGATCTCTTCGGGGAGAAACGTAAGCCCGACCTCGCGCAGGGAAAGAACGCTGTCATGGATCCAGCCGACTGCCTGCCCGTCGCAATACAGGCAATAGCAGCCGAACATCTTTTTTGTGCTGACGTTCAGTCCTTTGAGCCGATCCATCCATTCGGCAACAATGGATTCTTCATACGGCATATGGATACCCCGTCAAACTCCGGTTTATTTCAGCTTTGCGCCGTCCTTGAACGCGTTGCCCACCTTTTCGCCGAGCCCGACATAGGCATAGTTGCACGGATCGAACGCGATCGGCTTCAGCTTTTTGAGATCGATTTTTCCGTCGGTCACGACGCTTTCATCCGCCGACACGTTGACGATCTCGCCGACGAGGATGCCGTCACTGAAGCTCTTCACTTTGCATTCCAACGCCATGGGAAGCTCGTCGATGAGTGGTGCGTCGACGAACGTGCTCTTTGTGGCATGGAAGCCGGCTCTATAAAACTTTTCGGGAACCTTCGCCGCGGATTCGATCCCGACGTAATCGCACGGGATCACCGTGTCCTCCGTGCCCATGCTGACCGTAAACGCCTTTTTAACCATCAGATTATCCGTGGTCTTATGCTTGCCAAGGCTGATCGTGATCTCCGAAAAATCCGTCGTGATGCCCCACGCGGCATTCATGGCGTTCGGCACGCCGTTCTCGTCGTAGGTCGCGATGATCAGGACCGGCTGCGGCAGCATGATCGGTTTTGCTCCATAGTTGACTCTGCTCATACATATAATCTCCTTTTCCCGGTTTACAGTTCTATTATAGTCATGATCCGATGTATTTGCAATCAAAAAAGCCCCGAAACAAGGGGCTTCAGAGCAAATGAAAACCAAATGCCTGTATCCTCTTTATACCCCGTCAGGCCGCAGACATCGGCGAACGGTACCGGGACGTCCGGAAACTGCTGCTTCGGATCAAAGAGATTCGCGGACGATAAGCGGTGAATGTTCGGGTTACAGCTCGATCGTGATCACGTTGAGACCCAAAGCGCTGTTATAGTACATCTTCTTTGCGTACCGCTGCACGATGCGCAGACCGATGTTGTGCGTGAGATCCTTCGGATCCATCAGTTCCATCGCCTCCTGCGGGTTGAACGCACGGCAGTCGTCCTTGATGCGCAGCAGCAGTCCGTCGTCCTTCTGCACGACGCGGATCTCCGCCGTGTGCGGCTTTCCGTCGTTGAACCCGTGTTCCGTGATGTTTGCCGCCAGCTCCTCCATGCACAGCCCCGCATAATACGAATGCTTCCGATCGATCCCCCGCGCGCTGCAGAATGCCATGATCCGTTCGGACGCGTTGGTCACCGCCTGCGCGTCGCGGATCGGGATCGAAAGCCTTCGCTCGTCCGGCACGCCGAAGCCGTCCGGGATCGCGATCAGATCCTCCGCCGACCGCGGGAACCGCTTCCGCACGAGGATCGCATATACAACGACGGCGATCGTGGTGAACACACCGTTCAGCACATGTGCGATCCACACGCCGATCGCGCCGCACAGCGGCGCAAGCGCCAGCGACGCAAGGCACGTGCCGAGAAGTCCGTCCATGACGGACAGCACATGGACGATCTTCATGCGCGCCATGCTCTGATTGTAATTGGTGAAGATCACGCAGACCGCGGACAGCGGCATGCACAGCGGATAGATCCGGAACAGCCATTTCGTCAGGAAAAAGACGCTGCTGCCGGGATCCTGAAAGAACGCACGGGTAAGCGGGACCGCAAGACAGGCGGTCAGCAGCGCGACGCCGCACACGATTGGAACACCTTTATACAGCGCAGCTTTCATAATCCTTACGATGCCGTCGCGATCCTCCTCGCCTGCATACACGCTGACCAGCAGCCGCGTCGTCGCCGCAAGTCCGCCCGATACCGCATACAAAAGCCCGCCGAACGTATTCAGCGCGGAAAGCGCCGCAACGCCGTCGCCCCCGGAAACACGCAGCAGCAGCGTGTTCAGAACGAACCCGCGGATCGACAGGCACAGCGTTGTGATCGCGCCGGGAATGCCGATGCGAATGATCGACCAAAGGTCCGACCGATTTAGACCGTGCGGCGAGAACCGGATGACCGCTTTTTTCTTGAAATAATACGAACCGAGCACAAGGAAGAACGCCCAGTAGCTGATCGAGGTCGAAAGCCCGAGCCCGAACATTCCCATGTGCAGCACGACGATGAAGAGATAATCGAGCGCGGCGTTGACGAGCATCATCAGCCCGATCCCGACATAGGTGCGCTTCTGCTGCTGTTCGAGCTGCAGAAACGCGGTCAGCTGCGTGCCGAGCATCTGCGGCAGAACGCCGATCGCCATTCCGAGGATATAGTCTCTGAGCCCCTGTGCGCTTTGCGCGTTCGCGCCGACCGCGCGGGCAAGGCGCATCGGAAAGAGCAGGGAAATCAATGTAAAGAGCACGGATACCGACACGATCAGAATCATGTCCAGTGAAAACACCTTCCGCGTGCGGTCGACCTGATTCTTGCCGAGGAACTGTCCACACAGAATCTGGGACCCGCCCAGCAGCACGACGTTGATCGTCTCCGCAACCTTGATGAGCGGCATGTAGAGACCGGTCACGGTCATGGCGTCCGCGCCGATGAAGTTGCTCGCCATGACGCCGTCGATCACGGAATTGATGCTTCCGATGGCAAGCAGAAGGATCTGCACCGGAAGCAGCCGGAAAAACAGGTTTGTGATCATGTCGGAACGTTTTTTCATCACACAGCTCCTTTGTACACTGCCATTATACGGCGATTCGCGGCAAAATTCAAGAAAAAAGCCTCCGAAGAGGCGCTCTCTAAAAGGTGGTTTTCAAGCACATCCAAAAGCCTTCCCCTTGAGGGGAAGGTGGCGCAGCGTGAGCGAAGCCGGATGAGGTGGATATCTAAAAGCATCAGCTCTTACGGATCGGACGAACGCATTGCGCTCGCTTCCCTGAACACCTCATCAGTCAACTTCGTTGCCGGCTCCCCCTCAAGGGGAAGCCGCTTTCTGGAAGGGCGCACTTACTCACCACCTTGCGGCGGTGATACCCTCCTTCGTCGGGACGTGCGCTTTCTTTTTCAAAAAGCGTTGAGGAATACCGCAAAATCTCAAAAACCATTGCGATTCTATATCCCTCGTGATATAATCCTTATTGCCACACAATTCCATATTATCCTGAGAGAACCGCGTTAGCTCCGGCAAAAACGCATTCTCCATCTTTGCGTTCTCTTAGGATGTTAAAGAATTGTGTGGCAGCAATAGGAGCTTGCGTTTTTCGTGCGCGGCTCCGGCTGCGCACTTTTTTGTTGTAAACATAAGCAACAAATATTTGATAGGGGGAATGTAATTATCATAACAGTATCATTTTGTTGGTTGGTATAAGAAACATAATTCTAAACAAGTTAATAAGGAGGGGTAAATATGGAAACAAATCAGACTATCCATAAACAAAAAAGGCAAATGGAATTGCAACAATATCAGAATGAGGATATATTGGAGGAACTCTATAAAGTAAATGAAAGTTTGGATGAAATCAGAAAGCATACAAGACTTTTTTATATTCTTGCAATGATAGGTATTATTGCTTCTATTGCGGGTGTTGTAGTAGGTCTTATATATTTAGTTTTAACGTTTACACGTTGCTTTTAATTTAACTATATTAGGAGGGACTTATGAAAAAGTATATCGTCATACTATTTGCTTTATTAATGCTATTATCTATTGCATGTGGTAAAAGCACAGAAGCATCAAAAGCGGATGAATTAATACTATCTATCGGAATCGTTGATATGCAAAGTAAAGATAAAATAAGTGCCGCGCGCGTATATTATGATACATTAACAGATAAACAAAAGGCAGAGGTAGAAAACTATTCCATTTTAGAAAAGGCTGAATCCGACCTTGCTACTCTTATTGCAGAAGAAGAAGCCACAGAACAAGCAAGAGTAGAAGCAGAGAAACAAGAAGCAGAAAATGAACGTATATATTCACTTGCATTAGAATGTGATTCTCAAAATGAAATAGATAAAGCATTTGAATACTATTCACAACTTCCTGAAACGTATAAAGATGTTAAGGAAAGAATGGACATCCTTGCACCATATGTTGGAATCTGTGGAACATGGGTTTGTGATGTGCAACTTGCAAAAGCAAAGAATGGTAAAGAATGGCGACCGCTGTTTTCACAAATGACAATTACTATTGAAAATAGGACAACAACCAATACCTTCAATTTTAAGTATGATGGAAAGATTACAACAATAGATAGCAAACATATGCTATTCAATAAAATGGACATGGGGTTTGCAATGGGCCACGATAAAGGTTGGTTCTATAATTGTACAGTTCAAGCAGACGGTTCACGCACGTTTGATAAACAAGGTGCTTTGTATAGTACGGATATGGGAACACTATATGAACAGTTCACATTTTTAAGCAATGAAAAAATGGAAATGAATGTAAGTATTAGTAAGAGCAATATAGAGGTATCTTTCCCATATACTAAAAAAACCAACTGATGTGCAAGGCATACTACAAAACAGAGATCTCGGAAAAGCAGGGTTTACCCCCTGCTTTTCATCTATCCGCATTTGGCGGGTTTCTAACGCCTGTTCATTGCATTGCACGCTTGCTCGCGATTTTGAAAAACCCCTTACCAAATCTCCTCTGAAGAGGCTTTTCTGATAATCACAGATACCGCAGCAATTCTTCCCGCACGGCGTCCATGCGCGCGTCGGAAAGACCGAAGTCCATTTCGCGGTAGCTCCACGCGGCGCGTCCGATGCCGTATGTTTCAAACGCCATATGGATCATACGGAACCATGCGACGGCGTCCTCCGGGTTTGCGCGGTCGATCACGCCGTATTCGCCGCAGTACAGCGGCACGTTCTTTTGTTCGGCAACCGACACGGCTTCCGCCATGAACGCTTCAAAATACGCGGGCGAAAGCACCGTATCGAGCGGGAACCGGTCGTACCCTGCGCAGGACAGCGTTCCCATGCGAACATCCGCCTCCGCCATTTCCGCAAAGGTCGCCGTGACCGGGATGCGGAACGCGGGATCCATTGTGGAGATCCAGTCCGCGCCCTGATGCGTGAAGATCAGCGGTTCATAACAATGGAAGTTATAGACGATGCGGCCGTCATTCGGCACGTCAATGTCCTTGACCGCGACGGCGCTGTTGTGATAATACCCGCCGACGAGGATCCAGACGTCCGGCGCGATCGCACGGATGCGGCGGATGCATTCCGCTGCGATCCGGTTCCACGTGTTGCAGTATTCCTTTTCCGTGACCTCGTTCAGAAGCTCAAACGCCAGCATATCCGCGTTGTTTCCGAAACGCGCCGCAATGCGTTCCCAAAGCCGGTAAAACCGTTCCTGGTACGCTTCGTTGTCAAAGAATCCCGCTTCTCCCTCGTTTGCGTCGAAGGAAAAGCCCGCCGTCTTGTGCAGATCGAGGATCATGTTGAGCCCGTTCCGCCTGCACAGGTCGATCGTCTTTTCGAGACGCCGGTATCCGTCCTCGATCGGCGCGCCGCTTCTGTCCTCCAGAAGCTCGTAGTCGATCGGCACGCGCACGTGATCCGCGTCCCAGCCCTTGATCACCGCGAAATCCGCGTCGCGGATGAAGGTATCATACCGTTTTTGCGTGTGGTCGCACTGCGAAAACCAGCCGCCGAGGTTAACGCCCCTTTGGTAACCGTTCCAAATTCTCATCTGATTGCTCCTATTCTGAAATACCGTTTTTCCGAAAGAAACCGCTCTGCATGACCAGAGCGGTTTTCAGGAGGGAAGGCAATGAATCAACATTACCCTTTAACACTGCCTGCGGTAACGCCTTTAATGATCGACTTGGACAGGATGATGTAAACGATCATAACCGGCAGGATCGCCAGAAGGATGAACATGTACACCTTGCCCATATCGAACTTGCTGTAGTCCGCGCTTCTCAGCTGCGCGATCATGATCGGAACGGTCTTGAGCTCCGCCTTGTTCAGCAGCAGCGCGGGAATGAAGTAGTTGTTCCACGAGCTTACGAACGAGAAGATCATCTGCACCGCGATCGCGGGCTTGATCATCGGCAGCACGATCGTGTTGAACGTGCGGAACTCGTTCGAGCCGTCCACGCGCGCCGCGTCGATGACGTCAAGCGGCAGCACGCTTTCCATGTACTGCTTCATATAGAAGAACACGACCGGCGCCGCGATGCCGGGCACGATCAGCGGAATGTAGCTGTCCGTCAGATTCCACTTGGTCATCAGCTGCAGAAAGCCGAGCGCCGACACCTGTGACGGGATCATCATGATCGCCATGATAAACGTGAACACAAGCTTTTTGCCGCGGAATTCATACGCATGAATGCCGTATGCGGTCAACGCGGAGAAATAGGTCGTGATGAGCGCGCTGCTCACCGCAATGATCAGGCTGTTCAGCATGCCGCGCGGGATGTTGATCGAAGCGTCGTTCCACGCATTCTTCAGGTTGACGAAGAAATTGCCCTTCGGCAGGATCGAAAAGCCTGTTGCAAGCTCCGCGTTCGACCGCGATGCGTTGACGATCATCAGGTAGAAGAAGAACAGACAAAGGAACGTCAGAAACACGAGGATCGCATACACGATCACTCGAAGGATCGTCAGCTTGATTTTTCCGAGGGTATTGTCGCTGATTTTCTTGTTCATAGGACGTTCCCCTTTCTTTCTCTGTGCTTGCGGCTCTGATCCTTGTACGGCGCAGAGAGCATCTTATAAACGATCGCGCCGAGACCGCCCGTGATAATGAACATGATCACGGAGATCGCGCCGGACATGCCGAGGTTTCTGGTCTTCAGATAGCCGTTCAGGTACATGACGAGCGTTCTCGTAGTCCCATTCGGCACGCCGTCGCCCTTGCTCAGGACCTGCGGCACGTCGAACATCTGAATGCCGCCGATCATTGCCGTGATCAGGCAGTAGACGAAGATCGGCATCAGAAGCGGCATCGTGACCTTGAAGAACACCTGCACGGAGTTTGCGCCGTCGATCGTCGCCGACTCAAACAGGCTTTGGTCGATGCCCATGATACCCGCCATCAGTACGATCGTCGTGTTGCCGAACCACATGAGGAAGTTCATCAGCGCGATCATGCCGCGCACGCTGACGCGGATGGCGAAGAAGTCGAAGGTGTGGTCGATGACGCCCCAGTTTTCGAGAGGCGCCTGGATCGGTCCGACGCGGGAAAACAGCGTGTAAAACAGCATCGAGAATGCCGCCGCCATGATGAGGTTCGGCATGTAGATGACCGTCTTGAAGAAGCTCTGTCCCTTGATATTGAGACGTGTGCTCGTAAAGAACAGCGCCAGCAGCATTGCGATGACAAACTGCGGCACCGCGCCCGCGATCCATAGGATCAGCGTGTTCAGCGCGTATTTTAAGATCAGGATCGTTCCGTTCGCGTCGGGCTGAAACAGCGCTTTGTAGTTGCCCAGTCCGACAAAGTTCGGTCCGACCTGCTGAAGGCCGATACGATATGTCTCAAAAAAACTGTTGTATACGGTCAATAACTGCGGGACAAGCGTAAAGATGATATAGGCGATGAAGAACGGCGCTATGAAAATGTACCCCCATTTTGCATAGCTCACGGACTTCAGCTTTTTGCCGGTTCCCGTTTGGATCTTTTCCATAGGATTCTCCTCCGAGAAGTTCAGATGAAACACTGCGGCAGGGGAAGCCCCTGCCGCAGTATGCTGTCAGATTACGCAGGCAGCTTGATGTTCGGATAGGTTTCCTTGATCAGCTGATAGAAGTTGTTCATCGCGGTGTCGTAATCGACGGAACCGTTGAAGTACTCCTGCAGTTTGTTCTGCAGACCCTCGTTCAGGATCTGGTCATAGTTGGTGTGGTTCTCCCACTTGATGTCCTTCGCAAGCTCTGCAAAGATCGCGGTGTCGTTCTGACCGTCGAGGATCATGGTGTTGCCCCAGCTCGGATCGTTTGCGAACTTCTCTGCAACCTTGGTGTTGTTCGGATACTGACCTTCGTTCTGAACGAGCTTCGTGCAGACGTCCTCGTTCTTGGTGAACGTTTCAAAGATGTCCTTCAGCATTTCGGTGTTGTCGGAACCGGTTGCTGCCAGCAGCCACGTGCCGCCCCAGAAGTATGCCTGCGGTCCCTTGACGATGCACCAGTCACCGACGCAGCCCTTCTCGGGATCCATTGCGTTGGTCATGCAGAAGTTGTAGTACCATGCCGGTCCGAAGAAGCACATGGTCTTGCCTTCCGCAAACATCTCGTTGGTCTTTTCCGCATCCCAAACGCCTGCGGTCAGGGTGTAGCCGTTCTTGATGTATTTGTCGGTCTGCTCGATCCACTTGGTGATCTGCGGGTCAAACTGGAGGTTGTCGTTTGCGTCAACCCACGGCATGGTGCAGTTGTTGGAGAATGCGCGGAAGGTCTCTGCGAAGGAAGCGGTCATGTAGTAGCCCTTTTCCTTTGCCTTCGCCGCTACGTCGTCGAACTTCTCCCAGGAATCGATAGCCGCCTGGACTTCTGCGGGATTATCGGTGCCGAGAACATCCTTCGCAATGCTCTTGCGATAGATGACAGCTGCCGGGCAGCACTGGAAGGAAACGCCCTTGCAGACGCCGTTCTTGTCGGAAGCTGCCTTGATGGTGTACTCATACATCGTGTCGGCATTGGTGAAGCCGATCTTGCTGATGTCCATCGTGTAGTCGGAATCGACATACTTGCCGATGTAGTCCGCTTCTGCGAGGAACAGGTCGATCTTGTCGTCATTCGCCGCGTTCGCCTGATTCAGGAGCGCTTCGTCGAGCTTCTGCTGATAAGCGCCGTTGTCGCTCGGGGTGATGATCCAGTTGACGGTGACGCCTTCCGGAACGGTGTAGTACTTCTCGAAGAATCCCTTGAATTCTTCATTCCAGGCATAGATGTTGAACACCTTGCCCTGTGCAACAGTCTCTGCGGGCTGTTCTGCGGGCTGCTCTGCGGGCTTATCCGCGGGCTTTGTGCCACAGGCGACGATGCCGACGAGCATCAGCGCTGCGATCAGGATTGCGACCAGTTTTTTCATGATTGTTACTCCTTTTTTATTTTGTTTTTTGAAACCTTTTCGGCTCCTCTTTCCTTTATATCAAAACGCTTGCGCGTTTCAACCGATGTTGCGGACGGTGCTGCCCGGCAGAAGCTCGCCTTCCACCATAACCTGCTGCGGCAGCCATGTGTCCGGATGCTCGATCTGTTCGATCAGCAGCCTTGCCGCCTCGGTGCCCATCTCCGTCGCCCCCTGCCGGTAGGTCGTGAGCTTCGGACGAAGCACCTGTGAGAGCGGGATGCCGTCGTATCCGACGACGCTCATGTCCCGCGGGACCGAAATGCCGTGACGCTCGAGCTCGCTCATCCCTCCGAGGAACGACAGGTCGTCCGGATAGAAGATGCAGGTGGGCTTTTCCGGAAGCTCCAGAAGCGCTCTTGTCGCAAGACCGCTCGATCTGGGATCGTGGTATACCGCCGGCCGGATGAATTCCGGGGGGACCGTGATCCCGAGCGCCGCGCAGGTTTTTTTGAAGCTTGCGATGCGCTTCTGCGTGACCGAGGTCATCTCGCCGTGAATGAACGCCAGCTTCCGGTGTCCGTTCTCGTATACGAACCGCACCAGTGCTTCCATGCCGCGAACGTTGTCCGAAAGGATCGACGTCCGGCTGTCAAACACGTAATCCAGCGTTACCGTCGGGATCTCGCTCGTTGCGAGCCGGACGATCGCCGGATCCTGGAAGTCCGCCGAGGCGATGACTACGCCGTCGCAGCTGCGGTACTTCGCGTGCTCGTAGTAGTCCATCGACATCGCGCCGAGATCCTTGCTGATGAACGTGATGTCGTAACCGAGCCGTTCCGCCTCCGCCTTCACGCTCTCGAGAATCTGCGAGAAGTATTCGTGCGAAATGCCGCCGCCCGTCGTGTCCGAGAACAGAACGCCGATGTTGTAGCTTCTGCCGACCTTCAGGGCTCTCGCCGTTGCGTTTGGCAGATACCCGAGCGTTTTCGCCTGCTCACGGATCCGCTCTGCCGTCTTCGGTGCAATGTCCGGCGCGCCGTTGAGCGCCTTGCTGACCGTTGCGCGGGATACGCCGCATGCCTTGGAAATGTCCGTTATGGTGACCATGCGCCGTCCCCTTTCAAAAAGATATAATCTTAATCGATTTCGTCAAGCTCATTATAACGTCGTCCTGTACGTTCGTCAAGAGGTTTTTCATACTTTTTTCAAGGATTTTCGATGCCGAAATGCAATTTCTCCCTCGCTTTCCGGAAAATATGCAGATTTCTCAAATTACCTCTTGCCTTTTTTCGTCGTTGTGCGTATAATGTACTTAATCGATTAAGTAATCATTTGGACGAGGTGATCGGATGCAATACGGATATTTCGACGACGCTGCAAAGGAGTACGTCATCACGCGGGCGGACACGCCGCTTCCCTGGATCAACTATCTCGGGAACGACGGGTTCTTCTCGCTGATCAGCAACACCTGCGGCGGCTATAGTTTTTATAAGGATGCAAAGCTCCGGCGCATTACGCGGTTCCGCTACAACAACGTTCCGCACGACGAGGGCGGCCGCTGCTTCTACATCTGCGACGGCGAGACGGTGTGGAGCCCGGCGTTCCTGCCGGCAAAGACGCCGCTCGACGCGTATCGCTGCCGTCACGGTCTCGGCTATTCCGTCTTTGAGGGCAAAAAGAACGGCGTCACTGCGTCGCTGACCGTCGCCGTTCCGATGCACACCGACATGGAGGTGCAGAAGCTGGTCCTGAAAAACGAGAGCGATTCCCAAAAGCGGCTGACCCTGTACGGCGTGACCGAATGGTGTCTTTGGAACGCGGTCGACGATTCGACGAACTTCCAGCGCAACTGGAACATCGGCGAGGTCGAGATTGAGGGCGGCACGGTCTATCACAAGACCGAATACCGCGAACGCCGCAATCACTATGCCTTCTATTCCGTCAACGCGCCGATCGACGGCTTCGATACCGACCGCGACACGTTCCTCGGACGCTTCCGCGGCTGGAGCGAACCGCAGGCGGTCGAAAGCCGCACTTCGTTCATGAGCGTTGCCGCGGGCTGGGCGCCGATCGCCGCTTTGCGGCTTTCCGTGGTCCTTGCGCCCGGCGAGTCGAAGACCCTGCTCTTCCGTCTCGGCTATGTCGAAAACCCGGAGGACAGAAAGTTCGAATCGCTGAACGTTATCAATAAGGAAAAAGCGCACGCCATGCTTGCCGCGTTCGAAACCGAAGCGCAGTTCGACGCCGCGATGGATACGCTCAAAGCATACTGGTCTTCCCTGCTGTCCCGTTTCACGGTGCAAAGCAGCGAGGAAAAGCTCGATCGCATGGTCAACATCTGGAACCAGTACCAGTGCATGGTCACGTTCAACATGTCCCGCAGCGCTTCCTATTATGAAAGCGGCACCGGCCGCGGCATGGGCTTCCGCGACAGCTGTCAGGACCTTCTCGGGTTTGTGCATCTGATCCCGGAGCGTGCGCGCGAGCGCATCATCGACATTGCGTCGATCCAGTTTGCGGACGGCAGCACCTATCACCAGTATCAGCCGCTGACCAAGCGCGGCAACGCCGACATCGGTTCCGGCTTCAACGACGACCCGCTGTGGCTCATCGCCTGCACCTGCGCGTATATCCGCGAGACCGGCGATTTCTCGATCCTCGACGTGCCGACGCCGTTCAACAACGAAGCTGGCACCGAAGTCCCGCTCATGGAGCATCTGCGCCGCAGTCTCCGCTACACGGTCGAGCACCGCGGTCCGCACGGACTGCCGCTGATCGGACGCGCCGACTGGAACGACTGTCTGAACCTGAACTGCTTCAGTCTGACGCCGGGCGAGAGCTTCCAGACCTGCTCGAACTTTGAGAGCGGCAAGGCGGAAAGCGTCTTTATCGCGGGCATGTTTGTGAAATACGGCAAGGAATACGCCGCGCTGTGCGATCGGATCGGATTGTCTGAGGAAGCGGCAGGCGTCCGAGCGTCCGTCGAAGAGATCGAGCAGGCAACGCTGAAATTCGGCTGGGACGGCGAATGGTTCCGCCGCGCGTATGATGCCTTCGAGCGCCCGATCGGCAGCCGTGAGAACGACGAAGGCAAAATCTTCATCGAGCCGCAGGGCTTCTGCGTGATGGCAGGCATCGGCGGCGTGGAATACGGCAAGCGCGCGCTTGCGTCGACCGAAGCGCTGCTCGGCAACGAATTCGGCATCGAGGTGCTGCATCCCTGCTATACGGAGTATCACGACTATCTTGGCGAGATCTCCTCGTATCCTCCGGGCTATAAGGAGAACGGCTCCGTCTTCTGCCATAACAATCCGTGGATCACGCTGGCGTACTGCACCGTGAAGGACGGCAACGGCGCGTTCGATCTCTATAAGCGCAACGCGCCTGCCTATATTGAGGACAAGAGCGAGATCCACCGCACCGAGCCCTATTGCTACAGCCAGACGATCGCAGGACGCGACGCGAAAACGTACGGCGAAGCCAAGAACGCATGGCTGACCGGCACCGCGGCATGGTCGTTCGTCGCCGTCAGCCAGGGCATCCTCGGCATTCGTCCGGACTACGACGGACTGATCGTCGATCCCTGCCTGCCGGACACGATGGACGGCTACCGTCTCTCCCGTCTGTTCCGCAGCACGCGATACGACATCACGGTCCGCCGCGGCGAAAACAAAGGCTTGATCGTCAACGGAAAGCCGGTATCGGGCAACACCGTCCCGCTGACCGACGCACCGGTCTGCACCGTTGAACGGACGATCTGATCCGCTCCCTTTGCATATTCTTCATTTCCTTCCTGATAAAAGAAAGAACCTTGCTTTTCGGGCAAGGTTCTTTCTGATTTTGCTGCCTCAGATCAAGTTTTTCTGCGTCTCTGCGGAGAACAGATGCATCAGCTCGCTGTCGAACGTGATGCTGATCGGCTCTCCGTATGCAAAGCCGGAACGCTTTTCGATCGGAAGATCGACCGTTTGCAGCACGAGCACAACATCCTTTCCTTCTGCGTTGACATGCAGATGCATCGAGGATCCCATCATCTCGCAGACGTCGACGACCGCATCGATATGCGGCATCCGCTCGTCCGCCGCGCAAAGGGAGATATGCTCCGGACGGATACCGAGCACGATCTTCTGCGGTTCGACGCCGTTATCCTTCAGCGCCTGCTGCTGTACACCGTTCAGAGCGAAACGAACGTCGCCGATGCGCACGCTGTAACCGTCTGCGCCGCGTTCCAGATCGGCGTCGAAGAAGTTCATCTGCGGCGAACCGATAAAGCCTGCGACAAAGAGATTGTCCGGATGGTTGAACACCTCCTGCGGGGTGCCGATCTGCTGGATGAAGCCGTCCTTCATGATGACGATGCGATCGCCCAGCGTCATCGCCTCGGTCTGGTCGTGCGTGACATAGATGAACGTCGTATTGATGCGGTGACGGAGCTTGATGATCTCTGCACGCATCTGGTTTCTGAGCTTTGCGTCGAGGTTACTGAGCGGTTCGTCCATCAGCATGACCTTCGGTGCGCGCACGATGGCTCTGCCGATCGCAACGCGCTGCCTCTGTCCGCCGGAAAGCGCCTTCGGCTTGCGATCCAGATACTCGGTGATGCCGAGGATCTCTGCGGCTTCACGGACCTTCTTGTCGATCTCCTGTTTCGGCATCTTGCGCAGCTTCAGCGCAAACGCCATGTTCTGATACACCGTCATGTGCGGGTACAGCGCGTAGTTCTGGAAGACCATCGCGATATCGCGATCCTTCGGCGCAACGCTGTTGACCAGCTTGCCGTCGATGTACAGTTCGCCGCCGGAGATCTCCTCGAGTCCCGCGATCATGCGGAGCGTCGTGGATTTGCCGCAACCGGACGGACCGACGAATACGACGAATTCCTTGTCCTTGATCTCAAGATTGAAATCGTCGACAGCCGTGACCTTGTTGTCGTAAACCTTCTTGATGTTTCTGAGTGACAAATCTGCCATACTGCATTTGACTTCAACGGCCCCGATCTTCATCAACGAACCGTCTCGCGCGCCGCGCATACGTCGGCCGCGCTTTGCGACAGGTCTCCACACTGCCGCACCCCAAGCCGAGGGGACATTTTCCTCCTTTATCTTCAGCCGTTCCCCGTGCATACAGTGGAGTGCGCGAGGTCCGACCGATTGAAAAAACAACCGTCCTTTTTCGGACGGTTTCATTATAAATGCCCCTGATCCGACTTGTCAAGAAAAATCTTAATCGATTTCGTAAAAATATATAATCTTGTTTCGCGCATCGATGGAAAGCCTCAGCGTCGCTTGCGTCAATCCCGTTTGCCGGCGAAATAACGCTCGTAGGATTTTCTGCAGTAGCGCCCGAGCGCTGCGAATTTCGGGTCGCGGGTGAAATCGTAGGGACCGGTGACGCGCATGAAGTCGATGAGCCCGATGTGAATCGCGCCGGTCGGGCAGTTGAACGAGCAGCGCACGCAGCCGATGCAGCTTTTGCCGAAGCGAAATCTTCCGTTTTCAAACGTGATGTTCTTCGTCGGACAGTTTTTCACGCACTTCTGGCAGCGGACGCACTTCTTGGGATCGATGCGGAACAGCCTGCCGTTTCTCGGATAGAACCAATGCTCGACGCGGCAGAGCCCGGAAACGATCTTCGCGGAAAGCGGCGCGGCGATCGGCGCTTCCTCTCCGTTTGCGATCCTTTCTGCTGCGTCCGGGATGCGTTCCTTCGCCGTCTCCCACATGCGTGACGCCAGTTCGTCCGTGTGTCGGAAGACCATGTTGTAGGGCATGATAAAATGGAACTCGCCCTTGATCGCGTACCCGTTCTTTCGGAGAATGCGGATCAGTTCCGCGGAGGAATTGTCGTTCAGATGCAGCGGCTCGCCGGAGGTTTTCAGAAACCAGATGTTCCCGCCTCTTTTGAGATTGCGGCAGAAGGTTTTCAAAATGCGCGGCATATTGAAGCCGTAGACCGGATAGCAGATCACAAGGTCGCGCTCCTCCGCCCTTTCCGTCCCGTCCGCGATCTCGTGAAAGCCGACCGATACGCCGCGTTCGATCAGTGCCGTTTTCAATGCCCTTGCGCATTTTAAGGTGTTCCCCGTTCCGGAAAAGGCCCAAATCCCGATCCGCTTTGCCGTTTGCTCCATTGCCCCGCTGTCCTTTTGCCCCCGATTGATGAGATCAGTTTACCATATCCCGCCCGTCGATGCAAGAAAAGAGCCGAAGCGTGTTGCCTCGGCTCATGGAATTTCTGTACGGAATCACTCTTCCGTGTGTTCGGGCGGCGATCCGCTGTCCGGCTTGCGTCTTGCTTCCAGCCAGGGCATGAAATACTCCTTATACAGCATGTCCAGGATCGCGACGCCGGGGATCGCAAGAAGGATGCCGACAATCCCGAACATCCTGCCGCCGATCACAATGCCGACCAGGATCCACAGTCCCGGAACGCCGAGGGAGTCCCCGAACAGCTTGGGCTTGATGAAATAGGCGTCGATGCACTGCAGCACGACCGTGAAGATCAGGAACGCAAGCGCATACCACGGCTTGACCAGCACAAGCACGAACCCGCCGATGCCCGCGCCGATGACCGGTCCGAAGGTCGGGATCAGGTTGGTGACCGCCACCACGAACGAGACGAGGCCGACGTACGGCATGCCGAGGATCGTCATAAAGAGCGCGTTCACGCATCCGATGATCAGGCTGTCCAGCAGATTGAACGCGATATAGCGGTTGAAGATTTTGTGGCTCTTTGCAAAGAAGTCCTTGATCTTTTCATATCTGCTTTCGCTGACGGACGCCCTGAGCAAGCGCTTTCCGCCGTCCTTCAGGCGGCGCTTTGAACAGAGCAGATAGATCGACAGCAGAAATGCGATCAAGAACAGCAGCACTTCTTTTCCGGCGCTGACCGACATGCTGAGGATCGTGTTGAGATTGTTTTTGACGTAATCCGTTACCGTCTCAAGAATCGCTTCGGAGGAGCTGATCACATGGTCCAGATGCAAGGTCGAAGCGGAAACGCCGATCCGATCGAGCACGTCGTTGACCGTCGTCGCGTACGTATCCAGATTTGCAACGAACATGCTGATGCTTTCGATCAGCTGCGGAATCAGAATCAGCATCAGAAGCGCGAGGAACAGGACCACCGTGATGAATGCAAGTACGGTAGACAAGGATTCCCGTGTTTTTTCCTTCTTGATGCGGCGAAAGACACTGCGCTCATACAGCTTTGACAGCGGATTGATGAGATACGCGATCACGCAGCCGAGGATCACCGGTCTGAAATACCCGAGGAACGTCCTGATTCCCTCCCGGACGCCCGGAAGATGCGTCAGTACGACATACAGAATGACGGCGATGCACGCTGCAATCGTGAAATTGAACCATGGTTTTTCCTTCAAGTGTTTCATCCAACCGCCTCCCGAAGCTGTTCTGCAGAATGATTATACACCCGATTGCGTCCATACATCAAGAAAAAATCTTGAATCGTACGCATACAACACAATTTATACGTCCAGCTCCGTGACTTCCTTCGGATACTCTCGCAGCTCGTCCGGCTCGTGCAGCGGATCCCAGACCTGCGCGAAGAACGGGTCGACCTTGGCGCGCGCGCCGTAGTTCCAGCTCCTGCGTTCGCATTCCGGACACCAGTGCCCGCCCTCCAGCACGAGCCGCGGGCTTGCTTCGAACTCGTGACCGAACGCGCAGCAAAAGTGCAGCTTGGTTTTCCAGTCACCCTTCTGCATTGTTTCGGA